>NZ_AP014510.1:0-312516 GCF_000828675.1 Thermotoga profunda AZM34c06 | reverse complement strand
TGATACTCACACAGATATATGGTACGATGTTTCTCTCAAAAAAGAGAAAGGAAAAAATGATGTCCTAAGAACCTATCATTTACCGAGATTAAAATCTGGCAATGTGTGGGGTATAAATGCCGCTGTGTGGACAAATCCCAAGATTGAGAATCCCATGGATAAATTTCTTCAGATGCTCGGTGCAAGGTCTGAACAAATAAAATTGATGAACCACGAAGATTTTGTTTTTGCACAGACTCATACACAAATTGTTGACGCACTGAAAAATGACAAAGTCGCGGTAATTTCAAGCATAGAAGGTCTAATTGGCATAGGAAAAAATATAGATTTCATTGTGACACTCTACGAACTCGGTTTTAGGATAATGAGCCTGACATGGAACGAAGTTAACGATCTTGCAGCAGGTTGTGGATGCGATGATGCCTCAAAGGGTTTGAACGATCTTGGAAAAGAAGCAATAAAGATCATGGAAAAACTCGGGATAATCCTCGATATATCCCATTTGAGTGAAAAAAGTTTCTGGGATGTGATTAAGATCGTTCAAAAACCTGTGATTGCAACCCATTCTAATGTTTTTTCACTGTGCCCAGTTCCAAGAAATCTCAAAGATGAACAGATAAAGGTAATAGCCCAAGCCGGTGGTTTGATAGGCATCAGTGCATTACCACAGATTGTAGATCGTGAAAATCCAACGATAGAAAAAGTAATTGAACACATAACTTATGTTGCCAACTTGGTTGGTATCGATCATATCTGTCTTGGTTTTGATTTCTCCGACTATCTTAAGACGGATGAATCACTCAAAAACACTGTCCAAAAACAAACAACAGGGCTGGAGGATACCACCAAAGTACCAGCCCTTATCGAGTTATTGGAGAAAAATGGTTTCACACAAAAAGAGATTGAAAAAATATCGTGGTACAATTTTTTCAATTTTCTGAAAGACAATCTTGGCTAACCGCCAAGAACCTTGGCAATGAATCTGTCTGGCATGAGTTTTTTGCCAACAAAAACGATGAATCTATTCTTCAAGCCAGGAGTGTACACGATCGAACCCTTCTCAAATGCCCTGAGTGCACCTATGGCAACTTCATTTGGTTTCATTCTATTTCCAAATCGCTGTATACTTTGTTGTCTAAAAGCCCTTTCAAAGAACCTTGTTTCTGTTGGTCCTGGTGATACACACATCACATGAACATTGTATCTTTTCAATTCAGCCCAAAGGGCAAGTGAAAAATTATACACATAAGCCTTAGTTGCAGCATAAGCACTGAAATATGGCAAGGGTATATGCCCAGCGACCGAAGAGATGTTTATTATTCCGCCAGATCTCCTTTCGATCATTTTCTTCGCAAAGACATGGCTGAGGGTGGTTAAAGTCTTGATATTGAGTTCAATCATCTTTTCTATCTCATCTAAAGCAAGCTCTGTGAATTCTCCATAGAGGCCAAAACCTGCGTTGTTGATCAACAAATCGACCTGGTACTTCGAAAGATCTTTGATCAAAGAATCAACATCCTCTTTTTTTGAAAGGTCAGCTGGATAAATCACAAATTCGACATTTGAAGATTCTCTCACCTTGTTAGCAACTTCTTTCAATCTATTATGATCTCTTCCTACAGCGATTATGTTCAAAGCACTCTTCGAAAGTTCAATTGCAAATTCTCTTCCAATTCCCGATGACGCACCAGTGATCAAAGCCCATTTGAAGTCTTTTAAAGCCATCACATCACTCCCAAGTGTCATATTACCCATATCTCACTGTACTCATGTGGTGTCTCACAATATTCACAGACAAGTTTATCCCCAATCCTCACAAAAGACGCGCCTACATTTTCACCGTTCTTTGGATGGGTTATACAATTTTCATTTTTACACCTGATTTCATCAAAATTGTATATCTTGGGGGGTAATTTGATTCTATATTTTTCTTTCACCGAGGCATCTTTTATGATGTTCACAGTTGTGTTAGGGGCAATAGCAGCCAGCTTTTTTATCTCTTTTTTGGTCAAATATCTATCTGGTAGACTGATATAACCCTTGTAACTTCCATCGGCAGACTTAAAGATACCATCGGCACTATCGCAATCATAAAGCTTCAGAATTCTTCTGATCTTCACAACTGTGTTGAAAACCTCTTCGGTACTCTTCCCTTTTGCTATATGATCGATCACCGTTCCATTCTCAATGGGTTTGATGCCACGTTTTCCCTCTTTTGCAACACCTTTTGTTCCATGAACTATCTGGGCTGGTATGATGAATTCATACTCATCTTCCTCCATTGGCGTTTTTTCTGGTTCATCACATTCCATTGTGATAGCTCCACCAAGCATTGATAATAAAACAACTCTTATCCAGAAACCATTTCTCGCTTGTGTTTCCCAACCATTAAGAGATAGTTCGTCCAGAAAAGTTGGTATTTCTGGATTGATCTTCGGTCTTGGCAATGGATGGTAGAATTTTGTTCCCTCTTTAACCTTATCAATCATATCCTTCCTAAAGGTCACAGCCTTTCTCAATACATGTTCTTTCTCGAGAATATCTTCTCCCATTCTTTCCAGTTGTAATCTGGTGAAATACCATGTTCTTGCGATATTTGAGCTTGAGAGATATTCATCTATCGAGAAGTATTTTCTCACTTCAAACCCATTCGACTTCATCTTCTCAACATAGTGTTCAGGCATCTGAATTTCTTCAGGAGCAATGAGATCTACCTCGACATTTTTGAAAATTTTCAAACCATCCACCTTGGAATGAACCGTTCTACCGTGTAGCAGGTCGCCTATCAAGGCGATTTTGATATATGAATTGTCAAAATTATTCTGTTCAAGAAAGGTGAATTCATCTAAAAGTTCTTGTGTGGGATGTTCATGTCTTCCATCTCCGCCGTTTATGAATGCCGGTTTATCAATGCCGTGTCTATGTGCAAACTCACCTACTTTTCTCTCTAAAAGTCGTGGGACGCCCTCTAATCTCGTTCTAACAATGAAAATCGAGTAGTCACCATAACTTGTGAGCATGTTAAAGGTATCAACATAGCTCTCATTTTTGTTGAAGGAAGAGTGTTCTGCATCAAAGATATTCACATGAGCGTTTTTGTGAAACCTCGCCGCGTTTATAAAAGACTCCTTTGTTCTTGTACTGGGTTCGACAAAAACAATGTAGATATTCACAGGGTCTTTGATCTGAAACTCATCAAGATCTTCTTTGTTCAGCCATTTTTGTTTTAATTCCTTGGCTTTTTCATAAAGAAAGAGTTGTTCACTTACGGAGAAATCTCTTATCAAAGCAAGAGTCCTACCACGAAAGTTTTTCATACCAACACCTCCATAAAATAAAAAAGGTCAGCTTTTGCTGACCTTTTTATAAATATTCAACTTTGAGAAAAACAACCTACCCTTGCAATCACATGCACTGAGAAATAGCTTTTTGATTTTACTACCCAAAGGCGATATCTGAACTATCTTTTTGGGAATTCTCATATTCGATACTTAGCCTATCCCATTCACAGAGAAAAGTCAATAGTCTTTCACACATGGTAGATTTCTATCTCCTTAGTTTGTGGATTCACAAATGCCACCGTTGCTTGGTTTGAGAGATATCCACTCGCATCGCCTGGGTTCACAATCATGGTTTTTGCACTTTTTCTAATATCAACCTTATGAATATGCCCGTAAAAGATGAAGTCGTAATAATTGGCTTCGAGCAATGCTTCAAGCGCACACGGTTCGTGCATTAAAAGAACTCTGTACCCATCTATGACAAGTTCAAGAGGTCCCTTTCTAACCCTTCCAGAAGATTTTTGATTGAGCAATATCACCTCACCATCGTTGTTTCCAAAAACTCCATGAAAATCAAAGCTACCTTTCATGAGTTCAACGAGTGCAAATGGGGAGACAATATCACCACAGTGAAATACATGGGTAACTCCTCTTTTGATTGCTTCTTCAACAAAACATTTGATTTTTACAAGATTATCATGAGTATCAGAGATTACCATCCACATTCTCATATCCCCCTTTGGGTTATAAAACCAAACTCACACATTTTTCGACCAATCAAATGATAACATTTTTTACAGCCGAGGTGATTCTGTGAAAGGAACTTATGTACTTTTGATCAAAGTAAATCAAGACATCAAACTCGATTGTGGAAAAAATTGGCAGATCAAAAAAGGCTTATACGCCTACATTGGTTCTGCAATGAACAACTTACAAAAAAGGATCTGTAGGCACATGAGCGAGCGAAAAAAATATCACTGGCATATAGATTATCTCATGAGATACTCAACGGTTTTATCGGTGTTTATTATTCCTGATGAAAGAAAAGAACTCGAGCTTTCAAAAGAATTTTCAAAACATTTCGCAGGACCAAAGGGTTTCGGATCGAGTGATCTACCGGTAGACACAAATCTCTACAAAATAGATGATCCACAAAAACTGATTTCGCTGATCACTCAACTTTATAAAAATCACCTTGCTGCAAAGACGTGACTTGCTCTTCAATTTCGAGAATTTGAGGATCGAATAAATTGGTGATTTTTCTGTTTAAATCTATCTGCTTGGCAATCGTCGCAGGCTGCCCAGCAAGAACGTATATTTTTTGTGACAAACACGCGGCTTCTCTTATGTCGTGAGTTACGATTATATAAGTCGTACCGAGCTCTTTCAAGATTTTCTGTAAATCCCCTATCAACTTTGATTTAGTCACAAGATCCAAACTCTGAAATGGTTCATCAAAAAGCAATAGATCAGGTTTCTTAACCAAAGCACGAGCCAAATTCAATCTTTGTCTCATTCCACCACTTAATTTTCTTGGTTTATAATCTCTGAACTCTTCAAGCCCTACTAATTTCAGAACACTGAGTATTCGATCTGTATCTTCACAAACAAATAACAGATTCTCAAAAGCCGTACACCAAGGTATCAGACGATCTTCTTGAAATACATAACCAACACTCTTAAAATCTCTTTTAATCTCACCAAAGGTCGGACTGTCAAGAGCTGCAATGATTCTCAGCAATGTTGTTTTTCCACAACCTGATTTACCAACTATCGCTACTGACTGGCCTTCATATAGACTGAAATTGATATCTTTTAGAACCTTCAGTCTTCCGAAATCCTTACATACATTCAACAACTCAAGTACTTTTCTCACTAAAATACCTCTCCCAAAGCGATGAAAAAATCAATTCAAGTACAAGTCCAAACAGCACAGCACTGATGGTAAAAGCAAAAACCTTCGGAGTGTCTATGTAAAATTTCGATTGAAAGATCTGTAATCCAAGACCGCTATCACCAATCAGATATTCAGAGACAATAGCCGCTTTCCACATAGTACCAATACTCACGTTTATAGCCGAAAGCAAAAATGGCAAGACAGAGCCAAGATAGATTTTTTCAAAAACCCTTTTTTTCGAGACAGAATATATCCTTGCCATCTCGAGCAACCTGACATCCACCGCTCTAACACCTTCGGCAATGTTGAAGACCACCGTAGGCAGTAGAGTCATAAAAACAATGAAGACGACGCCCTTCCACCCTATACCCCACAGAAGTATCACCGTACTCAACCACGAAACAACTGGAACAGACCGAACAATCATCAGAAGAGGACGAAATAATTCATACAATCTCTGCGATATACCAATCACAAACCCTAAAAACAAACCCGTCAATAGAGCGAGTATCAATCCCAAAAAGGCTTTGTAGAAAGTTTGCCACAAATAAATAAATAACTGCCCAGTCTTTGCAAGCTCAAAGATCTGGGCAACAACGAGATTTGGATTAGGAAAGACTAAAGAAGATCCAACAAGAAAAGATATCATATACCAAAAACATATCAAAAAAACTATCCCGAGCAAAAACCACTTAGAACGCGAAGAAAGCATCATCTGGAAGTGTCGGCATAGCCTCTGGCTCAATCTGTTTTACTGTATTCAAATAAAAGACGATATCTTCTTTTTGATCCTTCGCAGATCGATACTCATACAGGGTTCTTCTCAGAGATTCTTCTATGACTTCCGGACTCGTACCACCAAGGTATTTTGCAGAGAGTTGAGATACTTCCTTTGGATTTTGCTTGGCATAATCGATCGATCTTTTAATCGCATCGAGTGCTTGCAAAATCTCTTGTGTTTTCTGAAGAAGTTCTCCTCTGACAAAGACGCCTGTGATTGGTACCTCTGGCTTTTTTCCTGTGAGCTGTGACCAAATCTGCTGTAAGTCAAACGCAATCGATGCAGAAGCATTTCTCAACGCGAGTGTGACAAATGGCTCTGGAAGAACGGCAATTTTTACCTTTCCAGCACTCATAAGCGCAACAATCTCATTTTGAACCGCGTATTTTATAGAGGCATTTGAGAGATTATATTTTTCTACCAAAAATCTTATCAAAACATCACCTGTCTGTCCCTTACCTTGAGGTGTGTAGATTTCTTGGTTGTTCAAATCTTCAACAGAACTGAGTTTAATATCCTTAGTAACAACATAAAAACCACTCCAGAGCGTCACAGCAGCAAGTCTCAAATCTACATTTTTTAAATAAAGAGTTGTTCCAATTGAAACCGGCAAAACTACTATATCAACCGATTTAGCGGCTATCTGTGCACTCACTTGATCAAGTGTCCGCCAAAAATCAATCTTCAACGGTACATCTGAACTCACCTTTTCTTCAAGCAAAGCAGCAACACTTACCACAGTTGGACCAGCTGGAACAAGAATATTCAATGAAAAAACACTCACAGTGACAAGTAATGCTATTAGAACTAAACTTTTCATCATAGATCACCTCGTCTTTAATTTTATAACAATTTCTGAGTAAAACAAGAATCAGAACATGGTGTTAAAAAATGATTCATATCCACAAAACTATGATATATTACACTTGACAAATTTAAAACAGGAAGTGTTCCGATGATAAGACAAGTTTTTTTATTCATCATTGTCTTTGCCATTGTTCTAACTATATTCGCCTTCTTGAACCATCAAAGATTTGACCACAGTATACAATTGGCAAAAACAGCATATCTTGGAAAGGTAGAGCAAACCGCGAAATACATAAGCGTTATGTACTTTCAACGCGACTCTACTCTAAGATTGTTTTTCCAAAATGACACACAGCAAATAGAAAAGCTTTTCACAGAGATCAGGCAAGAATTTCCAGAGATTAGAGAACTGAAGGTTCTAAAAGTAAATCAACACACTGCGGAACCCTACCAAATAGAATTGATTGACGAAAATTTGGCAATCAAATTCAATATCTACACAGAGAATTTAAATCTCTACGTTCCTGGTAAAGTAATTTTAGCAACATTGGACTCGCAGGAAATATTGAATTCACTTGGCGTTAGAAATATCAAAATCAGTAAAACAGGAAAAGACTTTACCTTTGGTTTGAAATATCAACGTATATCTTCAGATTTAGATGTTTTTTCATTCTTAAATGCTTTATTGGTTTCAACCATCATCATGTTGTATTCTATCTGGAACAATACTAAAACAAGGTTCTCAGTAGAAAGAATTCTGTGGAAAAAATCAGAAAGAGAAAGAAAGGCTTTGCAAATCATTTTAGATTTAACAGGAAAGTACTTACAGGGAAAGATAGAACAGCCTTACCAGACTCTACTTGAAAAAGCGATAGAGATTGTACCTGGTGCTCAAAGTGGTACCGTTCTTGTGAAAGAAAATGAAAGATATAAATACGTGGCCTCATTTGGATATGATTTAAAAGAGCTTTCAAAAATTTCTTTTAGTACTCAAGAGATCTCTCAATGGACCTCGGGTGAGTTTTTCATAAGAACAGGTTTAAAGCAATACGACGAATCGAACATATCATCAGAAAGATTGGAGATTCTTAGGAAAGCCGGCAGGATAGACGAGATTAAATCCACCCTTATAATACCCGTCAGGATAAATTCGGAGATCACACTTTTGTTCAATCTGGACAATTTTGACAAAGAAGATGCATTCACAAGTGAATCAGTAGAACTTGCAAAACTCTTTGCGAACCACCTTGCGATGATTTTGCACAGAATAAACTTTGAGAGACAACTTGTACAACAACAAGAATTGATGGAATATCTTTCATTTCATGATACATTAACTGGACTTGCTAACAGAAGAATGTTTGAAGAATTCAGTGAAAAAATAATCTCGCTTGCAAAAAGAGAAGGTAAGAAAGTGAGTGTTCTGTTCATGGATCTGTGTAAATTCAAAAAGATCAATGATGAATATGGACATCACACAGGAGATGAAGTGTTGAGAATAGTTGGAAGTAGATTGGAAAAATTAACCAGAAGTAGCGATCTTGTCTCAAGGTTTGGTGGAAATGAATTCGTCATGATACTTTATGATTGTTCGATGACCGATGCCGAACATTTTGTGGAACGCGTAATAAAATCAATCGAAGAACCAATCGAGATCTCTGGTATGAATTTCCACATTTCAGCCAATATAGGCATAGCAGAATATCCAGAAGATGGTGAAAATATAGATCAACTCATAAGGAATGCAGATTCTGCGATGTATTATGCAAAAAAGCAAAACTTAGTATGTGCAAAAATTTCAGAATGCCAAGATAATTAAAAAATCAATCGTGTTGAATTTGATTTCAAAAGCAACGGGTAAAGAGGTTGCATGCAAACCAACTTTTGAAGATAGGTCACTTAAAGGTGCAAACTCCTCAGGAAGCTCTACTTTACTTTTATATAATACTTGAGACTTTGGGTAACTTTTAATGGAGGTGAATTTATGAAGACAATACGTGGTAAACTACTGTTGTTCTTATCTTTGCCAGTATTTGCTATACTTACCTTTTTGGTTTTTTATGGTTCAAACCTTGTTAAGGTAACGATTTATGCAGAAAGGAAACTGAAGCAGAAACATGTTGTAGAAACTGCATATTCAATTATAGAGAATTACTACAAACTTTCTCAACAAGGAGTCATGACAGAAGAACAGGCGAAGAACACGGTTAAGGAGATTATTAAATCCTTGCGCTACGAAGGTGTTGAATATTTCTGGATCAATGATGATGTATTGCCTTATCCAACCATGATTATGCATGCAACCACTCCTACTTTGAATGGGAAGGTATTGGATGATCCTAAGTACAACTGTGCAACTCTTATGGAAACAATTAGTGACCGAAAGATTACGAAAACTGATGGAAAGAAGAACCTATTCCAGGCTTTCGTGGAGGTAACGAATGCAGATCCAAATGGCGGTTATGTACAATATCTGTGGACAAAACCTTTGAAAGATGGCACAACATCAAGGGAGTTGTATCCGAAGCTATCTTTTGTGAAAAAGTTTAAACCCTGGGGTTGGATCATAGGAAGTGGCGTCTATATAGATGATATCCAACAATCCTTCCAAAGGAGAATCTTGTCTTATTTATTCATAACAATTCCGTCATTTGTAGGCTTTTTAATCTTGATCTTCTTGATTAGTTTCTCGATATCCAATCCTATTAAAGTGCTTGCAGACAAAGCCATTGAATTTGGTAAAGGGGATCTAACAGTGAAATTTGAAACAAAAGGCAAAGATGAAGTATCACAGATGGCACAAGCCTTAGAACAAATGGCAGAATCATTGAAAGAATCTATGAGAACAATCCAAGAAGGATCAAACCAAATACATGCATCTTCAGAGAATTTAGCAAGCACAGCTCAAGAAGTGAGTGCAACCAGTGAAGAATTATCCTCACAGATGGAAGAAGTAAATAAATCAGCACAGAATGCAAGTGCATCGATACAAGAAGTGACAAGTGGTATAGAAGAAGTAGCAGCCAGTGCACAGAACGTATCTAAATCAGCTCAAGGATTAACAGAAAAAGCATCAGAGGTGAACAATGCAGCCAAAGAAGGAGAGAAAGCAGTACAG
This sequence comes from Thermotoga profunda AZM34c06, assembly GCF_000828675.1. Taxonomy (NCBI): domain Bacteria; kingdom Thermotogati; phylum Thermotogota; class Thermotogae; order Thermotogales; family Thermotogaceae; genus Pseudothermotoga; species Pseudothermotoga profunda. The sequence goes on along the minus strand of NZ_AP014510.1, from coordinate 302,632 downwards.
AGTATAGTACAGATAATAAACCAGACCAAAGAGAAATCAACACAAACAGAGAAGGCAGTGAATGAATTAAGTGAAAGGGCAAAGAACATACAAGAGATAGTACAAACAATAAACTCAATAGCAGAACAGACAAACTTATTGGCATTGAATGCAGCGATAGAAGCAGCGAGGGCAGGAGAAGCAGGTAGGGGATTTGCAGTAGTAGCAGATGAGATAAGAAAACTTGCAGAAGAGAGTAAGAAAGCGACAGACAAGATAGGACAGATATTGAATCAGATCCAACAAGGAGCACAACAAGCGAGTATAGTTACAACTGAGACGGTGAAGGTAGTAGAGAAGGCAACAGAACAATCTGAGGTAGTAAGAGAAAGGTTAATGAATATTCTAAAACAAGTAGAGACGATAAGTAGTCAGATAGAGAGTTTAGCAGCGAGTGCACAGGAACAGAGTGCAGCAGCACAAGAGATGAGTAGTGCAATGGACAGTGCAACAAAGTCAATAACATCCATAGCACAACAGATAGAAGAGATGACTCAAGCAGTAAAACAACAAGCTGATTCAAGTCAAAGTGTTTCAAGTGCTTCTGAAGAGTTATCTTCTATCGCTGAAACTCTTGTTGAACAGGTTAGAAAGTTTAAGATTTAGAAAAAAGGGGCACTTCACGTGCCCCTTGTTATATTTGAACATCACTTAATAGCCCCAACGGTAATACCCTGTAGGAAATACCTTTGAAATGCAAAAAAGACTATGAGCATTGGAATGGCAGCATAAGTCGCACTCGCCATGTGTAATGCATATTCCATGGGAATTTCTTCACGTATCATCACAAGACCTGCTTGGAGTGTCTTCATCGCTGTTGTGTTCGTGACTATCAATGGCCATAGGAAGTCGTTCCATTCGTTGACAAAAGTGAAGATCCCGAGAACAGCTATTGCTGGTTTGGATATGGGAAAGATGATCTTCCAAAATGTCTGAAACTCACTTGCCCCATCTATTCTGGCAGCCTCGATGATCTCGTCGGGCAATGTCACCATGAATTGTCTCATCAAAAATACGCCAAATGGTGCTGCTACACTGGGTAATATCAAACCCCAATAGGTGTTTATCATTCTCAAGTTTGACACAATTATGTACAAAGGTATGAGCGTAACTTGATTGGGTATCATCATAGATGCAATATAGATCCAGAAAAATATCTTGGCGCCGGGGAATTTCTTTTTTGCAATTGCATATCCCGCCATAGCACACAAAATTATTCTGATCGCAGTGACAGATCCGGCAACGACAGCACTATTGAATGTCCATCTGATCATGTACGGTCTTTGAAGTAGTTGTTTGAAATTCATCAGCGTGGGATTTGTTGGAAAGATCTCTGGTGGAAATTTCAAGACCAGTGTTGGTGGTTTGAGAGCAGTCACAACCATCCAGTAAAGTGGTATGAAAGCCATTAAACCAAGTACAAATAAGATAATTAACGAAATTGTATTCTTGATCCATTTTGTACGATTGATCTTAGTCATCAAATCACCTCAATATTGAACATTTGAACCAAGCCATTTGAATTGAATTATGCCAAGGCCAACCAGAATCACAAACATTACCATAGACATCGCAGATGCCAAGCCCAAATTGTAATCTCTAAAGGCTGTAGTGTATACAAGATATGCAACTGTGATCGTTGAAAATTCTGGACCTCCTTGGGTCATAACGTATATATTGGAAAAGGTTTGAAAATTCGCTATAGTTCCCATAACAAGTGCATATAAAATGGTAGGTTTAAGCAATGGAACGGTTATCTTCGAAAAAATATTCCAAGAATTAGCCCCTTCTATCTTTGCTGCCTCAAAATAGTACTCTGGTATAGAAGCCATAGCTGCAGACAACAATACAATCGTAGAACCTCCACCCATAATCACCTGCATTGCAATAAGTGATGGCATAGCTGTGAATTTGTTTCCAAGCCAGATAACAGGATTTAGTTTCATCAATTTCATGAAGTAATTCAATAAACCAAAGGTTGGATTGAATATCCACAACCAGATCAAAGAGATGATAACTGAAGAAGTCACGTGTGGCAAATAGAAAATCGTTTTGAAGAATGTCTTAATAGGTCTTCGAAATGGGTATATCAAAACCGTCACAAGCAGTGCTTTACCAAGCCATAGCGGAACTACACCAAAGGTATATATAAAAGTGTTCACAAGTGCTTTTTTGAACAGCCAGTCACTGAAGATCTCTTTATAATTTTCTAATCCTATGAAAGTTTTTGAAAAAACATTGTAGTCAAATAAGCTAAGGTATACACCACTACCCACGGGAATTAAAAAAAAGATCAGAAACAAAACAAAATGCGGCAACAAAAAGAAATACCCATACCTGTTTTTGTATATTCGTTTGAACAAGCTCAAGTTACATCACCTCACAAAAAATCAAGGGACGACCTTGTGGTCGTCCCGATGTCTTATTTTGTTTTCTTTAGAATTTTATTTGCTTCTGTAACAAAGTCATCTAAGGCTTTTTGAGGTGTCTTTGTTTTGGCAAATGTCGCTTCAAGAGCCGCTACAAAGTGTGCATTCATTTGAGACCATGGAAATTCTTCACTTCCAAAAAACTCTACACCGTATTTTCCCATGATTTCTGAATACTTTCTCACTTGCTCGTTCATGTATGGATCGTTTTTGTAAAGTGTCTCATTAACAGATTTTCTCGCTGTTAGATATTGGAGTGTTTCAAGTAGGGCAATGTTTTGCTTGTTGGTTATGAATTTGAGAAATTCAAAGATCATATCCCTTTTCTTTGCATCGTTTTGTTTGAAGACAATGAAACCACTCCCTCGAGCATATGCCACCGGATCCTTGCCTTCAACATGTGGAAATGGAGCAATAACTGGATAGAATGCCTCGGAGAGACGACCCTCTTTTACATAGCGCGTGATCCTACCTATCTCGTATGGCCCACCAAAACCTATGCTCGCTTTGTGTGTGTGAAAGTAACTTATCACACCATAAATGTCGAGTGCCTCGGCTCCCTTTGGTGCAACACCGTATTTTTCTATCAGATCAAGGACAAATTGCAGGCCTTTAACTGCCTCGGGGCTGTTGAGAATCACTTCTGACTCATCTTCATTTGTCAATCTCCCACCAAATGCATAAATGAAATTCAAAACGTTGTGAACCATATCACCCTTTGCCCCAAGTGCAAGTGCATAATGATCAATCTGTCCATCACCATCACTGTCCCAAGTGAGTTTCTTGCATATCTCTACAAATTCTTCCATTGTCCAACCTTCATTGACGATCTTTCGCCAGTCGATACCAGCTTTCTCAAAATCTGGTGTATAAAGGAGCATTGTCGAACCCATGCCATTTGTTCCATAAACCCATGGCCACACATAGTGCTTTCCGTTGATATAACCAGCCTTCAAACACTGATCGTAGAAATCATTCCAATCTTCTTGAGAAAGATAGTCATCAATTGGCTCAAGCAAACCACTCTTCGCCCATCGACTATCCCAAACAGGTCCCTTGAAAAAGTCCGGCTGAGTCTTTGTGGCAATAGCTGCTGCGAGTTTCTGAGCATATTCTTGGTTTGTCACAAGAACGTATTTAACTTCTACGTCTGGATGGAGCTTCATAAATTCTTCAGAAACCCATTTTGGAAACTCTTCACCCGTTAAAGCCTTATCTGCAGGATGACCAGGGGGGGCTATTCTCCAGGGGTTGATCCACCAAGTTATCGTGATTTTTGCCGGTAAGACTATCGTACCAACAAGGATCAGCATTACAAAAAGAGTTTTCCAGCCTACCTTCACAAAAATCTCCCCTTTCTATTTGTTTGACAGAAGTTGTAAATCGAGCAACTTCTGTCGAAGTTCTTGTGCATCAGTGAAAAGGATTGATTCAATACCCAATTGTGATGCCATTTGAACATTTTCTCTCATGTCATCAACAAAAACAACTTGTACAGGTGAGACTCTTTCTTCTTTCAATATATGAAGATAAAACTGAGGATCAGGCTTCATATAACCCACTATGTGCGAAGCGTATACTTTATCGAAAAATCCGTAATCTCCTCTCTTCAAATGTATCTTGTAATGTGATTCAATTGTATTCGTACCAGCTACAACTCTGTAGGTGATTTTCAACTGGTTTATTATTTGTACTGTCTGTGTATTCAATCTGGGATTAAAAAACTTTGCCCATAAATCTTCAGTAACAGCAATACCAGATATGCGAGAAAATTCTGTCCAAAACTGTTCTAAGCTGATCATTCCCGTTTGAATCTCTTTCAAACCTGCTTGGTTTGCTACATCCAAAAATTCAGGTTTCGAAAGACCAAGGTATTCACATATATTGGGGACCACAGAAGTATTTTCACACACCACACCACCTATATCAAATATGAAAAGTCTCAACGTCAGCACTCCTTTCAGATTCATGACAAAGATACTATAACATAGATTTAGACATGTCTCTATGTAATATCTTTTGATCTATATTCGTCGCTAAAAAGGATGGAAAAATTATGATTTTTGTGGTTTAATCTATTTTGCATCCATTGAACTGTGTTGAAGATAACCATGTCTATTAATGGAAGAAATAACAATGTGGAGGTGATTTGATATGCAACCTTGGATGGAGAAATATGTAACGACAAAGGAAGAAAGGAGTATGCTAAAGCAATTACTTCAAACAGGCGAGATCGCCGATCTTGAGAGCACCTTCGGAGATGATTTTGTGAGAGAGCTGATCGAGAACTCTGAACACCTCGAATCTTATGGAGACTACGAAATATTAAAATTCACCGATGAAGGAAAGGTTAGGTTAATAGCTATAGGATATGAAAGAAAACATGGAATTCCTTATATAGTGCAAGAACTCATCTTGGATAAGAATGAGTACAGTGAATCAAGTATTGAAGAAATCAAAGAACTCATTGACAGTGAGTATATCGAAGAAGACAGCGAAGAAATTGAAAAACTCGTTGATATTGACGAGTATGAAGACACTGACGATTACGATGATATCGACGAGTATGATGACTATAATTAATTTTGATTCAGAAAATCTTTGAAGAATTACGACATAATTTTCTATTGTGGTAAAATTCAATTAAAAGATCTACTTTTTGCCCACTGTTGGAAGGTGGTGAAATAGGTGGCAAAGGTAATCGTGGTAACTTCGGGGAAAGGTGGTGTTGGTAAGACCACGATAACGGCAAATCTTGGTTGTACACTGGCTAAACTCGGTGAAAAAGTTTGCCTAATTGATGCCGATATAGGCCTGAAGAATCTCGATGTTGTCCTTGGGCTTGAGAATAGAGTCGTATATACATTGCTGGATGTTGTGAACGGAAAGGTAAATGCCCAAGAAGCCTTAGTAAGGCACAAGCAAATGAGAAATCTGTATCTACTCGCAGCTTCACAAGTTGCCACAAAAGAAATGGTTTCCCCAGAAGATATGAAAAATATCGTGAAATCGTTGTATCCAGTATTCGATTATATTTTGGTCGATTCCCCCGCTGGCATCGAAAGAGGTTTTAGAAATGCTGTTGCGGCAGCGGAAACTGCTCTGATAGTTACGACTCCTGAATTACCAGCGATCTCCGATGCCGATAGAGTGGTGGGATTGCTTGAAAATTTCGGGTTCAATGATCGATCTATGAAGGTAATACTCAATAGATTCAAAATCAAGATGGTCAAAGCGGGTGAAATGTTAACACAACAAGATGTGGAGTCAACTCTTGCTTTGGAAATCATAGGTGTTATCCCCGATTCTGAGGAAGTTATTATAGCAACAAACAAGGGATTACCGGTTGTCTTAAATGGAGATATGTCGGTATCAAAGGTCTTTGAGAACATTGCAAAACGCCTTAAAGGTGAATCAATTCCCGTGGATGAGGATATATCTCAAATCTCTGAAAAAGGGTTCGTCGCGTTCTTTAGAAATCTTTTCGGTAGGAAAAGGGGATGATGTCTGTGTGGTTCTTTGGACTTTTTAAGAGAAGAAAACGCGAAAGAAGTAGAGAAACCGCTTATAAAAGATTAGAGACAATTTTGGAACGCAGACGACCCGTAGCGGTAACTGAGATAGTCCCCAAGAATGAGTTCGAAGAGAATTCAGAAAAAATAAAACAAAGAATTGTCGATTGGGTGAGCGATACTTTTAAAGTTGAAAGAGACAGAGTCAAGGTGGAATTCGAAGAACACAATGGTTACATAGTCATAATAACAAATGTTTTGTTCGAATGAGGTGGTCCCTTGAAGACTTTCACAGTGAGATCATCCCAACGTGAAGAGTTCATCGATATTTCTCATGAGATTCAAAGAATGATTGACGAATCAAATGTTAAAGAAGGTATTTGTTTTGTATTTGTCCCACACACGACTGCGGGTATTACAATAAATGAAGGTAGCGATCGATCTGTTAGGTTTGATATATTAAAAAGGCTTGCAGAATTGGTACCAGAAAACTTGAAATATGAACACCTTGAAGGAAATGCCGATGCGCATATAAAGACTTCTCTGGTAGGATCTTCGGCTTCGATTCCGATTTTTGGTGGAAAACTAACCCTGGGAACCTGGCAAAAGATCTTCTTATGTGAATTTGATGGCCCCAGGGTTAGAACAGTTTTTGTTCAGGTTATTGAAATTTGAGCTTACTTCAGATCCTGCACGAAATAGACTTTGGGTGAAGGTATTCCGTTGAAATTTGTTCCATATTCGACTGTATACGCTCCAGCGTTTATGAAATAGACTATATCATCCAGTGTTATATTGTAAGGTAGCATCGCATCGTCATAGACTTTATCCACACTATCACAGGTTGGACCTGCCAGGACGAACGGTATCTTCTGTTCTGATTCTTTACCATCGACTTGTATCTCATACCTGAAATTCTCAATGGTTTCCATTAAACCATGAAAGACACCAGCATCTATGTAGACCCATTCCTCACTTCCTCTTTGGCATCTCAAAAGAACTTTACTCACCAATATCGCTGAATTACCGACCATAGATCTACCGGGTTCCGCAAAGATCTGCAACCCCTTGACTCCATAAAGATACTCGTTAACCGATTGCAAAACTATATGCCCGATCTCTTCGACAGTGGGTATAGGTTTAACATGCTTTATCGGTATACCCCCGCCTATGTCTAATATCTTCAAATTTATTCCAAAATTTCTATCTGCCCAGTAGAATATCTTTGCCACCCTTTCAATTGCATTTGACCAACTGTGTGGGTCGTAATTCTGTGAACCGACATGAAAACTGACCCCAACGGGTATCAACCTCAATTTCTGAGCATATGCGATTAAGTCAACAGCAACTAACATATCAACACCAAATTTTCTCGATAAAGGCCAATCACTGTGAGTATTCTCCACAGCAACACGTATCACTACCTGCGAACCTGGTGCATTCTCTGCTATCTTTTCAAGCTCCATCGTCGAATCTGCTGCAAAAAGATCCAAGCCAAGATCATAAGCTGCAGCAATATCTTTCTCTCGCTTGATAGGATTTGCGAAGATCATCCTGTCTGGTGTGACACCAAGATCTATCAGCTTTCTTATCTCTCCTATTGAAGCCACATCAAAGTTACTACCAAGATCTCTGAGTCTTTCGATTATTCTCGGATGGCTATTTGCCTTGATTGCATAGAAGATCTTACATCCAGGGATCGCTTTAGAGAGTTTTTTGTAGTTTTCTTCCACAATGTCTAAGTCGATCAATAAAAAAGGTGTTTCAAAATTCTTAGCAGCTTTTCTGACAAGTTCACTCACTTCCACTCGGTATCACTCCTCATCTTCTTAGAGATTTTTTCACAAATGGTATTCAAAAACCGATCATCACTTTCATCAAAAGGATTGAGTACATGGCTGTCTATGTCCAGTTCTCCAAAAATCTTTTCAGATAACTTTATGGGTACAACGATTTCAGCCTTCACCTTGGGACTGCAAGAAAGATAATTGGTTTCCCTCGAAACGTCTTGAACAAGAAAGGTCATGCCAGTCGCAGCCGCCTGTCCACAGATACCTTTTCCAAAAGGTATCCTAACATGCTCTGTTGGCTCACCCACAAATGGTCCTAATACGAGTTCGTTTGCTTTATTTTGATCCACCAAATAAAAACCAACCCAATCATAATAAGCGACATTTGAATACAAAAGCTCACAGATCATCTTCATCGAATCTGCCAAATTGTGTTTTTCAAGTATTTTGTCTATCTCATGTGTCAATCGTATAAATAGTTCTTGTTTTGGAATATAGTCACCTGTATACATACCATCTCTGAAGGATTTCACCGCCTGGAATGTAACTTCGGCAACTTTATCGATAATTCCTTTTTTGTAAAGCGATAAAAGGTCTATTAAGATGACATTTTCCCGATTCCCTTCAACTACAACCCAGTCCTTTAAACCAAGCAAGCCCGTCAGAATTATTGAAAAATCTTCTCTTTGTAATTGAAAAAGGTCATGTCTATGGGAAACAAGTTTTGAGCAATACAGTTTCTGATCCCTTGATGTCTCATGCCAATATTGCATTAAACTATCTAACAAAGGACGTCTTAGTTCATCAAGTAACTCCTTCACTTGTTCTTGTGAAAGATCAAGTCTTTCCTCATAATTATGAATAATTGGTTCATGTTTTTCACTGTATTTTTTCCAGTATTTATACCAATCTTTTTTGTCGTATCTCAGAATCTCAAAGAAATCATCTGCTATATTTTGAACCAGATTTCTCATCTTTCAATCATTCCCTTCACAATGTTCAAGCAAATCTTTAAGAGTCACCGACCTTAATGTTTCTTCAACAGCCCTTTGCAGTTTTTTCCAGATCAATATACGAATGACACAAGTCGAAGGATCATTGCAGCATGTTTCATCCATGGTACATTTGATGATCTTCTCTGGTTCATCGACGGCTTTGACAACATCAAGTGCATTTATTTGATCGGCAGGTTTTGTTAAACGATAACCTCCTTTTCTCCCACGTGTGGAATGTATTATTCCAGCCTCTTTGAGCTCAACCATGATCTTTTCTGCAAATTCCTTTGGTACCTTAACCCTTCCAAGTACAGACGCAAGTGAAATTGGCTCAACTTTCTCGCAGTTTGCTATTTCCAATAAAATCTTAAAGGCATACTCACTTTTGATCGTGATACCCAAGGTTTTCTACCTCCATTCACCTCGATTGGGAGGTTACAATATAAACATCAACATAAGATCGCATGTTCGCAAATGCTTGCTTCAGACTACTTGTATAGATGTCTATTTTGTCGTTCTTAATGGCTAAACCGGTGTCTTCAACCTTGAAAAATCCGTAATTAGGTTTATCGGAAAATTGCGGGATGTAAACAACACTACCCAGAGGAATAACCGACGGATCGGCTGCGATAGTCCACCAATCTTTGGGTACAGTACCGCTTGCCGTCATACGGAAGGTTGGGTGTTCTGGTAACTTTGCATCTTCCCATTCTGAGTAATACGTTGCCTCAAATTTTCCAGCGTATTTGAGAAGTATTCTTAAAGGATCTCTCGGCTCACCGTCTATCCAGATCTCAAAATGAAAGATAGTATCGACCGTACCTATACTCTGACCACTCGTCAACCACTGACCTTGTGAAGTTTCAACGGTGCTTAGGTTTCCATAAATTGCCAATATGCCATTTCCATGGTCTATTCGGATATGATATCCATTTTCATCTTCCATGATGTTCACAACTCTGCCTGGTAAAATCGCATAAACTTTTCTCTGATCGGTCACTTTGATATCTATTCCAGTTCTCGCACCACCATTGACTGGTTCAGAAAAAACACCTACCACATCTTGTGGATTCAATGGATAACTCAATGGATATTTAAACAACGAACTGGTATCTTCTATTGGTATCTTTATCCTCTGACCAACGAGTAATTTATTGGCATCTTGAATTTGGTTTAGCTCCATTATTTGTCTTAAGCTACTTTGCTTTAAACCATACGCTTGGATTATGCTCGATAATGTATCTCCAGATTTCACGATGTATGTTATGTATCCCTGATCAAGCTTCAGGAATCTGTCTCTATCATATTCACGGACAACACCACGAAGAGTTTCGAGTTCTGTAGCCAATTGCCGAACCAAAGCAGTCGTATTGGCAATATACTGTTGCAATTCTGCGGAATTACCAGTAGGAACGGTCTTAGTCTGGGATTCAAGCATTTTTTGAAAATCCCGTCTTAGGCTGGATTCTGTCTCTTTCAAGGCAGATCTCAACTGGCTTATCTCAGTCTCAACAAAAGAGAAATCTCCAACGTATTGTGCTTGAGGAGTCTGAGAAGCCAATTTTTCTATGGTGTTTTCAATGGATTTTATTCTCGATGAAAGTTCCAAAACTTCCAAAACTTGGTTTGAAATTGAAGTGACAGAATTTTCTAAGCTACTCAACCTTGTGGCAATCTCCTTTGCATCGACTTGCTCCAAGAGTTGTTCAGTCTGTCGAATAAATCTTTCATAAGCTAACTGTTGTTGTTTTTGAGAGGCTTCAAGGTCGCCCAATCTGTAGATCAATTCTCTTATATCTGAGACATTTAGAGCTGCCGAAAGTTGACTATAACGCATTTCAAGGGAAGTAATTCTCGCCAAGACACTTTTTAAATCATCTTGTGAGACTATTGGAATGTTTTTCTGCTCGTTTATAGCCTGTTTAGCTGCTGCAACTTCAGTATTTATCCTTGAAACTTCTTTTTGAAGATTTTGCAAATCCTTCTGATTTACAACGTTGCTCTTCTCAATCTGAGAAATCCTGTATTCGAGATCATCCAATCTTCTGTTTATCTGCTGCAACAAATCTTGATCATATGGACTACATGCAAATATCAGTAATAAGACAAAGGGAAGAAAGAGAAGCTTTTTCATACGTTTCACTTCCTCATAGTAACTTCCTGCCATTCCTTACGTGCTAATTTGACATAAACAGAATTGTTGTTTCCAAACTTTTGTATCAGTGTTGAAAACCACCTGACTGCTTCTTTTTTGTTGGAAAGTCGTGCGTTTAGTTCTCCAAGATAAAAAAGAACCATTACCTGTTGATCATTAGAAAGTTCCTCTTTTGTGTAGCTTTCCATAAAATGCTTCAATGCACTACTGAGTGCTTTGGCTTCTTCGTCGTGATTTTTCAAATCTCTGAAAATCCAAGCGAGTTTCAAATATGCCTCGGCAGCTCGCAAATGTTTTTCAAGTATTGTGTAAACCGCAGCTGTTATTGTGAAGATCGAAACACCATCTTTTAAGTTTCTATCTTTTGAAAGATTGATTGACAACATTGATTTCAACTTTTCACACAGTTTTACAAGCATTTCTTTTTGTCTTTGAGAAAAAGATATCTCAAAATCATTTTCAAAGGCAGTATAGAAACACTCTGGACAGGTTACAGGTTGGAACAACATGACATTGACACCATCATAAGTTGGTTTTAAATCACTATCACGCTCTTTTATTTTGATAGCATCACTGAATACACGGACAGAATGAAATACTTTACCGCAGATAGGACATTTGAACTCCTGCTCCCAAAAGGTTTGCAAAACCACACCTCCGCATGAGTATGCTGTGTGAATTATATCACTGATTATTCCGACTTTATTTTGCAACTTTTTTCCAGAACCATTAGTTTTTTGAGATCATTCATAACCATACTCTCTGCGGATTTTCTCAAGATTCTTGAGATTTTCGAGGCTTACCTCACTGATAGCGGCCAGTTCAAAAAGCAGAGCATCTGACATGATTACAGGTATAGCCATAGATCGATAACTACCAATTCCCCCGCGTTCAGTAACAATTACCTCATCTGCCAATTCACCCAAAGGGCTGAGTGACTTATCCGTGAACAGTATGTTTTTCCCGCCCCTCTTTCGAGTTTCGGAAAACAATATTCTCAACTCAAAATTGATCTTCCTGTACGCAAAGCCTACAGAAACATCACCTTTTCTTATATTCACTATATGCTCAAAAAATGAACGACCTGTCATGTTGAAAAACCATGTTTTCTTGCCAAATCTGTTCAACCAAAATGAAAGTTCAAAGGCAGGTACAACAGCTGCACCTTCACCAAAAACATATACATCATCTGCATCATATATAATCCTTGCGGCATTTCTTAAATTTTTCGTCAGTTCTGAAATATTCATATTTTTGAAAACAAAATCGTGTGTTTTAATCAATTCTTCAAGCACAGATTCGGATCTGGCTGCCTTTATACCTTCCTCAACTTTTCTTGAAGAACTCATGTTGTTGACGAGCGCACGCTGAAACTCTTCTTTCATGTCGGAATATCCTTTGTATCCCAAAATTCGAGCAAACCTTATAACTGTGGTTTCACCAACCCCTGAGGCTTTGGCGAGTTGATCTGCACTCATCAAAGTGATCTTGGATGGGTTGTCAATAATAAATTCGGCAACTTTCTTTTGGCTTTGTGTGAGTTTTGAATAGACCTTTTGGATCTTTTTTCTGTACTCAGTGTTCATAATCAAGTTTAAAAACCCATTGCTGGTAAGATTCATTTATAATTACTCTGTGCGCAAGACCGGCTGGGATTAACAAAATATCCCCAGTTTGCATTTCAAATTGTTCACTCATCTCAATTGAATTACTTCGAAACTCACCTTCGGCTATCTTTTCTATTTCTCCAATGAGTTTACCAACCTGCACAATGGCCCTTCCCGTCAATGCGACGTACAGATCATGTTGAAATTCATGAACCTCTGCTTTACCCGTTGAAGGACCTTTTATGGTGACCTTTCTTGCTTGAAATCCCTTTGCTATATTCACTAATTTATCTGCCGATGAAAGTTTCACTGCTTTTTGCATATCACACCCCTCCAAAAATTTTACGGCCAAGTAATAACACACCAATAACACCTGGATTTGGTTTGATCTTCGATAATTCTACAGAAACTATCTTACCAGGTAATTCATAGTAATTTTTCTGTATGTATTCTACCACCAGGTTTGTGTAGAATTTGTTTTTTGTTAATCCTCCACCAATTACGAGAGTTTCTAAATCGAGTATATCTACAACATTTGTCAAGAATCTTCCTAAAACCTTGGCACCATGTAAAACTATCCCGCGATATGGTTCAATACCTTCTTCTGCTCGCTTTAATATTTCTTCACAACTCAATTTTTGTTTTAAAAGTGAATAGATCTGATTCTCTAACCCTCTTCCTGAAGAAAGAGCTTGGAGACAACCTCTTCGACCACAACTACAGATTGGTCCGTCTTCCTCTATGATCGTGTGTCCTATTTCACCAGCCGTAAAATGAGAACCATGGAATATTTCCCCCTTTATGATTAAACCCATACCTATCCCGGTGCTCACAGTCACGTAAGCCAGATTTTCAGATTGGCGAATCCGCGCTTCGGCATATGCGGCAGCGTTACAGTCGTTTTCAATAATTCCATTATCACCAAAGATCACACTCAGAGAATTTTTGAGATCAAAATCTTTCCATCCCAAATTGGGCGACCACAAAATAACTCCATTTTCATCTACAGCCCCTGCTGTACATACACCCCAGAATCTTGGTTTATCTTGTTTCAAAAGCCTTTTGCACACCAAAGACAATCTTTCCAGAAAATCACTAAATCCCTTCGATGACTCAGTCAGAAATTGTTCATAATCACATATCTCCAAACTATCTTCATTAAATGCTGCCACGAAAGTTTTAGTTGCGCCTATATCAATACATAGATCCATTGATACCACCTATTAATTTTTTTAAATTGGCTATTCTTTTCGATAACTGTGCCAAATCCCTTTTACTTAAAAGTTCTTTGTTTGCTATATAAGAACCTATTCCAACAGCCGATGCTCCTGCATTAAGGTAAGAAATTATATTCTGATCTGTCACACCACCAAAGGGCATGAATTTGACTTTCGGGAAGGGCCCTCTATAAGATCTAAGCAAATTCAGATCTGCTGGATAAAGCTTCAAGAAATCAAAACCCATTTCCAAAGCATTTTGTACATCTGTTGATGTGTAGACACCGGGTATGTAAGTTATACCATCTTTTTTTGAAAGTTCTGCGATTTTAAAACTCAAACCAGGACTTAACACATAATCTGCACCACAATTTAGAGCCTTTCGATAATTTTCCTCTTGAAAGATAGTCCCTGCACCTAAGCAAATTTTTTCACCAAATCGATTTTTGAGACCTTCCAATATCTTATCAGCACCGTCGTCAGAAAAGCTAACTTCTACAAAATTGAAATCATTTTCCAGCAATATATCACACAAATCGATTGTTTCCTGTAAAGAGAGATGTCTGATTACTATCAATACTTTTTTATCAATGAATTTTTTAATCACCGCCGTCTACCTCCAATCAAACTTTTTTCTTCCTCGCAACTGAGCCAAGAAGTGAAATCACAGAAAGGACTAACAAAGTCAAAGAAATAGGTCTTCTCAAAAATATGAATGCATTACCCCCGCTTAGAATGAGTGCCCTTCTCATATTTGCTTCTGCCATGGGACCAAGGATCAAAGCCAGTACTATAGGTCCCAGAGGTACATCAATCAATCTGAAAACAAAACCAATAATACCTGCAATAAACACAAGAATTAGATCAAAAGAACTGTTGTTTATTGCATAAGTTCCTATTAGAGAAAGAATAATTATCGTCGTCCAGACAAAACTTTGAGGTAAAGATAGAAATTTGGTGAGAGCTTTCGAAGCGAAAAAACCAACAGCAAGGAATGCAATATTTGCTAATATCATTAATATCACAACCATGTAGACAAAATCAGCCCTATCTCGGAACATAACTGGTCCTGGTTGTACACCATACATTATGAAAGCACCAATCAAAACGGCAGTTACGGCATCTCCTGGTATTCCCAATGCCATCATCGTCGTCAAAGCACCACCCAAGCAAGCATTGTTGGCAGTTGTGGATGCCGTCAAGCCTTCTAATGAACCATTACCGTATTCTTCTGGTTTCTTAGCGATTTTTTTACTTTGATCCCATGCAACTAATCCTGCTATATCTGCTCCAGCACCTGGTATAGCTCCTATGATGATTCCTATGATCGATGATAACAACGCAACTGGTGTGACGCTCTTCATCTCTTTAAGCGTTGGGATGACTCTGCCCAATTGTTTTGTCGCATTTTGGTCATTTTCATAGGTTTTTTTAGACATGTAAACTTGGTAAAAGACCTCGCCAATACCGAAGAGCCCTATCATCATTGGGATAAAAGATATCCCGTTGAGTAATTCCATTCTCCCAAAGGTAAATCTCTCTGAACCAAATATAGGATCTAAACCCACAAGTGAGATTGAAAAACCCAAAAACCCTGCTAATATACCCTTGAAGATTGACTTACCCGAAACAGCAACCATTGTTGAAAGTCCAAATATGGCAAGTGAAAAATACTCCGCAGGTCCAAAAGATAATGCAAACCTTGCCAGGGGAAAACCAATCAAAATCAGCGCAAGAACACCCATAATTCCTCCAAAGGCAGAAAAAACTACATTAATGCCCAGTGCAAGACCTGAAAGCCCTTTTTTAGTCAAACTGTAACCATCAAAAGTGGAGGCAATTGAAGCAGGCGTGCCTGGAGTGTTTATGAGTATAGCTGAAATACCTCCTGAAAAGATTGCAGAATTCCATACCCCAACGAGCATCGCAAGGCCTTGGTTTGGTGAAAGCCAAAATGTCAATGGAGTGAGTATTGCTATCGCCATGGTCGCCGTCAGTCCTGGCAAAGTTCCAATCAATAATCCTGAAAAAGTGCCAACAAGCAGATAAACTATTGCTTGTGGCTCCAAAGCCTGAACCAAACCTTGAATAAACTGTTGCACACTATCACTCCTTCAAAAGAGTATTACGTGAAAGATTTTCCCAAATAGAAAATAAACACTTAAATCCAGAACGGTAGAGCCTATCAATGCATAATACCAACTCGATTTGGTTATTATTTGAATGAAAAATAACAACAACCACGTATTAATAAGAAAGTTTCCCTTACCCCAAAGCAAGACATAGATAAGAACACAAAAGATAATCGTCAAAGTTCTAACCCACTGTCCTTGCAAAATCTTTTGGTCCTTTCTTTTAAAAACTTTCCAAGCGCCGTTGAAAAAAATCACACAAGAAAGTATCAGTATAACCCATGCCACTATACTTGGAAAAAAATTAGGGCCAGGCATATTGGCTATACCCTTAGGCAATTTTGAACTCTCCATTAGAAGATAGATTGAAAAGCAAAGTGTGACCATCGAAAAAATCATGTCTGTCAATATCATCACTCCATTTCAAGGCTGCCCTTTGAGGGCAGCCTGGAATGAATTTCATTTACCCAATGCTTTTGGTATGAGTTCCATGAACATATTGTATTGAGACATGGCAAAGGCTTTAAACTTTTCACCATCCAAATATGCAGGTGTCATACCTCTATCAGCAAGAAATTTCTGAAATGCTTCACTGTCATATGCCTTTTTGAATGCATCTGCAAGAGTATTGTAAACTTGTGGATCAACACCTTTTGGCAATGCAAGACCACCCCATGCAGCAACGGAGACATCGTAACCAAGTTCTTTCAGAGTTGGTACTTCTGGAAATAGAGACGATCTTTCATCACTCATCACTGCTAAAATCCTTAATTGACCTGATTCCACACCGGATTTTACCTCTGTAGGACTCACAGTAACAGCCGTTATATGTCCTCCCATCAAAGCAGCAACTGCAGGTGCTGCACCATCAAATGGAACATGAACAATCTTTGTACCTATAGCTTTCTCAAAACTCAATGCAGCAATATGCCAAATGGAACCAGGCCCAGAGTTTCCAACGGTGACAGTACCAGGGTTTGCCTTTACGTAACTGATGAATTCCTCAATATTTTTCCATCTTGAATCAGCTCTCACAGTAACAGCTGCAGGTATTACCATTATTCGCATGAGTAGATCAAAATCTTCTGGAGTGAAGTCGGCATATCCAAGGGCTTTCACCATCGAAAGTTCAACAGGCACATATCCCATCGTATATCCGTCTGGTTTGCTCGTTTGAAGTCTTTTCATCGCGATTGCTCCTGAAGCACCAGTGATATTTGTACACGTGATTGGTACCTTTAGAATTTCCTGTGCAATTGCTGTTATTGTTCTTGATGTCATATCCGATGCTCCACCTGGTGCCGCTTGAATGATAAAGGTGATAGGTTTGTCTGGATAAGCGGCAAAGAGTACACTGGCAAAAAGTACCAAAAACACCATGAAAAACCTTCTCATAAAACAACCTCCTTTTGAAGGATACGCTTCCATTATGATTTGAGATGGAAGCTTTCACTTCAAAAGTATCACACTTAATATTTAAAAGCAAAAACAGACAGAAGCGGGAAAATCCAAAAATTTTCCTAAAGTTGACTAATAATTGATTAAAATTAATTGTTGCTTCTCTTTGCTTTGATTTCCTATATAAATCACCTATAATCTCGTTCTAAAAATAAAATCCTCTCATAGCAAAAACACAATTAGGATGATTAAGATAAATCTACCGAAATTTATACCCAATAAAGTTCCAAGGTGATGAATAAGAACAAAATACGAACTTTTATGTCAAGGGTACGATAAAGGGGCAAAAAGACAGAGTGTTTGGGATAAATAATACAAAGGATGTTGCTTCTCCTATTTTTTGTTTTTTCGAAAGAGTCATTCTTCAAAGTTGCAATTTTTCCAGTCTCAATGCTTCAAAGTAACTTTTTTTGCTATCATATTGATAAATTGAAGCGTTCACAAAATGACCTATAGCCATACCTAAGGCAAATGCTATAGGCAAAGGAACACTTAAAAAGAAGTGAAAGCGCTTGAAATGTCTCTTAGTTTTGATGAATTGAAATAGACTCATCAATTCGGCAACTTCACATGACCAGTCTCCAAGTGTTATTCCCCCAGTATCTGCGTGAGAAATTTTGATCATCCTGGTACTTAAATTCCGTCGTTTGAGAAATTCTTCGACATCAGCAAATGGTGAATGTGAAGCAAATTGAACTACAAAAGCACAATCTCTTCCATTACCAACTTCCTCGAAACGAATCTTCTCAAATGAATTTACATCTTTCAGTTTCTTGATGATTCTGGTATTTTTTCTTAAATCTATTACCTTGTGATATTCATTATCTTGATAGTGATACAAAACCACAGGGTTCTGTGAACCAAGCATGGCTCCTACACCCATTGCAAGTGAAGCGGGACCGAGCAAGGAGATATGGGGAATTCCACCGTTGGATACGATTTTGTCAATTATTTTGTGAATTTTACAAACCTCTTTTGGAAAATCTTCTTTTTCAAGGCTGCCAGATGTATAAAGTAAATTCACACCAGATATCTTTTCAAATATCTCTCTTTTCACGCAGTTTTCCACTTTCTCGCTGAGTCTTTGAAAAGATTGATTCAAGTAATTAAAGCTTCTTTTATCTGAAAAAGACACCAAGAATGGCACATTGTAATCTTTTTGTGATGCAAAATTCAGAGCCTCATTGGCATTCGAAAAGTCTTCCTGGTTGAACAATATTTTGCCAGATTTCTTACAGATTTCCTCTTTTAAGTGAATTAAAGCTGAAGATTTGACAGCCAAATCCTCTTCAAGACCACCTGTGAAGACGTTTGCGATACTCTTCGAAAACTTCAAAGAGTACAAGCCAAATCCTCTTCAAGACCACCTGTGAAGACCCATAGTTTATTGTATTTTTCAGAGTTCAAAGCAATATAAAGTGACAGCATAAAAGAATCTTCAACAATATCTGTGTCAAAGAAAACCGAAAGATTCTTTTTCAAGATCTTGCACAATTTTTCGATGTACACTGACACAGAAGGTACGTTTGTGAATGGCTTTTCAGTTATTATGGCAGCACCACGTGCCAGTTTGGCTTTATCTTTGAGAACCGCGGGAAATTCGAATTCCACGTAATCGTTACAAAGTATTTCACAACAATGCTTTGGATTTATATTCAAAAACTCAGAGAAAAGTTCATAATTCAAATATTTTTTCTTTCTCGAATTGATAAATATTTCATAAACAATCCATGCTTGATCATGATTTCTATCTTTTGAATCTATTATTGTGTGTATTGCTTCATCAATACTTATAGTTCCTTCTCTTAAGGCAGATACAAAATAGCCTGGGTTGTTATTCAAAAACTTTAGAAATCTTTTCATCCAAAACCCCCACAATGATTCTAATCCAATTGCAAACAATATTCTATATTAATTTGGAAAATCACCTAAAGATGAATTAAAATATTAAAAGGTAAGTAATATGATCGAGTACTTTTCGTGGCATGGGGGTGTATCACATTGTCCTATCTATTTTTGAAGGGATGTACAGAGCTTTTAAGCTGTAGAAAGCTTTCTAAGAATTTTCATGATTATCTTTCATCGCTTTTCACACGAACCGTTTACAGAATCTCAAGGAAATACTACAAACTCAAAAATACAAGTGATCTTGTTGGAGATTTTTTGCAAGACTTTTATGAAAAACTCTATAAACTCTGTGAACTTGTTTTAAAAAATACAAATCAAATAAAATCAATCGATGCATATGTCAATCAAAGCATCGCCAATTTTCTAAAAATGAAATTTGAATCATTTGTCAAAGAAAAGGAAAAAATATTATCATTAGATGAGAAAGTTGATAAATCAGGTAAAGGTGATGATGAATTTATCGAGATAATTGGTTATGAATATGAAGAAGATACATTTTCAAAAGTAATAGCAGAAGATGTATTTGAATTTTTTTTAAAAGAGTGCGAAAAAAAGAAAACAGACATGAAGAGATACATCTGTTCTTTTATCTCACAAGAAATCTCCAACGAAGACAGATTCTCAAATCCTAACTGGTCCGATGCAAATAAATACAAGATAAGGGAGAGAACCAAAAAATTCATACGGGATTTCGCTGAAAAATTCTCGGTTGAAGAGAAGGTAATGGGTTTAGTATTAAAAAAATTCATGTCAGAAATATGTAAAAAGATGAATCTAAATAGTTAGAGAAAGAAAATCTTTAAAACCTGGGGGTCAAAGCATGTCTTTACTCAAAGACTTTATGAAAATCTACAAAAAATCAGTGAAAGACTTTCAAAATACGAATTTGATAAGAGTTTCAGAAAATAAAGAGCTTTCCTTGCGCGATGTTTTCGCAGTTTATACTACGCATCTTCCTATCTATGGAATAGTAACTGACAAGACAAAAGATAAGATAACTTTTGTCTATCTCACAACTTTCCTTCCACTTGCCTCAGTTGAAGCAATCGAGGTGAAGATAAAAGATTTGTTCGACACCGTTAAGTTAACCCATATGACGTTTGAGATAGATTGCCAAACTATAAAACCATTCGCAAAAATCTTGGGACCAGTCAAAGATCTACAAACTATCAAAGAAAATGTCCATAGACTCAGAGAAATAAATTATGGAACATTACACAGAGAGTTTTTCGAAGATGAAAGAAGACGAGTAGAGATTATCCTTCAATTGATGAGAGAAGACGAGAAGATCATTTATGTACCATCAAGTGTTTTAGAAAAATTCAAGCAATTTGCGCAGCAGAAAGCCGTTGCAGCAACTGAGAAGAAAACAATAAGAGTGAACTGCGCAATAGTAGTCTGTGAAGATTTGGGACTCCGTTTCTTCTTTTCAGATGAGTGTGAAAACAAAATAGGCAAGATATACCTGCTCAATGAACCAATTTTCAGTGGTCATCTAATAAGTGGACTGTTGATCAGAAACTTGGGAGATCTTGTTCATTACGTTTCTGAACAGACAATGAGAATTGAAGTTCAAAACGAAGATAACAAAGGATGATAGCGTGAATAAACTGTTTTTGATATTCAATCACGAGCTCACGGAAGAACAAAAAAATTATATATTCAACAATTTAGAAGTCAATGAAATTATCAATCTACCACCTGAATTGTCCAACTTTTGGTCTAATATCCCGCCTGATATTGATCTTACTCCCGAAATATTTACAGAACTGGAAGGTTTTCTTCTTCAAAACAGAGATCCGAAAGTAAATAACTACTGTTTGATACAGGGTGATTTTGGCGCAACCACTTACATGGTGCATTGGTGTTACAAAAATGGATTCATCCCTATCTACGCTACCACCAAAAGAGTCTCTAAGGAAATGAGAAAAGAGGATGGAACCGTGGAGATAGTAAAAATCTTCAAACACGAACGATTCAGAAGGTATGTCCTTCCAGATCCTTAAAAGGGGGGTATACAATGAATGAATGGTTTGATTTATCAAGTTGGACGAATCTTAGGTGAAACCAAATCATTCTTCATACCTTCTCAAGAATCACAAGATGATTTTTGTCAAGAATCCGAACTTTCAAGCTTCTTTCTCAAAAAGTATCATCTAAGCACAAAAAAAGAAGAGACAAAAGTGATACTGATCTACCCTGTCAGTATACTTCTCAACAAAAGACTCCCCGAAGAGTTCAAAAAAAGAAATCTGCATGATCTTGAACGAGAAATTAAAGATATCGTTGAGAATCCCGATGAATATTTGAAGAACCCCGTTTCTTACATCCGTAAAATACCCTGTGAAAATGATAAAGACGACATACTCGTAATTCACTCACTTGGTACTTATGAGAAAGTTGAGTTAAAAGGAGACTACGACGATATAGTTTTAGAATTATTTTTTGACATGGTAAAAAGATACCTTCGCGAACAAATACAGGAATTCTATCTTGATATTTCAAGTGGTTTGAATATATACATCTCCGCGATGATCGAAGCAGCGAGATATTTTTCGATATTTGCTACATTAGTGAACTGGCCTGGGGAAAACTCTCCAAAGATAACCATAACCTTCTCAGATCCCATAATTGGGAGTACAGCCTCAAAATATGAAATACATTTTCAAAAACAGGTTTATCCGACAGCTTTTGAATCACCATTTTTATCATATTTTAAAAGAACATATCAAGGTACAAAATTGACTGAAGATGAACTGAATAGATTTCTAAAAACCGAGATTTTCCGTGATAATGAAAAACTAATCAGACCACTCAAAAGATCACTGAGCGAGAAATTGCTGAAGAGTTTTTGGATTTATTCTGCAATTATAAATTGTGTACCTTTATTTCTTTACTATGAAAACAAACACACAGAACAAGAAATTTTTCAAGAAATTGAAAATTTGATCGAATATGCAGAGAAAAAATTATATAGCAACTACAGAAAATCACCAAAGTTGAACAAAGAGGCTTATGTAGAAATAATATGTCAGCTTGGCCTATACATAGGAATGATCAGAATGCTTCAAAGCAAGGATATCAAACCAATCAACCGAGATACCGGGGTAAGTTTAAAAAGAATCGAGAGTGTTTTTAAAGAGATATTAACTCAAATTGGTTTCAATCACAGTCTTACATTTTTACTAAATGAAGTAGACCTCATGATCATTAAAACTAATAGGTATCTTGAAAAAACTGAGAATCAAGTGAATGGGTGGTTTAGCATGCGTGAAGTTATAGATCCAGGATCTAAAAGCACGCTGAGTGAGAGAAATTTCTTTGCCCACATTGGTTTAGCAAGAGATATCACAGAATTAAGAAAAGGTACAGATGAAACAATTTATGTTAGATACAATGAACATACATCATTGGACGAAGTACGCGAATACCTATTGAGAAATATCTGATAAGTCATTTATCTTGGATAACTGTCAGAAATATGCCGTGGGGAGCATCATATTGATTGGGACAGAAAGGAGCGATTATGGATGAGTTACAAAGACACTCTCATATGTACAGTTGGAGCAAGTCTTAAAACAAATTCCATTAGACCAAATTCTCCAGAACAGTTAAAAAAATTAATAGATGAAGCTCAATCTGAAAATATGGCTGGAGTTGCCCAAATTCTGCGGAACATTAAAGATCCTCACGATAAGACCTGGGGAGCAGAGATCAATTCCGTTGCGAGCTTGATCGAAAAAGGTTTCCTTAATTCCAGGCAAAAGATATTTTTATTGGTTTCTGATACTCCCGATGGAGAACTTATCGGTAATATTCTCAAAGAATATTTCCAAAAAAACAAAAATAATCTTGAATTCAATAGTGTTGAGGTTGTGAAAGTGGATAAACTCAACGATAAAAATCGTTTCGATTTTAAACTCCATGGCTTGAGAAATTTGGTAAGAGAAATGGCTAATTGTGCGAAAGATAGTCTCGATCGATGTATTATAAACGCAACAGGTGGTTACAAGGCTGCTATCGCTTATGCAGCATTACTTGGACAAGCCCTAAACGTTCCCGTTTATTATCTTTTTGAATCCTTTGATGAGATAATAGAACTTCTCCCAATCCCAGTTAGATTCGATCCAGATCTATATAGAAAATATTCAAAGATCTTCGCAATGCTCGAATATATGAACACCGTTGAAGAGAAAAGATTCTTGGAAAAATTTGGTTTTCAAAGTTGGGCGAGTTTACCAGAGGAAATAAAGATATTCATTGAGCGAACTCGAATAGATACAGAAGACTACTTAGCACTAAATCCCCTTGGACAAATCTATTTAGAAAGTACTGAATGGGATTGTTCAACCATTGATGATGATGACTATAAAACAAACAAACCTTTTTCAGACAAAATCACAGGCTCAGGTGGACATGCAACGAAATTCAGAGAATTCAACGAGAAAATCACCGAAGAGATAGCCAAATTACCTTGGATTGAACTTGTCAGCATAACTGGAAGTTCAGAAATCGAAAGTGGAAATGCATTCAGGGTGTGGATAGAGAAAGACCATCTCAAGATGGTTTTGAACAGTAAAAAAGGAACAGGATTTTACGTCATCCAAACTACTATCAAAAATCAAAAATTTCTTGAGTGCGTGAAAAAGAAAATAGAAGAAATTCTTCAAGAAAGGAGGTGAGTATGTGGACAAAGAACGCGAAACTTTAGCAATCGGAGCACTGATACACGATATAGGAAAACTTGTAAGAAGAGCTGGTCTTGTAGATCAATCGCAGAAACATACTCTCGCAGGTAGTGTTTTTATCAAGGATGTTGATGTGGATGACAAAAAAATCTTTGCTCCATACCAAAAATTCATGTTCTACCATCATGAAGCGAATCTTGACGATCCTGATCCACTTACCTGGTACGTGTGTTATGCGGACAACATTGCAAGTTCTGAAAGGCAAACTAAACAAGATGAAGGTTTTGAAGAAAGAAGAACACTTGAAAATATCCTGGCAAGGATAGGGAAAGATGACGAAAGAACAATTGATTCCTACTTTAAACCAGGCGCAATAGGAGAGATCGACCATACAACAAATGAAAAAATAGCAGATCAATCAGACTTCAAAAAACTATACACGGCACTTGTGGATGATTTAAAAAGACTATCTCTGAATGTTGAAAACTTGAGATTCTTATTGTACAAATATCTCTCTTTTGTACCACAGTCAACGCAAAAAGAAGGGATCATGGATATATCGCTATATGATCATTTAAAAGTCACCGCAATGATCGCACTTTCAATCTACGATTATGTTAAAGCAAAGAAGATCCCAATTGAGAAATATAACGACCTAAAAAGTCTTGAAAATGAACAAGTTCTTCTACTCATCGAAGGTGATGTCTCTGGAATTCAAAGATTCATCACCAATGTTTCATCAAAAGGTGCACTTAGATCTTTTAGAGGACGCAGTTTCTTTATAGACCTATTCCAAGAAATCATTGTAGACAAGATACTCCAAGAAACAGGATTTTTCAGAACAAATGTACATTTCGTTGGTGGAGGGCATTTCTATTTAATAATATCAAACACAGATCAAAACATCGAAAAACTCAGAAAGGTTCAAAAGGAAATCAACCAATGGCTCTTAGAAAAAGCGACAGATTTAAAACTCATTGTTGAGTATGAGCCAATGGCACTCAGTGAAGTGAAAGACCCATCAGAAGTTTTTCAAAGAATAAATGAAAAGATCAGAACAGCGAAACTGAGAATGTATTCTGTGGATGAATTAAATGAGCTTTTTGATCTTGTCAATATCAAGAGTGTTCAAAACTTACAGACATGCAAAATCTGCGGAAAAAGAACCAAAGAACTTCTTAGTTTGAGAGAGGATCAAGAACCTTCAGCATGTGATTTTTGTAAACAGATGTATGAGTATGGTAGACAGATGGTGTATGCAAAATACTTCTCACAAGACCCACAAGGAGATTTTGAAATACTCAACGAAAGATACAGTTTCAGTGACAAACCATTGAAAGCCAAAAACTACGTCCTTGGGCTTAGAGAAATCGGCTCAGAAGATTCTCAAAACTTGATCTTCATCGATATGGTCAGTTATGCCAAACATCAGGAATTTGAAGAACTCGCCGAAGAATCGGCTGGGAAAAAACTCGCATGCTTGCAAGCAGACATTGATAATCTCGGTACCATCTTCAGAGAAGGGTTAAAGACAAAAACTCTGTCAAGAATCAGCACGCTTTCGAGATTATTGACTTATTTTTTCAAACACAAGGTTAGAAAATTGGCCAAAGGTAAAAATGTTGCTGTTGTCTACTCGGGAGGAGACGATCTTTTCATTTTAGGTGGCTGGGAAGATATCTTGCAATTCGCTTATGAAATGCAGATGGAATTTCGTAATTTTACTAATGAAAACGAAAATATCACCTACACGGCATCTTTTGTTATCTTTGATGAAAAAGAAAACATAGGTAAGGTGAAAGAAATGGCGCAACAGGCTGAAAAACTTGGAAAAAAACATGGTAAAAACTGCATAGTTCTTTCACACGGTATGAAGAGAGTTTTCAAAAACCACAGATCAGTACTGGAAAAACCACAAATTGTGAGTTGGAAAGATTTCACAGAGAAAACATACAGAATCTACGAAAAACTCTCAAAATTAGCAACTTCCGTCGACAGAAGCGTCATAAGAAAGTCTCTTGAAATATCCTTAGAAGATTCTCCACTAAACAAGGCATTTTTGGCGTATATCGAAGCTCGTGAGAACGAACAAGACAAAATTTTTGCAAATTTGGTTAGAACACAGGAAATTCCTGCACTCAATGCTATTTTACAGCTTATAGATCTCAAAGCAAGAAGGAGGGATGAAAATGGCTAATGTGGAAGTAATAAAGAAATTACCGAAACTATCGGAATGGAATATGTCTGAAATGATTAAATTCTCAGAAAATACAGCTCGAGAATTGAGAATAAACATGACCCAAATAAGGAAATTCCACGGACATATAAGCAAAATCTGGAGTAAATACTCGATGAACAGACCATCTTACTTGAAAAATCTCGATGCCTTTAAGAGAGAAATACGAGACGAAATGATCTTTGTCAAAGCTTATCTTGCTTACCAAACTGGTCGTCAAGATGAACTGAGAGATCTTCAAGATATTCTCGGAACTGCTATAGACAAGATTAATGATCAAGCTGATTTTGAGTTATTTAAAAAATTCTATGATTCAATACTTGCATACTTCAAATACTATGAATCTCAGAAAGGAGGACAAAGAAGATGAGTGAAAACGCAATTAAGCCAATCTTGGGAAAATACATAATAACTGGCAAGATTGTTTTAAAAACAGGTACAAGGATTGGAGGCACAGATACAGGAATATCGATAGGTGGTATCGACAACCCGATAATTAGAAACCCACTGACTGGTGAACCATATATACCTGGTAGTTCATTGAAAGGGAAAATGAGATCATTGCTTGAAAGACTAAAGAAAATGCGCCTTGATACGTTTGGATCAGGAAAGAATGCAGTAAGAAGACATGAATGTAATGATATCAACTGTGAAATCTGTCGTCTCTTTGGATCTTCTCCTAAAACAGAAGGCGAGAAAGTGAATATACCCGCGAGGATAATCGTCAGAGATGCGCATTTAACAGAAGAATCCAAGGAAGCCCTTGAAAGCATGGAAACAGATGTACCTTATGCCGAATGGAAAATGGAAAACGGTCTTGATAGAGTAACCTGCCATGCAAGCCCAAGAACTAATGAGAGAGTGCCAGCTGGTGCAGAATTTTCATTTGAGATTGTTTACACAGCCGAAGAAAAAAGCAATGTTGAAACAGATCTAAGAAATATTTTCACAGCACTTGAATTGATCGAAGATGACTATATTGGATCTAGTGGATCAAGAGGTTATGGAAAAGTCGAGTTTAAGATAAACCAGATGATTTTCAAATCTGAAAAATATTATACCGGTGAAGAAGAAAAAGTTCTCAGCTTTGATGTCGAAGGAAAGACACCCTCTGAACTCAAGCAGAAATTGCCCAACTTGAAAGGGTGATTGTTGTGAGAAAACTTATCCTCCTTGATTTTAAAGGAGGTTTCAGAGTTGGAAGGGGGGATGAGTCAGATTCCACCCTTTCCACAATTCATTCAGACACAATCTATGGTGCTATAGTCTATTGGGCTTTCAAGCTTTTTGGTGAAGACGCCCAGTTGTTTGCCAAAAATTTAAAATGCTCCTCTCTTATTTTCCAAAATAATGATGATTATGTCGTGCCAAAACCAATGATTTACGATTCTATGCATTCAAAAGATCCTAAAAATATTAAATCATCTCCTTATGCTTACTTGTCTAAATTGTCATTAGTAAATCCAGAAAAATCAATCTTAACCGAGCAACCAACAACAGTAACCAGTATACCCAGAAATGCCTTAGATAGAAATACCAACAACTCGATGTTCTACTTTATCGAAGTTACATATGTCAAACCAGGCTTTGTACCTTGTATAGTTTTAGAATTTGAAGATAATTACGAAAAGATGTTAACCAGTTCTCTGAAGGCTTTAGGTGATAGTGGTATAGGTGGTGATAATACTTATGGTTTTGGTCTTTTCGATTTCAAAATAACCGATCTGCCAAAGCAATTCAACCAACAAGGAAAATATTACATCACACTATCACTTTGTATACCTAATGAAGAAGAAATCGAAAGGCTCAATGCAGGATATTACAGAGTAATAAGAAAAAGGGGATTCAAGAAAGATACAGTAAAAACAAAGGTAGATCTAAACTATCTTGTTGAAGGAAGTACTTTCACATTCCCTATTCAAGGCCGTGGAGTGGTTAAAATAGAAGATTATTTCATCCAGACATCGCCTGTCGTAATCGCTTTCGGTGGTGATGAAAAATGAGGCAAAAGATATCGATTAAGTTCAAAACATTTACCCCTGTTTTCATTGGTTCTGGGGAAAAATACACACCATGCCAGATAGTGAATATTAATTCGTCATACTACAAACTCCGTGACATGTCATTTTTTAGACTGCTTCACAACTACCCAAAATTGAAAGAAAAAGACTCTCTAAACAAAATCGCCAATAAAACTATTCCAAATGTTGAAAAACAAATAGATAAAAAAGATCTATTCTATGAAATAAGAAAATATACAGACGAAATAAACGGAGAAATACTTCAAATGATCAAGCATCCTTCAGGAGTATTGTACATACCCGGTAGCTCCATCAAAGGTGCCATAAGAACGGCTATTCAATACCATATAATGAAAAAGAACAGAAGTCATTTTTCAGAGATCATAGAGATCATAAAGAATAAACTGAAAGAAGTTCAACAGGATCCAAAAAGAAAATGGTCATTAATGTCTCAAATAACTAAGCATGTAGACAGTTGTTTTAGATTTGAAAATGAAATTCACACAGATTTCGCAAGGTTTTTGATAGTCAGGGATACCAATCTACTCACAGAACCTGTTTGCCTTGTAAGAATTGGTGTTTTCAAAGTTATGTCTCAAAAACTTGTCTTTGACAGTAAAAAGCCCACCTTTTTGGCAGAAGTGATACCTCCATCAATGGAGTTTGAAACTGAGATTATCTTCGATTTGGATCAAATGGAACTTATGCAAAGAGAGCTTTCAAAAAAATACTCCGATGTACCAAAGTCAATTGATCAAATATTTGATTGCGTGAGAGAGATGTACGACGATGTGATAAAAGATGAACTAAATGACCTGAAAGCTGAGAATTCGAAATACGGAAGCCTTTTGAAGAAATTACAAAACCAAAAAGACAAAATTCACATCGGCTATGGGGGTGGTTTGAAAGCGTGTAGTTTGTTTATTCTTTTAGACGAGGAATTGAGAAAACAAGTTAGAAACCTGATTAAAAATCATGGTAGAGACATCGCACCACTTTCAAGACGTTCTTTGATAAACAAAGAAAATCAACCAATATCACCTTTTGGTTGGTTCACTTTCACGGTGGTAAAATGATTGGAAGGTTCCCAATTTACACAAAAACTATCTTTGCAGATGGCGAAGAAAAATGGAATTATATTCTTCAAATCATCAAAGATTTGGACGAAGCCGCTTATGAATTTCTTTTAAACTCACCAGACGGTACATTGAGGGTAGTGGGACCTTTTCAAACTAAACACAATCACTGCTTGGTGCTTTCAAGCCCACTACCCGCTCTTTTTAGATTTCTTGTTCTGAACATACCCACCAAAGTACAAGCAGTAATAAAATCAGATAAAGCTTTCGTTGAAATCACAACTACCAAAGCACTCTTTAAACCGCCTTCAACTTATATTTTGAAAATTAGAAATGCCGAAAGTATAAGCTTTAACCAACTTGTTTATGATTTTCAGATGTTCCTTGGTATAAAGATCAAGCCAGAATTTCTTTTCAAATCGGTAAAAGTAGATGGAATCTACACTTACATCACAATCAAGACATTGAATAAAGATGCATCGGCATTAGCCAACTTCATGAGATACGCAGGAATTGGGAAAGACAGAAAATATGGTTATGGAGACGTTGAAATCTTTGAATTAAAGGAGTGATTGATATTTTCCACAGTGTGGTTATAAAACTCAAAGCTTTGAAAGATGGAAAATATGATTTTTATCCGGCACAAAAGATTCACAGTCTCTTTCTTGGGTTGATCAAAAAAAGCGATGAGCAGATGGCAAAACAATTACACGATGAACAAAAAGAAAAATCCTTCACCGTCTCATCGTTTCTTGGAAAAGAACTCAGTAAACCAATAGAAATAAAAATGAGCAACAACTACTTCATTCGACTGACAGTACTCGATGAAGAAGTATTTAAGACGATGATATCAAGCCTTCTTGAAAAAAACACATTGAGAGAAGACATGAGGATAGGGAATATAGATTATAAAATCGTCGAAATACTCTTCGACAAAGAACAGAGTAAATGGGCAGACCATATTTCAGTACAAGAACTCTTCAAAAGGCAGTATGAATCAAACCTCATTAAATTTAGATTTCACACACCAACACTTTTTAGAGCTGGTGATCAACACTATAAATATCCTATTCCAGAAAAGATATTTACAAGCCTTTTTAGAAAATTCAATAAATATTCAGAACAGAAGATAGATCAAGATATCGAAAAAAGATTCAAAGAGATAACTATTTACGAAAAAAAGACACAATCAAGGAGAATAACTCTGAGAGACTTTTATCTTGAAGGTTTTATAGGTGATGTCACATTCAAAATACCAGAACACGACAGTCAATTAATAAAAGTTGCTAATATACTGGCTGATTTTGCTTTCTATGCAGGCGTTGGATATAAAACAACAATGGGACTTGGTCAAGTTGAAAAGATACCTTTGGAGTAAGAAGGTGATTTTCTGGACTTTAAAGAACTTGCATTGAAAGCCGAGGATGATTTTGACTTTGCAAAAGCGCTTGAATACTATGAAAAAGCTTTTGATGAGCTTTCCATTGAGGATGGATCATTACAGAGATATGCAAATCTGTTGTTTGAATTTCAAGAATATGAGAAAGCAAAAGAAATCTTTGAAATCATAGTGCAGAAAACAAATCATAGTGAGTATCTTGAAAAACTCGCACAGATTTACGAAGAGCTCGAACTGAAAGACCAAGCGATAAATATCTATGAAAGATTGGGGCAAATTGATAGAATCAGTCAGTTAAAAAATCAAAAGAGAACAAGTCAAATAGATGACATAGTTATAAAAAAGTTTCTCGATCTGTTCAGTGGTAGAGAAGACGTCTTTGCCATTCAAATGGACGAAGGTTACTATCCAGTGAGATTACCCATGAAGGAAAAGGACGTTTTAGAACACCTCAATGGGGAAAAAACTTTGGGGCTGTATGTACTTAGATCGGATAACAACATCAAATTTGCGGCTTTCGATATTGATTTCAAAAAAGGCTTCGAAAATAATTACCAAAGTGCATTGCGACTTTGCAGACAGTCGGTAATGAATATCTGTGAAAAGTTGAAAATCGAAAATATCAAATATCATGTAGAATTCAGTGGCAATCGTGGTTATCACATATGGATTTTCTTTGACAGGTGGCTTCAGGCTTATAAGGTGAGATTTATCCTCAGGAAAATCGTCGAAAGTATCTCAATAGATGATCAAATCTCTGTAGAAATTTTTCCCAAACAATCAGACACAGGTGGCGGACTTGGAAATCTGATCAAACTTCCATTAGGTATACACAGAAAGACGAAAAATAGATGTCCATTCGTCGACGAAAACTTCGAACCAGTACATAACCAATATGATTATCTTTTAAAAATCGAGCCAAATGATTCAGATGTGATTGAAAAGCTATACAAAGAATTTTCACAAGAACAAAATCTGGACCTTCAAGCCACAAAACAAAAGCAAAAAAATATTGATGCAAAGCCATCCTCTCAGGTCAAAAGAGTGTTAAGACAAGAAATAAAGCCGATAACAAGGTCAAATTTGCTTAATACCATGATTCAAGCGTGTTATCCACTCAAACAGATTTACGAAAAGATTCAGAAGTTAGGATATATCAATGAAGATGAAGAGTACATAATAATTGCGGCTTGTGTGGCAATGGAAAATTCAAAGGAATTCCTATCAGATCTGTTTAAAAAGACCATCAATTATTCACAGTCAAGACTACACGCACTGATGAACAGAGTTGGTACAATACCGATAACTTGCGAAGAGATAAAAAGAATTATACTCAGTAAGTCACTCGCTTTAAATATAGATCAATGCAATTGCAAATTCAATGAAGTTCTTAACACACCTTTGTGTTTAGTCACGAATTTGGACTTCTTTGTCTTGCCGAATATAGATCTCAGAGATATTGTTAGAAAGATAATGGACAAAACAAAAGAAAAGGCTGAACTTGAAAATCAGATAAGAACTCTTAAAAACCTATTAGCTCAAAAAATGACAGTTGATGAAATAAATATAGAAGATCTTATCATTAGAAAAAAAGATGGGGAAATCCAAATAATCATTTAGGTGATCGCATGATTTTATACATAACCGAACAAGGTGTTGTACTTTCTAAGGAACTTGGAAAGTTGATTATCTCAAAGCAAGGAGATACCATCAATGAAATACCGTTGAAAAAAATTGAGAAAGTCAATCTCATGGGCAATATATCGCTCACACCTCAAATACTGAATTATTTCTTGGAAAACAAAATAGAAGTCGTTTTCATGACTCAATATGGTAAATACAGGGGAAAACTATATACAAACGAATATCGAAACGTTATATTGAGACTCAAACAGTATGAAAGAAGTAATGATCAATCCTTCAAATTCAAAATGGCACAGAGCATAGTCATTGGTAAATTGAGGAACTATTATGATTTCCTTTCGAATAAGAGCAAAAACTTGCCGCGAGGAACGATCAGTGAAGAAATAGCTGCTTTGAGAAAGATTATCGAAAAAACTCGTGGTTCTACTAATATCGAACAAATAATGGGATTAGAAGGAATCGGTTCAAAATATTACTTTCAAGGTTTCGCAAAACTCTTTAAAAGCGATGAGTTCAAATTCGAGAAAAGAATCGCTCATCCTCCCAAAGATCCTGTGAATGCCATGTTATCACTTGGATATAGCCTTTTGTACAACGAAATAGAAGCAGCCATGAATGCGGTAGGCTTGGATCCTTATCTTGGAAATCTGCACACTGTGGATATATCAAAAAAATCTTTGCTCTATGACTTAACAGAAGAGTTTAGATGTATCATTGTTGATAATTTTGTAATAAATGCAATCAACAGGAACGAATTCACGGTGAATGACTTTGAAGAAAAAGAAGAAGGAATAATACATTTCACAAAAGATGCTATTAAAAGATTTATAGATAAATTCGAAGAGCGTTTGAACAGCAAAATGAAATATCATTTAGATGACGAAGAAAATTACATAAGAACGATCTTTGAAAAACAGTCAAGGCATTATGCAAGGGTAGTATTGGGAGAAGAAGAACAATATACACCTTTCTATAGGAAGTGATCTGTGTGTTTTTCGTTATAAGTTATGATGTTGTCGATGATAAAAGACGTAAACATTTATCAGATTATCTTGAAAGCTATGGTGTAAGAGTCCAATACAGCGTTTTTGAAACAGAACTCAATCAGTCACAACTAAATCAATTGATCAAAGGTATCAAAAAACGCATAAAAGCCGATGAAGATACCGTGAGAGTATATCCAATTGCAAAAGACCTCCGTGAGATGATAATCACAATCGGCACAAACAAAGGACAGTTTTATGACAAAGACGTGCTCATCGTATAGGGGGCTGATTGAATGAAATTGAATCTATTTGAAATCATGGTTCCATCAAAGGTCAAAAGAATTTATTACTACAATCCTCAGACACCACCAGAGATCTTTGCAAAGAACCTCACAAGAATTAACAACATCAGATTCAATGATTCAAGTGATCTGGTCTGGGTTGAATTACCATTTTTGCAGGTGCAAATTCTGCCGGAACAAGCCGTTGTTTACAAAAAAAGGGAAGAGGTTATAGAAAGTGATGAAAAACTGTTCATCAGAACCTTGTATAGTTACATAAAGAAACTGTTCAAGGATAATGATTTCATAGCTACAAGACAAAATCTTTACATATCTAACCGTACTAAAACTCCATTTCAGAATAATAAAGAAGTCTCATGGTTTGAGAGTTATCAAGTAAAGATATACAAGATATATGAAAAATACTATCTTTCCATAAATCCTCGCTTCACGTTCTTATCCACAAAACCCGCTTTAGAGTCTCAAGTTAGGTCTGCCTACCTTTTAAACACCAAATCTGGGAAGTCTTTTCCTTTTGTTAGCGCAGAAGATGGAAAGCTTGTTATAGCAATAGATGAGAGAACCCATAAAGAAGTTACTCATCCAGAAAACTATTTTTTCAATTTCACATCTAAAGAAGCCGAGGAACTTGGGGTCTCAAAACAAATTTATGAAATTTACAACAATAAACTTCCCTACTTATATGAAAAAATATCAACGGAATTGAGTTTTCTGAAAGATTTAGTTAACCTGAATCAGTACTATGAAGTAAAACCCGATCATCAAGAGAGAATTACTGCATTTTATAAATTCGCCAATGGTAATTCAGATGATATTAAAAAAATCTTTCAACTTCAACCACTTAAAAGCCCAGGGACTTTAAAAATGACTTTTTTGTTCTCAAGTAAGTATAAAAATGAAAATATCAGTGAACCTGTGAGAAAAGTCTTTGCATCAAGTGATTCTGCCTATCGTAAAGCCTTATCTGAACTTGGATTGGAGATAGAATACTTGAGAAATCCTCAAACTAATAAAGCGATCTTTTATTACAAAGAAAAAACCTTTGAAATCGAGAACAAAGAAGTATTATCTTCTTCTGGTAAAATCTATGCGATAGTTTTACTTGATGAAAGACAAGAAAGCCTGGATAATCTTATTAAAAATGCTCCCAAGAATGTTGTCATTTTGCCTGTTTTAACACCAAAGATCATCAGCGATCAAATTTATATTCTAAAAAGCTTTGCTTACAAAATTGTGAATTTTTCCCAAGACGCACAGACCTATCAATTACTTGGACTTTCAGATAATGCTTTATATATAGGTTTTGATCTAAGTCACGATTTTCAAAAGAGAGTATCTCATTATGCAATTTCTGCCGTTGACAGGAATAGCAAAGTACTTTACATAAATCAAGAACGCGATATGCCATTGAATGAGAAATTCGAATTGGAACTCCTTCAAAAGGATATTGTTAAATCCATTGACAGATACAAATCTGTGGTCAAGAAACCACCAAATATGATATTCCTCATGCGTGATGGAGTTTTCTTTGAAGATATAAACCTTTTGAAAAACTACTTAGATCTTCTGAAAATAGACTATACGATAATTGAAATAGACAAAAACTCAAACATAAACTCAAAACAAAATCTAAAAGGAATGATTGTGAAATTTGAACCAAATAAATATGTTTACTTTGCACAGACTTACAACTTACAAAAAGCCGTTGAAATAAATATAGTGATCAATAATTCAAAGCTTTCTGATGAACAGATAGCCAGAGAAACTTACTTGACAACAAGACTATTTCATTCTACACCATATACCAATTTGAAATTGCCATACCCACTCTATATAACCGACAAAGTTGCTTTACTTAACAATGAATGGAAACTATATATTCCATATTTTTGTGATAAAATATAAATATGTTAACCCTGATGCAAAAAAGAAGAACTTTAAAAAAATCGCACAATGATCTCTCAGAGAAGAAATTATAAGATAGATACCAATAGGTTCCCAAAAAATTTGTGGTAAATATCTACTACATTTTAAATATTGAATGGTCCTACACCTGATCGCAAAATGTACTACAAATGTGGTATTATAATAACAAAAGCTACTAAAGCTTAACATCAAACGCAGTCGAAAATGAAAAAGCAAATTAGATTGACTTGAAGTTCTATCAGTCTAAGACAAATAGAAGCTTTATCAATCAGAAAACTCTTGTTTCTATAAGCAAAAGAAGACAAGGCTCGCGATTCTGAAAAAGCAGAATAGATTGAAAAACTAATTATAAGGTTGAGTAGTTCACTTAGACATAAACACAAGACATACAAAATCGTTTTCTCAAGCCTATAAAGGTTAAGAAGTGGGTCATTGACAAGTGAAAAAATAAAGCAAAAGGGGCACAGATCGCAAAAACGGAAATTTGTAAAAAACCCAAACAAGAATTCCTAACCTCCTTCAAAAAGTTGACTAACGAAAATAAGCCACTTTGAGAAAATAGGTCCTGAATCCGCATGGAAAGCTAAAAAGAGTGATGAAAAAGGGTTGATGTTAGACATGCACTAACATTATTAACACCAGGTTATGAATTTTAAGCACAAATAGTCCTTTACTTATGATATACTTAGAAATGTACTGTCCGAAAGAAGGTTCTCTCTGAAAGAGATGGAAACCTCATAATTTCTTTGCGTTTAGAAGATGGTTTATTTTTCATGTCCGAAAGAAGGTTCTCTCTGAAAGAGATGGAAACTTTTAAACAGAATTAGAATGATTACTATGATAGCAACTATAGTCCGAAAGAAGGTTCTCTCTGAAAGAGATGGAAACAGAACTTTTTCTGTTTCTGGGTCTACTTTTCTCTTTGGGTGTCCGAAAGAAGGTTCTCTCTGAAAGAGATGGAAACGCCGAGTTTTCTTGCTGCGGCTTTTTCTTTCAGTATAGCGAGTCCGAAAGAAGGTTCTCTCTGAAAGAGATGGAAACTCTACCTTCCTTTTCGGGAATCTCTGTCTTAGAAAGTGATGTCCGAAAGAAGGTTCTCTCTGAAAGAGATGGAAACGGACGAAAACGGCGCCCCACGCGCACGAGCTCGACCAGCCGTCCGAAAGAAGGTTCTCTCTGAAAGAGATGGAAACGTGGGGCGAAAACGGCGCCCCACGCGCACAAGCTCGACCAGTCCGAAAGAAGGTTCTCTCTGAAAGAGATGGAAACTTTATCATTACTACGGCAATGTTGTCCGGGACGCTCAACGGTCCGAAAGAAGGTTCTCTCTGAAAGAGATGGAAACAGAGTTAGCGTATATCCTTCGCCCTTGAATTTGCTTAACCGTCCGAAAGAAGGTTCTCTCTGAAAGAGATGGAAACGGCTTCGACGTTATTCGTGACCAAATACAAAAGCTTCTGAGTCCGAAAGAAGGTTCTCTCTGAAAGAGATGGAAACTACTCGACCAGCCATCGTCGCTGGTCGAGTTCAAAAATTGTCCGAAAGAAGGTTCTCTCTGAAAGAGATGGAAACCAACAACGAAGCTGCGTCTTCTTTCGATATACGTCTCACCGTCCGAAAGAAGGTTCTCTCTGAAAGAGATGGAAACCTAGTGACCAACGACACAGACGCCGTTGCCACACGTCCGAAAGAAGGTTCTCTCTGAAAGAGATGGAAACTTACCAGATACAAAAGCTTCTGTGCTGGTGTTGATCTCGACAGTCCGAAAGAAGGTTCTCTCTGAAAGAGATGGAAACTCTCTTTTGACCTTGGGGTATTTTGTTCTCAAGAAATTGTGTCCGAAAGAAGGTTCTCTCTGAAAGAGATGGAAACCTTAAAGTCACTGTTTGTTGATATAACAAATTGTGCTTTATGTCCGAAAGAAGGTTCTCTCTGAAAGAGATGGAAACATTGTCTCACCTTCATACCTTCTAACAATAATACTTAACAGTCCGAAAGAAGGTTCTCTCTGAAAGAGATGGAAACTCTTTTTTGATCTTCGGGTACTTCTGTTTCAAGAGGTCCGAAAGAAGGTTCTCTCTGAAAGAGATGGAAACTCTCTTTTGACCTTGGGGTATTTTGTTCTCAAGAAATTGTGTCCGAAAGAAGGTTCTCTCTGAAAGAGATGGAAACCTTAAAGTCACTGTTTGTTGATATAACAAATTGTGCTTTATGTCCGAAAGAAGGTTCTCTCTGAAAGAGATGGAAACATTGTCTCACCTTCATACCTTCTAACAATAATACTTAACAGTCCGAAAGAAGGTTCTCTCTGAAAGAGATGGAAACTCTTTTTTGATCTTCGGGTACTTCTGTTTCAAGAGGTCCGAAAGAAGGTTCTCTCTGAAAGAGATGGAAACTAGAAATGAGTACAATTGTTGCAACGTCATTCCGGCCACCCCGTCCGAAAGAAGGTTCTCTCTGAAAGAGATGGAAACCCTTCTTTTGCTTAGGATATCGCTGTTTGAGAAACAAATGTCCGAAAGAAGGTTCTCTCTGAAAGAGATGGAAACTTAAGCGAAGCCTACGGGGTCAATAGACCCCGTAGTACTGTCCGAAAGAAGGTTCTCTCTGAAAGAGATGGAAACCTTGGAAATCTGAAAGAAGACCTTGCTGTCTTTTTTGTAGTCCGAAAGAAGGTTCTCTCTGAAAGAGATGGAAACGTCAATAGACCCCGTAGTACTTCGCCATACGTATTAGAAAGTCCGAAAGAAGGTTCTCTCTGAAAGAGATGGAAACTTCGATGTCATTTGTTACTAGGAAAAGAAGTTTTTGCGCGTCCGAAAGAAGGTTCTCTCTGAAAGAGATGGAAACCAATAGACCCCGTAGTACTTCGCCATACGAATCAGGAATTGTCCGAAAGAAGGTTCTCTCTGAAAGAGATGGAAACTTCTTGACTAACTGGTAGGTTGCCTCGTTGAATATGTATACGGTCCGAAAGAAGGTTCTCTCTGAAAGAGATGGAAACTCATGGGGGCTAAACACGTTACTACCGATAAAATAAAATATGTCCGAAAGAAGGTTCTCTCTGAAAGAGATGGAAACTGTTATATGGCTCGATGATTACACTGACTGAAACCGGAAAGTCCGAAAGAAGGTTCTCTCTGAAAGAGATGGAAACTTGACTAATTGGTATGTTGCTTCGTTGAACACGTATACGAGTCCGAAAGAAGGTTCTCTCTGAAAGAGATGGAAACAGATATTGTGATTGTGATGTTGTTAAAAATTTGCTCGGATGTCCGAAAGAAGGTTCTCTCTGAAAGAGATGGAAACGGATTAACTGTCCCCGCTGTTTAATATTTGTGTTATAATCGTCCGAAAGAAGGTTCTCTCTGAAAGAGATGGAAACGTGTCTTTAAGAACATATACAGTTGGTTAATCGTCATCCCGTCCGAAAGAAGGTTCTCTCTGAAAGAGATGGAAACTGTCCGTTAAAGTAAATTGCACAACTTTCAACTTCCCATAGTCCGAAAGAAGGTTCTCTCTGAAAGAGATGGAAACTTCTGCTTGGGGTATCTTTCCTTTACGAACAAGTAAAGTTGGTCCGAAAGAAGGTTCTCTCTGAAAGAGATGGAAACTAACTCTGATGGGTTTGGGTGCGAGTTACTGTTCGGTTTGCGGACTTTCTTTCCCTTTGTTCTTATGTGAGGTGTACATTTTTTCTATATTGGAAAAATTTTTGGGAATAATTAGGAGGTGGTGGTTATGAAAAGACTTATTTTACTTATTTTGATTGTTTTAACGGTTATTCTGCTATCAGGTTGTACAAATTTGTTCTTTCGTATTGACGCCGTAGTTAGAATTACGAAAGTTGAATTAACGATCATAGGCTCGCTAAAGGTTGATTATACATTAACAAATGTCGGAAATACAGAAATCGACTACTACGAAATTGATTTCAAAGGCAAATGTTCTGATAACACAACTATTAGTGACTGGACAAACGGTTTGAATGTGGGTCCAGGAGAAACACGAGTTGATTACACATTTGTAAGTATCGGAGATAAAGAAGTTCAAC
This sequence comes from Thermotoga profunda AZM34c06, assembly GCF_000828675.1. Classification (NCBI taxonomy): domain Bacteria; kingdom Thermotogati; phylum Thermotogota; class Thermotogae; order Thermotogales; family Thermotogaceae; genus Pseudothermotoga; species Pseudothermotoga profunda. The sequence goes on along the minus strand of NZ_AP014510.1, from coordinate 263,058 downwards.
AACTTTATATTTCGGCAATTACGCTTAAGAACTACAATTTTGGTACAAAGTATATCACTGGAATAATTTCTCCTGTACCTGTTCCATATAATCCATAAGGGCATATTTTTATTTGGTGTATTTGTTTTGATTACCTACAAAGAACGAAATTAATTTTTTTGGAACTGTCAGGAAATCTCAAGTAACTGGATCAATATTATTGGAACGATTTAAACCAGCAAACGCGAGTTTTCTATCACAGGAAATCCTAACAATGAATTTTGGATGTGGTTTTTTTAATGGGGGATTTACTGGAAGAAACACTCAGATATGCTAAAGAAAAGCGTGCAGCCGGTATGAAACAGTTTATGCAATTCATAAAACAAGTCATGACAAAGCAAGTTACACTGCCTGTATGGGCATTGTTGTTGTTGATATCAGCGTGTACGTATGTACTATCTCCATTAGATAGCATACCAGATTTCTTACCTGTAACCGGCTTCTTAGATGATATGCTAATGGTTACCTCTGTATTGAACACTATCAAACCATTCACTAAGGTTAGAGATAATCAATCTTCAACAAATTGATTCATGAGGTGATTAAAAAAGGGAAAAGGGGGATTTTGATGAATGTGATAAACAAACCTGTTGAATGCAAAGTGATTACACCAATTATCTCAAAAAGTTTGAATTTTTCTGTTAACGGATCTCCAAGTTACAAAATTTATCACTTCGAGCTTAGGCCACAAAGCATCAAGGGTGTTCTTCATTTTTGGTTTCGTGCGATAGCGCCAAGGGTAATTGATATTTATACATTGAACTTTCATAATATTGCGGATAAAGATGAGCGAAAGAAACTTGAAAAACTCTATGAAAAGGAAAAATACAAAGGTCTCAAATTTCTGGAATCAATGATCTTTGGATCTCAAAATGAAAAGGCTCCTTTTGGCTTAATTGTTAAATACGATCAAGGAGATACAGCTCCCATTGACAGCATAAGACTTGACAACAAAAAAGAAAAATCCGAGCCGGATTTGGTATTAAAAAAACTTTCATATCCACTTTATGGAACATATTATACTTCAAAGTCAAATCCTAAAGATAATTTTGTCTGTAGCTGTTTAAAACCAGAAAGCACTTTCGAGCTGAAATTTTTTGTGAAAGATGAACTCACCTGGAATGTTATCTATTCTCTTTTAAAAATAGTCTCTGTATTATCAGGCTTTGGCGCAAAAACGACAAAAGGTTTTGGACAGTTTGAAATAATAAATGACAAAGATTTTCACAGAGAAAAATACACTAACTTATTTGAAATAGAAAAATTAATCTCGCAAGTAGAAGAGGCTTTGACTGATTATATAAAAGAGTATGACAAAAATAAATTGATTGAGTTTGGTAAAATTGATGTTTCTGACTTTCCCAATTTAACAGACGATGCATTTAAATTCTTTGGTCCCATAGCAACAGGCACACAATGGCATGATATTATGTCAAAACTTTATTATGTGAGTAGAAGTAGTAAAGGCTGGTACAGACAGCTCAAATTTGATCTTAGGAAACTCAATCAAGAAAAAACTCCGAAATTTGACGTCGTTAAAAATCTAATTGAATGCCTTGAAGGACGCTTAAAACAAGTTGAAATCTCTCCTGCTATACTCGGCATGCCTTTGCAGTATCAAAGATTAGAATCTAATAAAATAAATAAAATAACATTTTATCCAAAAGTTCCCGGAGAAATTAAAAACAGGGGTAGAAAACCTTCTCCACTCAGAATAATCATAAACAAATCTGGCAAAGAATACGCGGCTTATGGACTTTTGCTCAAAAGTAAGATCACCAATGATGAAGAACTCATCTATGATATTTCAAGTGATTTTAATGCAAAGCTCACAACTACTTTTGATCAATTGAGTGGAAAGATCGAAAAAAGCATTAACAAAGGGGGTAGAAGCCATTGACACAGATGACTTTTTGGCAGAAAAAGGCATCGGCATTGTTACATGATCCTTTAACAAAAGCCTTTGATATACAAACACATGAAGATCTGGTTGAGGAAATCTGCAAAAGTATTGGCATAGAAATAACTAAAGGAGGTGGTGAAGAAGATAAAATTGCCAGCGCTTTTGATAGATTTCCAATTCCATTTGAGCGTTTCGGTGAACAGATCAGGGTTAACTTTAGTGAATTGAATTACTTTATTCATCCACTTTCTGCAAGCGAGCTTAAAATAGATTATTCTTCCATAGATCAACAAAAATATGTAGAAAAGCTCAAAAACGATATCGAAAAACTACGAAGTCAAAACTCGGACGATGATAAATTTTATCACGCTCTCTGGTGGGAACTTCCAAATATCGTTGATATTTCACAATTTCTACCTGCCGATACACGAATCCCAAATCATTCCATAATCGACCATGTAGATTCAACTGCTGCGATAAGGTCATGCATTGAGGCTGGACAGGTAAACGCTTCATTAGTAATGATCTCTATCGGACCTGTTCAGGAGATAATCTCTCAGGCAAGAAAGACTATCGATCTGTGGGCTGGTAGCTATTTACTGTCCTATCTTATCTATCAAGCCATCGAGTGCATAGGTTTGACCGTCGGTTTTGATTCGGTAATATATCCATATCTGAGAGGAAATAGATTTGTTCATAAAACCCTTGAACAAAAAGGTGTAAGGTTTTTAAATCAAAATCAGATTCCTGAAATGGATGAAAAAATCGCATCGTTGCCAAATGTTGTACTTGCCATTTTGCCATCGAATAGATCTAACGAAATTATAAAAGACTGCAAGAACAAGATCCAACAGAAATGGAGAGAAATTGCTGAAAGCGCCTTGAGAGAATTTGATCAAAATCAATTAAACGAAAAAGAATTCAAAAAACAAATCGATCTCTTTCCAGTTATAAATGCCACTCAAGTGATCTTGGCGGATGATCCAAGTGTATTGGAAAAAGCTCTGATACATATCTCAAAAAGTCCTGATTTTAAATCATACAAAAATTTGATCAATGAAATCCAAGAAAAAGGTGGTTATCCACCCAATACTGGAACTTTCTACAGGTACATTTACAAAACACTCATTTCAAAGATGAATGCCATAAAAATCGTCAGATATTTCAAAGGTTATTCAAGCGATGCTCAACTTGATGGACAAAGAAATGCAGATGATTTTGGCGATTATGTGAGAGCCTGTGTGAAAGTAGTTGATAAGCAACCAGATGGAGAAAATATAGACCTTTTAGGAACTTTGAATGCTACTAAAAGAGTTCTGAAAAAGGTTTTGGAAATAGAAGGCATCAGGTACGAGTCAACTGAAGAAATCGCAAAGCAAAATGAAAACTTCGACAGAAACAAATACATTGCAATACTCATGATGGATGGAGATAATATGGGCAAATGGGTTTCTGGAGACAATGCACCATCTGCTGAAAAAATCCTTCATCCCAAGGTGAAGGATCGCTTAGCTGAGATTGGGATAAATCCCCAAGAATACAAATTTGTCACTCCATCCTACCACAAAGCCATTTCAAGAACTCTGGGGGTTTTTTCGTGTTTTGTCAGGCATGTCGTTGAGGAAGAATACAAGGGAATGCTCATATACGCCGGTGGAGATGATATCCTTGCGATGCTCCCGGCAGATAAAGTCTTGGAGTGTGCCAATAAACTTCGAAAGATGTACATTGGAATTGGACATGAGAAATTGCAAATAGAAGACACAACATATGAATTCAGAGACCAGATGCTTTTTGTGAACGGTAAACCTTACACAACTATGATGGGTGAAAATGCATCAATGAGTGCTGGTATAGCCGTGATTCACTGCAAGAGTCCATTGAGAGTCGGCATACAACTTGCAAGAAATGCTGAAAAATGCGCAAAAGAAGAGATTGGGAGAAATGCCTTTGGAATATTTGTTGTGCGCCGTTCGGGACAGGCTGAAAGAAATGGCTCAAAATGGGATATTGACAATATGGATGTAATATCAAAGGCACTTGAAATATTTGAAAAATCAGAAAAAGTGAAGTTATCTCATAGGAGCCTTTATAAATTTCATCCGGAAGATCTCAGCGTACTGCAAGATAAAGATCTCTACGCCCTGATTGATTACGTTATAAAAAGATCAGATGCGAAAAACAAAAAGTCTGATGAATTCAAAAATCTTGCGCTAACAATGAAGAAATTCATGTTCACTGTATCTTGTGGAGAAATTAGTCGCTTAAAGAAAGCCATTGATCTATTACAAATTGTTCGATTCACAAAGAGAGGTGAAAGAATATGAATGAATTATACGCTGTATACTTTCAACCAGAAGATTGGTTAGCCTTCAGAGAAAATCGCAGATTCAACCCAGGAGATTCAGTAAAATCGGTTTTTCCTTCACCTTTCCCTTTTTATGGAGCTATCAGAACGGCATTGTTGAAAAAATATAATGTGAAATTGTTTTATCATAAAAAACCTGAACTTTCACAAGAACTTTTAGAAAAAATAGGCGATGAGAATAACCCAGGATTGATAAAACTCTACGGGCCATTTTTGTATTCGGAAGAAAACGGAATTAAGAAACATTATTTTCCTGCACCTAAAAATATTTATATTTACGAGCACGATTCAAATAAGACAGAGTATAAGATCATGCAGTATTTTGACACAGAAATAAAATTTGAAGATTTGCAATTGGGATTAGCCTGGATACCCGAGTATGATAACGTTCAAGAAATCGGGGAAAATTATATTGAATTACAGGAATTGGTGAATCTTCAGTCAGAAAAAGAATTCGTTTTGTCCAATCCCGAAAACTTCGAAATCGAGTCCAGATTGGGTATTGCCCTTGAGAAATCATATAAGAAATCAAAGGAAGGTATGATTTATACGATGACAATTTACAGATTCAAAAATGGTGGATTTTTCATGCTCACGGATAGTAGGGAAACTGTTGAAGAACTTTCCAAGATAGATTTCGTCTTTCTTGGTTCAAAACAAAGGTGGTGCAATGTAAAGATTGAATCATTTCCATACAACGTCTTTCAAAAAATACAAAGCGAAAATGTTGCAATAGAACTCATAACTCCAGCAATATATGAAAATGGCATTACTCCAAAAGAAGCTAAATTTGGTGAGATACGAATTAAAGCTGTAGCAGCTAATAAGAAAATGGCAATATCTGGTTGGGATTATACTTCAGGAAAACCAAAACCAATGCATCAGGCTGTAAGTCCCGGGACGGTGTATTACCTTGATAAAGTTCCTGAAAATGACGAGGTTATAACAAATCAAAGTCTTTACAATCAATTCGGTTTTGGACGATTTGTGTACATTCCATACAAACCATTTGAATGAAAAGGAGGAAAGACAATGGAGGGTAAAGTATTTCTGATGTATGCCGAAACCGAGCTTCACGCAGGTAAAGGTATGGATATTGGTGTTTTAGATCTTCCCATCCAAAGAGAACGAAAGACAAAGTTTCCCATCATTCAGGGTATCAAAGGTGCTCTGAGAGCGAATATAGACAACGATAAACTTGACAAAGAAAAAATCTTTGGCAGCGAACCTGGAGATGGAGAAGAAACAAAGCCTGGTACTGTTGCCTTTTCTGAAGCTAAAATACTCCTTTTTCCAGTGAGAAATCCTGAAAGGCTCTTCATATGGGTTACGTGTCCACTCGTGCTCATAAGGTTTTTGAGAAACTTTGAGAAAAAAGATTTGATTAAGCATGTAGAAAGCACACAAATAAGTGACTCAGAAGCCGTTACATTAGACAATCAATCCTCAGTCTGGATTGAAGATATAAAACTGAATGCTAAAAAGTCCGATTGGTTATTAGATTTTGCTGAAAAACTCAGCATCCAAGCCAGTGATATAGATTACATAAAAAATAAACTCAAGAAAGACATCGTAGTAGTCAATGACAATATATTCTCACAGATTGTTGAAACAATGACAAATGTTATACCAAGAGTAAGAATAGATCGTGAAAAAGGAATAGTCGAAACTGGTGCACTTTGGTACGAAGAATATTTACCACAAGACACGATCATGTATTTCATAGCAAGGGAAACAGTTTATTCAGACGGAAATGAACTAAATTTACTTGAAAACGCCTTAAAAGATAGAGTGATCTCAATAGGTGGAAAGGAAACGCTTGGCAAAGGTTTAGTGAATTTAAAGGTGGTGAACCTATGATTGAAATTGCAAAGAAAGCTGCCGAACTTGTAGCTCCGATACGTGAAAATCAAGATATTAAGGAAGAATATCTTCGAACTATTAAAGGACTCGGAAGTCTTGTAATACAAAATGGTCTTGCCGGGGCAATACTATTTACTATCAAAAAGGGACCAAAAGAAGTTGTTGAACACCTTGATCAGTTAATAGAAATCAAAACCGGTGTGAGTCAACTTTCCGAAAAGGTTAAAAATGGAGATATCTATAACCAAAAATATCTACAAATCCAAATAGCAGCGTTAGATTGCATAAAATGGCTAAAAAGGTATGCTGAAATATTACTGGGCGGTGATTCTGCATGAATTTAAGCGAACAAATCTCCAAGTGTAGTAATCTAAGTCTTTATTGGGATAAATACACCTTCATTCAATTTAAAAGCGATTTTTTAGGAGAAAAAAAGCAGGAAATACCATTTAAAATCCTGGAAAAAGTTGAAAAAACAGATATAAACATTGCAATAAACCACTTAAAAGAACGAAGAGATAATCTAAAAGAAAAATTCAAAGACAAAGTGATACTCGATCTTGAGCTTGAACTCAATGGTAGATTACTTGTCGGTAGTGGTTCTCCGAGCATGCTCGAAGTTGGAATGACCTTTTCCAGAAATTACGGCGTACCAATAATCCCATCTTCTGCTCTCAAAGGATGTTTCTCGCATTACTGCTTTAAGGAAGGAATCTTCAGTGATGAAGATTTTAAAGTCATTTTTGGGGAAGATTTATCGAGCGAATCAGAAAATAATCGTGGAAATGTAATCTTTTTAGATGCTTTTCCTACATCGAAAGTTGAATTTGGACTCGATGTAGTGAACAATCATTTTCAAAGATACTACATCAACGGAGAAATACCTAATGATTGGTACAATCCAGTTCCAGTGACTTATCTCACAATAACAAATGGTGTATTTAGATTCACGGCAATCTCGATAGATAAAATATCTTCAGAGCTCAGCTCAAAGATAAAGGCGGCGTTTAAGGAAATGCTGAGTAATTATGGCATAGGTTCAAAAACAAATTACGGTTATGGCAGGTTCGGGATAGATGTTTGAGTAATAGTCACGGAAGATTAGAGTAAAAGTATGGTCTCTACTTAAATCAACCTCAGTGGTAGGTGAATTTCTTATCTCGAAAGTAAAATCAAGAGGGTAAGAGGTATATACTTCTTACCCTTTGTTATCTATCCAAATTTATAGAAAATGAAGCTTTTGCCTGATAATGTTAAGGTATCAGATTTTTGTGCGCAAAATTTTTACCTTACTCATGAATTCTCGTACTCTGTTTTCATCTACATGATTTTCAAATTTACCATCATATTTGAACGTTGTACCAACAATGGCTCCATCTGCGACTCTAATTATTTCTTCAAGATTCTCCATCGAGACTCCCGTATTCGCAAAAACAACTGTATTAGGTACTGCTTGCTTTACTTTTTGTAGCGCACTGGTACTTGCAGGTATTCCTGCAGTAAGACCCGATACACATAGTGCATCTGGTCGATGATTGAACACTGTGGACTTAGCTATTTCTGCTATATCTCTATCGGCAAGATATTTAGCGCTCTCAGGAACTATATTAAATAGCAATTTCACATTCTGAGCGCCTATGGTACATCTGTGTCTTGCTACTTCGCCGAAATTTAGATTCCACAATCCAAAATCACTTGCATAAACTCCAGAGAAAACTTCCCTAACAAATGAGGCATTCACTGCAGTTGCTAAATGATTATCATGTCGATAACCATCCCTTGAGACTGTTTCATAGCCACTTTTTTATAGCCAAAAACAAATGTCAGAAAATCATATCTATCTGAATCAATAATTATGGCGAGTAATAATGGTCTTTGAAAAGTGAATAGTGCTTCAAATGAAACTGGGTGATTCAAAAGAAAGCGAGGTGGTGGCTTTTGGCAACTTTGGCAGATATTCTTGAAAATTAAAGGAGGTGAAGAATATGAAAAAAGTCAAAGATTTAACAGATGACGAACTTGCGTGGTTGCACGATCAAAACCTTGCAAAATTTTTCAATGATCGTGCAGCAATCGATAAGTACCGTGTCCCAGATTGGAAAATCACTCTTGATTCTTTCGAATCCTTCACAGCAGATAGGTATAAGATCATCGTAAGAGTAGAGAAAATAGAGATCATTTATGAAAAAAGGCTTGTAATTTTTGAAGGATCGATTTCAATTAAAGATAATTTGTTAAAAAGAAAACTAATCGTTAGGTGCTTTGGTTTTGTAAACCCAAATTCACGTAGCTATGAAATTATTGCAGACCATACTCCAGATGAATTATCTCAATTCATGGACATAGTCAAACCCGGGAAAAATCTCAAGATAAAAGTCGTTGAAGAAACTATCAAAGATATACTTGAAAACTTTGATCAACTTCAGACAAAAGGAGGTGAAAATATGATGAATGATTTTTTTAAACTACTGAACATGTATGCTGAATCGATTCAAAATGCAGGTCATTCAGCAGACCTGATGTTCAAAATTCTGCAAGAGAGAATAAAAATGATCGAACAAAATGAATCAAAGGAATACGCAAATCAACTTTTCGAAAATCTGTACGATTTACAATACAAGGGAATAGATTTAGTGAAACAATCAGAAAATTTATTGATTCAGATAATGAACATGTGTTCAAAACTTTATAATAATAACGTCAAAGAAAACCAAATGACAGCGTAATTTACTTTCATTTCTTGTTTAATGAACAAACAATAAACTGGAGGTGATTGTTTTCTATTACAAATGTGAAAATTGCGGTCAGGTTTATTATTCCGCTGCGGAATTACCCGAAGATCAATTAATCTGTGACAAATGTGGTAGCAAAATAAGAAAGATAGATCCAGATGAACTAAAAAAGGAGGGGAATGAATGACTATTTACACGGATGGTTCTTATTCAAACCAGACAAATGTTCTGGGATATGCCTTTTGTATCGTAGAAGATCACACAATTAAGGAATTTTCAGATGCCTTCATTTTAAAAAAAGGAAGTTCAACAATAGCGGAAATCATCGCGGTAACAAAATCTCTTGAATACTGTAAAAAGAGAGGTATCGAGAGCCCTGTGATTGTTCACGATTACAATGAACTACCATTTCTTGCCTTTGGATATAGAAAAAGCCCACCATCTATGTACAGTTTTGTCAGACATTTGCGGTCACTCACGAAAAAAGTCAAACCAAGATTCCGAAAAGTAGAAGCTCATAAAAAAGATGATAAATACAATAACTTAGTCAACAAATTGGCAAGGGAGGCAATGCAGAAATTCATAGCTCAAAGAGAACAAGCCACGAAATTTTCCGACTAATCAATCAAAATCAAAAATAGTATTCGGTTTCAATCTCTATTTGTTGAATTTAGCATATTTCTACCAATATCTTTCGTAAGAAAACTCAACGATGTAACTCCCCCGGAAGATATCTTGTATCTGTAAAATTCTGAAAAGCCCGCCTGTCGTTTTTCGCACATAAGTGGGTGATGCAGGTGAATAAGATATTGCTGGTAATAATATTGCTGCAAGCTCTTGCATTACTTGCGGTACTTGCGCCTGTTATTTTAATAGCAGGTATCGTTTTACTGGCTATATTGTTTTTCGCATTCAAGATTATGCGTAAAAGGAGGTGATGCCATAAAAAAACTTGCTTGCAAGCCAAGAAAGGGGTGGTCTTATTGGGGTCCATGACTTTATTCGGTACGTTGAGTAAGAAACAGGAGGTGGTTTGTCTGTGCTTGGTATATTTTCAAGAGTGAGTAAGTATATTACAGAGAAACGAGCACTTGGTATGCGAAATTTTGGTATTTTTCTAAAACAAGTTGCAACTAAGGAAATCACATTGCCTTTGTGGGCATTTTTACTTCTACTGTTAGCGTGTATGTATGTGTTATCGCCATTAGATAGCATACCAGATTTCTTACCCATTATCGGCTTCTTGGATGATGCACTGTTGGCTATTTCTACATTGAACACAATCAAGCCGTTTGCACGTGTTAAGAACGGTACAAAACAACAAATTGTGGAATGATTTTATGGGTTTAGTTGAAAAGTTTTTGAAGATTGCAAAATCTGTATAGAAAACAGATTACAAGAGAATATGTTATAATACGAGTGTAGTTCCTAAAATAACCCAGGTCTAATTCCTACCAAGCGATCTTCTTAAAGATAAATCTTCTAAACTTTTTACTTAAACCGTGGGGTGTATCATGAGATTAGAGATCATCTTTAAAACTTCGATGTGTTCTATACCTGTAAATTATCAATATCAACTATGTAGCTTTGTTTACAAGAGACTCAAACATACTGACAGCGACTTTGAAACTTTCTTACACGAGAAGGGTTTTAAAGGATTCAGAATGTTTACTTTCTCACAGCTGTTTTTCAACAAATCTGCCTTAAGAGATAATTCACTTTTGATATGGCCTTCCGGAGGAACATGGTACGTATCTTCTATAAGTAAAGATTTTCTGATGTACTTCTTCTCTTCTTTGATTGAAACTCCGCAAATAGAAATCGAAGGAACTGTATTTCCCATCGAGCAAATCGACCTATTGTCTGAAAAAGAGATCAAACAAGAGATGGATTTTTTCATGCTTTCTCCTCTGGTAGTCAGTACACCTATAAACAAAAATGGAAAACTTTATCACAAATTTCTCTTTCCTGGAGACGACCAATTTGAAGAAATATTGAACAAAAACCTGATCAAGAAATATGAAGCTTTTTATGGTGAAAGACTCAACACGGCAGTTTCAATAGAACCTGATTGGGAATACATAAGGCATAGAAATAAAATCACAAAACTCATAGATATAAAAGGAATAAAGATAAAAGGGTCGGTTTTTCCATTTAGAGCAAAAGGAGACACCAGGTTAATAAAGATTGGATACGAAGTTGGTTTTGGAGAAAAAAACAGCCTTGGATTCGGGATGGTTGAAATCTCAAGAAAAGTATCAACAGAAAAAGAGAAACTCTTCAGGATTGATTGAGGTGTGATTTTCATGATTACCGGTAGTGTATTGCTAAGTTCTACTGTATGTGATAGAGAAGCCTGGTTGATAGCTCATCAAATTGAGCCAGACCAATTCAATCCTTTCATAGAAATAGGCCGACTTATACATACTGAGAGTTACAAAAACAATCAGATCAGAGAAATATCTCTACCTGGCATGAAAATCGATATGATTTACGAACAGGGCCAGATGGTTATCGTGGGGGAAATTAAGAAATCATCAAAATTTCTCAAAGGCGCCCGCTTGCAGTTGCTTTATTATCTAAATGAAATAAAAAAAAGACAAGTCCAGGCCGTGGGAAAAATACTCATTCCAAAAGAGAAAAAACAAATAACCGTGGTACTTGATGAACAATCAATAGATGAATTAAACCAAGCTATCAAAAATGCCGAAAAAATCATATCTCTACCCAGACCGCCACAAAGAAAAAAATCAAGCTTTTGTTCCAAATGTGGTTATGAAGAATTTTGCTGGTCATGAGGTGGTTCTATGGCGGAACCGATATATATTTTCTCGGATGGGATTTTGAGGCGAAAGGAGAATACCATAGTATTAGAAACAAGCGAGGGAAAAAGACATATTCCAGTTGAAAACGTGGCGGAAATAAAGATTTTTTCGGAAGTAGATTTGAATAAGAGGCTACTTGAATTTCTAACTGAAAAAAACATTAGTGTTCATTTTTTCAATCATTTTGGATATTACATCGGAAGTTACTATCCAAGAGAATTTCTCAACTCAGGGCTTGTGATATTAAAACAGGCAGAAAATTATTTGAATGAAAAGAAAAGGCTCTTTCTTGCGAAAATGTTCGTTGAAGGAGCACTTTTGAATATTATCAACAACCTAAAAAACTACAACGAAAATTATCGATTCTCAGACAAGATTCGTATTATAAAAGAACATGTAGACAAACTCACAATGTGCTACGATGTGGAACAATTAATGGCGCTCGAAGGTAATGCGCGGGAAGTTTACTATAACTGCTTCGATGAAATCATCAAATCAAATGACTTTACTTTTAATTCAAGAACTAAGAGACCTCCAGAAAATGAACTAAATGCACTCATAAGTTTTGGTAATAGTCTCTTGTACACAACGGTTCTTTCGGAGATATACAAAACCCATTTAGATCCCAGGATAGGCTATCTGCATTCTACCAACAATAGAAGATTCACATTGAATTTGGACATTGCGGAGATTTTCAAACCAATTATCGTAGATAGATTGATATTCACATTAATCAACAGAAGGCAAATCAAGACATCAGATTTTCACCAGATATCTGGTGGTATATCAATGAAAGAAAATGCAAAGAAATTATTTGTGCAATCATTCGAAGAGAGGCTTAAAGACACTATCCAGCATAAACAACTCAAAAGGCAGGTATCTTACAGATCTCTAATAAGAATGGAGATTTACAAAATAGAAAAACACATCCTTGAAGATCAAGAGTACGAACCTTATATAGGGTGAACGATATATATGTATCTCATACTCACTTATGATATCGAACAAGAGCGCGTCGCTAAAGTCCTTAAGATATGCAGAAAATATCTCAACTGGGTGCAAAACTCTGTTCTTGAAGGAGAAATCACCACTGCCAAACTTGAAAAACTAAAATTGGAACTCCAAAAGACGATCGAAAAATCAAAAGATTCAGTCAGATTCTACATTCTCAAAGATAAATCCCTTATAGATCTTCAATTATTAGGACAGGAAAAAGGTTTAACAAACATTATCTATTAAAAAAGGAGGTGAAATTAATGTTGACAAAAATCATCAAAATCGGACACTTAATGAGACCACCAGATCTGTATCGAAACTTTGTGCAGCAAGTGAATACTGAAAATGGATTAGCTTTGTTCATTAATTTAGCACCAATGGAATACAGGGGGATTCGAATCATCGAAACACCAAATGAAAACCACTTGCTTTTGTATTGTGACCAAAGAGGACAGGTTTCAGGAAAATCACCCACAGTGAATCTGACTCTCAAAAACAAAAAAAGCGCAGAAAAACTAAAAGAAGACATCCAAAAAGCCCTTCAGAAGATGCGGAATTTTTTTGAAGGAGAAGTTGAAAATATCGGGGCACTCATTGAAGAAAATTCAGAAAAAATCATTCAAGAGATCGAGAACATTCTCCAAAATATGAATGAAAAAAGTACTTACCTGACAATCATAATAATCCAAGACAATCAAGAACTCAGACCCGCCGAATATGAACCATTTAAACAACTCTTTCTGAAAAAAGCATTCAGCAAAGCCACAGAAACAAGCGTAAATGGTGTTTGTCACTTTTGTGGTGAAAGTAAAGCTGTATCGGCAACGGTAAATGAAGTCTTTACTTTTGCAACGTTCGACAAACCAGGTTTTTGTCCAAGCTTAAAAAAAGAGGATGCAATAAAAGTTCTACCGATCTGCGAAGAATGCAAAACCAATCTTCAAAATGGAGCGAATGTTTTGAGGAAAGACCTGTCATTCAACTTTCTTGGAAACAAACTCTGGGTGATACCATCACTGGTAGTGGAAGATGAAAACGCTTTGAAAAATGTAATAAACAAGATCAAACAGGTTTCTAATGAATTAAAAGACTTTGCGAAAAAAGAAAAAACCATTGAACAAGCACTTTGTGATCAAGATCAGGTACACTACGATTTTCTTTTCATGGAAATGAATCAAAGTCAGCAAAGAATAGAATTACATCTAACAGAAATCTCACCAACAAGACTTAGGCAATTAGTGGAAGTTGCTCAGGAAGTTAAACAGAAAATGGACATGGAAGATATTCCTGAACCAACTCTTGGTTTATTGTGGTATTTGTATGAAAAACCAACATCAAGGTCTGAAGAAAGAAAAGAATACCTTGCTTTAGTAAGATCGATCTTCCAGGCTGAACCTTACAATTTACAAAGGTTTCTATGGTACTGCATGAGAAGAATACGAAAAGCCGCACAAGAATATGTTTCCAATGACAGAGAAAGCTTTGGATGGAGAAAACTGACATATCTGAGTTTTGCCAGTATTTTATATTTAAACCAAATAGGAGTTTTCAATCTTAAAAAGGGGGAGAATAAAGTGAACAGTGACGAGCTAAGCGCGTTTTTTGACAAATATCCAGAGTTTTTCAATGAATCCTGGAAAAAGGCCGTCTTTCTCACAGGAATTCTTGCAGGAAAGGTCTTATCAATTCAATATGCAAAGAGACAGGCAACACCATTTTTCAAAAAACTCAAAGGGCTCAAGATGAACATGCAAGACATTCAAGGACTTCTCGCGGAAATTCGAAACAAACTTCAACAGTACGGTAGTTATGGTCAAAGGATTGATCTTTTGATGAAATCCGCTGCGGCATATTATCTTGAATCAGCCAAACAGAAATCGACTGTCGATGAACTGAATTTTGTTTTCACACTTGGATTGGCTTATTCAAACAAAGAACCTTTCAAAATTGAGGAGGTAGAGGAAAATGAATAACAGGTCTGAAATTCTCTTTCTGTACGATGTAAAATGGGCAAATCCCAACGGAGATCCTTTGGACGAAAACAAACCAAGAATTGATGAAGAAACAGAAAAATGTATCGTCAGTGATGTGAGATTAAAAAGAACAATTAGGGATGAGTGGCAATCTTGGGGAGAAGAAATATGGGTATCTGGTGAATCAGTCGATCCAAACCAACGTCGTAAAGAACTCGGTATCGAAAAAAAAGAAGACGCCTTAAAATGCCTCGATGTTCGATTGTTTGGAGCTGTGATTCCAATTCCAAAACAAGGTGACACCTCTTACACTGGACCAGTACAATTCAGACCCGGCACATCACTGCATACAGTCAAGGTAGTCTTCCAACAAGGCACGGCAGCATTCACAAGCCAAGAGGGCGCGCAACAGAGAAGTTTTAGAGAAGAATACCTCCTACCCTATGCTTTGATATGCTTCTATGGTGTTGCAAATGAAAACAGCGCAAAAATCACGAAAGCAACTGAAGAAGATCTTCAAAAACTTCTCAAAGCCATGTGGTACGGTACAAAAAATCTAATCACTCGTTCCAAGATAGAGCACAATCCAAGGTTACTTATCAGAATTGTTTACAAAGAGAAGACCAACTATCACATAGGCGAACTTGATTCATACATAAAACTTCAAACCAACCTCGATGAAAAAGCAATCAGGGACATATCGGAAGTAGCACTTGAAATGGGAGCACTTTTAGAAAAACTTGAACTTAACAAAGAAAAAATAGAAAAAATCGAGTACAAGCAAGATTCCAAATTAAAGCTTTTCAAAAAAGATCAAGAAACAGATCTCTCAGAAGAGTTCAAAAAAATGAATATTCAGGCAGTGATTCTACCATGAAAGTACTGGTTTTTGATGTATTCGGAAAATATGCCATATTCAGAAGAAGCTACACGACAACCAGTTCAACATCGTATTGCTTTCCTCCAAGAACTGCTATCTGTGGTTTATTAGGAGCTATCTTAGGTATAGAAAATGAAACAACCAACAGCAGCAAGCACTTGAGAACCTTTGATCAAGCACACATTGCGGTGAGATCACTTAAGCCTGTCAGAAAAGTTAATCTAAGTACAAACTACATCGACACCAGATCAGGTCATAACCAAAGAACGCAAATATTGTTGGAATTGATAAAATCTCCAGCATATAGGGTGTATATTTCAGAGTTTGAGAAATTTGAACAACTAAAATACCATCTTGAGAACAAAATCAGTATCTTCACACCATATCTTGGACAAGCTCAAATGATCGCAGATTTCAGTTATATTGGATGCTTTCAAATCACACAAGCAGAACCACCTCTTGAGCTACATACAGTGATGAAAATCACAGGCGGAACCATTATAGAACCACAAAGGGACCAAATACTGATAAAAGAACAGATGGTTTTAAACATGGATGATGAAAGGCGGCCAACAGAGGTTGCTTCATACTGGATTGAAAAAAACGCAAAACCATTAAAAATATTGCGATATTCAAAACCTATCTATTCAATAAATGAATTAGGTGAAAATATATGTTGGATCGATTGAAATCCCATCCAGATAGGTTTTTGGTTGATCATCTCTTGGGCACGGCACAGAGAGCATGTGAGAAAGCCAAAAAAATAAACTGGGAACCTTTTGGAATAAGCAATGAACAGGCTTTGAAACTCGTCGAACTTTGTGCATTATGCCACGATTTTGCAAAAGCAAGCAAAGATTTTCAAGATTACATGGCTGACCCGAAGAGTGGCAAACGCACCTCACATGCTCCTCTTTCTTCTTTGATTAGTTTTAGTGCTTTACAGAACAACGGATTTGACCTCAAACTTTCTTGTTTTGGCTATTTCGTTGTCAGGAACCACCATGAAAATCTCAAAAATTTTGAACTAATTGAAGAAAATATCTATCAACTTGAAAAACAATTTCAAACCATACCAGAATCTTTCTTGAACTGGATTAAAGCAAAAACAAATACACACATACCAGACATAAAAACCATAGATGAAAACATCAAAAGACAAATTTCAAAATTAACTTTCAATACAGAATTCAATCTAAAAGACTATATCCTGTTGCATACTCTCACATCTATTTTAGTGAGTTCTGATCATGAAGATGCCGCTCTAAAAGATCTCAAGATTGATATAATTCCAAGTCTCACGATCGAACTCGTTGAGCAATATAAAAAATCGATTCCGCGTGATAACCAACTTTACGAATTAAGAAATCAATTTCACGAAGAAGTCGATCGTTCATTGCAGACAATTAAAAGCAGAATTTTGTCTATGACTGCACCAACAGGCATTGGTAAAACTTTGGCAAACATAAAAGTCGCTTTATCAAAAGCCACAGAAAATTCCACTATAGTTTATGCATTACCATTCATAAATATAATAGATCAAACCATCGAAACTCTGCATAGGATTTTAGAAAAAACCGAATATGATGCGACAACCATACTACCATACCATCATCTTGCAGATTATGAATATAAAAACAAAGATTATGAACAGCACTCGGTACAACGCATTTTAGTAGAAAATTGGTACGCACAAGTCATAGTAACAACATTTGTTTCTCTGTTTGAGTCACTTTTGACAAACAGGAAGGTCCCTTTTTTCTATAAACTACTGAATTCCGTGATTATTCTGGACGAAGTACAATCAATACCTCACAAATATTGGGAACCAATAGCACAGATCTTGAATGAATTAACGCAATTTGGCACCACAATAATTTTATCTACAGCGACTCAACCAATGATTTTGAACAATACAGAAAATATAGTGAAAAGAAACTATAGTGAAAAAATCAATCGAACCAAAGTATATTTTCATGGAGAGGTTGAGTACGCAGAATTTCTAAATGTTGTTGAACAAATTGCAAAAGAAACCCTCATGCACAAAAAGACATTGTTGGTTGTTTTAAACACAATACGTGAATCGAAAGAATTATTCAAATATTTGTACGAAAAAATTCCTGATGATAACCTGTTTTATCTATCCTCTAATGTAATTCCCAAGCAAAGAATGGAGAGGATAAGAAAACTCAAACAAATCAAAGGACAGCCAGTTATATGTATAAGTACTCAGGTAATCGAGGCAGGCGTTGACATATCGTTTGATAAGGTTATAAGAGACGAAGGACCATTGGACAGTATAATACAGGTTAGCGGAAGATGTAATAGAGCATTTGAGAGCCATCTGGGCGAAGTGCATATTTATAGAATTTTCGAACAAAAAGAGAATATTAAGAGGAGTTTTTCATCATATATTTATGATTCGTTTTTGTTGAACATCACAAGGGAAGTAACACGTGAAAAACAGTCATGCGAAGAAAAAGAATTTCCACACCTTATTAGGGAATATTTTGAAAAAATTAAGAAGAGAGGAAATACTGACCAAGATAATCTCCTTGAGTTAATATCGCCTCTTCAATTTGAAGAGATAGGTAGTAGGTTTCACCTAATAGACAGAAAATATCAAGTAGCAGCAATTTTTGTCGAATACGATGATTACGCAGTCAGTTTAAGAGAAAAATTAAACCAAGTCATGAAAAATCAATCTATTGAAAAATTCGAAAAATTAGCCCAAATCAAAAAACTACTTCGACAAATGGCTATGTATATGATTGACGTGCCCATATTGAAGGAAGACCTAACAGGAGCCTTGATGGTAGAAAATGGTTTCTTAATTATAACAAAAGACAATTTAAAATACTGGTATAACGATCAGACAGGCTTTGAAAGAAGTGAAGCAACAATGATTTTTTGATAAATGCGCTTTAGGACTCACAAACTTCCTTGTTAAACATAATGTAATAGTGAAGTAATATTAATCATCCAAACGTACATGTTTTCACTCGAAATTGCGTAAAATGAATTATCACATATCAATTGTTAAATTAAAACTATATTGTGATAATCGATATACTATGTATATATATCATAGTAGAGATTTTTTGATATAATAATGACTTAAACCACATTGTGAAAATTCACAATCGTTTTTTGGTTTTGTTAATAAAAATCGTGAAAATGCCAATTTTCTGAGTGAACCTTAGATAATGAAAAAATTCCGAATGGTTCAAAACCACAAGTGACAAACCATTTTGCCTGAATTCACTAAGGTATTAGTTTTATTCTATTCCCCGTAGCAAAGCTAATTTTGACAAATATAAAATCTTATGATAATATTCTATTAAGAATAATATGAGTTTCAATCGAATCTAAGAGGAATGGAAACAGGAGAAGTATTTGACTATAAACAGATTGATTCTCAGTTTCAATCGAATCTAAGAGGAATGGAAACCCTTTCAATCTATTTAATACAATACACTCATAATCAGTTTCAATCGAATCTAAGAGGAATGGAAACACGAATACTTCAAATATGTGTTCATAAAGGCACCTCGTTTCAATCGAATCTAAGAGGAATGGAAACATTCTACGCTCTGCAGTTTTGAAAGATTTATAATAGTTTCAATCGAATCTAAGAGGAATGGAAACATTTCTTCAACAACAAGATTTACACATTCAATTGCAGTTTCAATCGAATCTAAGAGGAATGGAAACTCCCTGAATCACGTGAAGAGACTGTTGGTGGAAAGCGTTTCAATCGAATCTAAGAGGAATGGAAACAAGTAACCTCAACATGCATAATGTCTTTGTCTTCAAGGTTTCAATCGAATCTAAGAGGAATGGAAACTGTTGATGAAGAAGTATATCTCACTCTTACTACTTAGTTTCAATCGAATCTAAGAGGAATGGAAACACAAGAAACCAGTTACCGTTAAATCAGAAACCATACGTTTCAATCGAATCTAAGAGGAATGGAAACAAAGCGTCGTAAGGTTATCCTCACGACGCTTATAACGTTTCAATCGAATCTAAGAGGAATGGAAACTCTTTTGCCACATCTCCTTTTTATAATCTTCTAACGCGTTTCAATCGAATCTAAGAGGAATGGAAACTTGATGAAATGAAGAATCAGCAACGTTCTGAAAGAGGTTTCAATCGAATCTAAGAGGAATGGAAACAAACTGAGCAACCTAAACCGCAAGCGAACAACTTGCGTTTCAATCGAATCTAAGAGGAATGGAAACTCTTTTCAGACGTGATTACTCTGTAAATACCAACAAGTTTCAATCGAATCTAAGAGGAATGGAAACTCAGCAACGAGATGATCTGGCATATCACATCTACCATGTTTCAATCGAATCTAAGAGGAATGGAAACCTCGATGCAACTCCCGATAATTTAGCGCTCGCATTTGGGTTTCAATCGAATCTAAGAGGAATGGAAACTCTCGTTGCTGATAAACAACTCTCCAGAAGAAAAAAGTTTCAATCGAATCTAAGAGGAATGGAAACATATATACAGAAAAAACAGCGATTCAACGCGATGAGAGGTTTCAATCGAATCTAAGAGGAATGGAAACAGAGAGCCAAGATCACAGGTAAGAGTACTATCAGGCGTTTCAATCGAATCTAAGAGGAATGGAAACTCTTACAACGGTTTTGAAGGTGATATAGAGTGGCTGAGTTTCAATCGAATCTAAGAGGAATGGAAACCTCCTTTCAAAACGGGGAGGTTAAACCCCCCCATCACGTTTCAATCGAATCTAAGAGGAATGGAAACCTTTCTTGGATTCTGAAAACAAGCGTTATCCTTACAGTTTCAATCGAATCTAAGAGGAATGGAAACTCCTTACAAAAAATACGTCGATGGTGAATGGAAAATGTTTCAATCGAATCTAAGAGGAATGGAAACCTGGTTGAAGAGTATGAACGTGTTTTGTCTGCCGCAGGGTTTCAATCGAATCTAAGAGGAATGGAAACCTGGTTGAAGAGTATGAACGTGTTTTGTCTGCCGCAGGGTTTCAATCGAATCTAAGAGGAATGGAAACTGACATTTACATTTGCTTGGGCTTTGTCAACATCGTGTTTCAATCGAATCTAAGAGGAATGGAAACAGAGATTCGATACCGCTTGCTGTTCAAAAACAAACTTGTTTCAATCGAATCTAAGAGGAATGGAAACCCAGAAGTCCTGCGCAAGAAATTTTCCATTCACCATGTTTCAATCGAATCTAAGAGGAATGGAAACATGAGTCAAAAAATCGCATCTTGAAACGATCACCACGTTTCAATCGAATCTAAGAGGAATGGAAACTCGGTTCAAACAGGCATGAGTGCACGAAGATTGGCAGTTTCAATCGAATCTAAGAGGAATGGAAACGAGTCACGCTTGAAAGGCAAAACACCAACACAACCAAGTTTCAATCGAATCTAAGAGGAATGGAAACCGGATCAAGACTTGCTTTTTCATCTCAAACAACTCAGTTTCAATCGAATCTAAGAGGAATGGAAACAGTTCTCACTCCTGATGATAGTTCTGCTCCCGTCACAGTTTCAATCGAATCTAAGAGGAATGGAAACGAACATCGTAAGGTATCTTTTCAAGCGTGTTGCTCAGGTTTCAATCGAATCTAAGAGGAATGGAAACTACAATGCAAACGTTCTTAGAGCAGATATTGAATTGGTTTCAATCGAATCTAAGAGGAATGGAAACATGCTGGGTGTCCATGACTGTGAGCCGTTCTTTAGTGTTTCAATCGAATCTAAGAGGAATGGAAACAACTTTAATACCAGAAAATGCAGTTTTGCGAAGGAGGTTTCAATCGAATCTAAGAGGAATGGAAACTTGTGAACAATTCGACATCTACCGAGACTAAAGACAGTTTCAATCGAATCTAAGAGGAATGGAAACCTGTTCGAGCTCGATCTGCTCTTTCCAAATCCGATAAGTTTCAATCGAATCTAAGAGGAATGGAAACGAAACAGGATGGCAAAATGTATATTATTGTGATACAGACGTTTCAATCGAATCTAAGAGGAATGGAAACCCAATTTTCTGTTGCTTCCTTCCACCCTGGAAGCCAGTTTCAATCGAATCTAAGAGGAATGGAAACATCGACTCAGGGCTGATGATAAACCAGCCTTCACACGGTTTCAATCGAATCTAAGAGGAATGGAAACTACACACTTTTCATAACTATTTCGCGTTCGCAAGAACAGTTTCAATCGAATCTAAGAGGAATGGAAACGATTATTTTCTTGACCCCAACAAGTGCAAGATCAAGTGGTTTCAATCGAATCTAAGAGGAATGGAAACCTATTACAAATAATCAGAAAATCATGTAAATTTCTTGTTTCAATCGAATCTAAGAGGAATGGAAACGATACATTAAATGTAAATGTTGACATGAGTGGTGTTGGTTTCAATCGAATCTAAGAGGAATGGAAACCGTGTGTAATAATTTTAAAGCCACATTTAAGCATAGATGTTTCAATCGAATCTAAGAGGAATGGAAACCATAACTATAAAAGGTGCACAACTTGTTGATGCATTGTTTCAATCGAATCTAAGAGGAATGGAAACAGGGACAAAGATTTGCTGAATTGGTGGGCACAACATAGGTTTCAATCGAATCTAAGAGGAATGGAAACTATACACGAACTAAAGCGTCTGGATAATACGAACCCCGTTTCAATCGAATCTAAGAGGAATGGAAACCGAGAACTAAACCATATGTTTGCTTCGTCAACCAAAGTTTCAATCGAATCTAAGAGGAATGGAAACAGGATTTTGCAGGCTTCAGGATCTGTCTTTCTCAACCGTTTCAATCGAATCTAAGAGGAATGGAAACTCCAGTTCACTACAAACGCAACACTTAATGCACTAACGTTTCAATCGAATCTAAGAGGAATGGAAACAAACTCTCACCAATAACCTTTAACATACACTCCACCGTTTCAATCGAATCTAAGAGGAATGGAAACTCAAAACATTACTGTATACCCAGCGTTCCTTGCCAGGTTTCAATCGAATCTAAGAGGAATGGAAACTCTGGCGAAACTTTTACTTTCGGTGCAGGAGTACTTTGTTTCAATCGAATCTAAGAGGAATGGAAACGATAAGATAACAGAAATAAACAGACTTCTTTGGCAGGTTTCAATCGAATCTAAGAGGAATGGAAACATCGGAGCGATGGTTGTCTCTTTCCTGCTTCTAATTGTTTCAATCGAATCTAAGAGGAATGGAAACTCCAGTCCGAGTTTGCAGGAATAGTGGCTACAATTTTGGTTTCAATCGAATCTAAGAGGAATGGAAACTGTAGTAAGGCTAAGTCTGTACTTGACGCTGAATTGTGTTTCAATCGAATCTAAGAGGAATGGAAACCGAGATATGCCCGCTTTGATGCGGGCTTTTCTTTTTCGTTTCAATCGAATCTAAGAGGAATGGAAACACAATCCTGAATCCTGATTCGTCATGATCTTCACCGGTTTCAATCGAATCTAAGAGGAATGGAAACTAATGAGCTTTCACAAGATGATGAAGATAGTCGAGAGTTTCAATCGAATCTAAGAGGAATGGAAACTTAAAGACCATTGCCGATCTTGGTGAGCGTTTTGCAAGTTTCAATCGAATCTAAGAGGAATGGAAACTGGTAGAAACGGATGATCCTGAAATTCTGCAGTTGGGTTTCAATCGAATCTAAGAGGAATGGAAACAAGGCATTGTTCTCACCTCACTAAGCAAAAAGGCCTGGTTTCAATCGAATCTAAGAGGAATGGAAACTCGATTCGTGGTAATTCAAGCATAGTACGAGAAACGGTTTCAATCGAATCTAAGAGGAATGGAAACACTTTCGTTTCCAGAGCAGCAATTCTTTCGATCAATGGTTTCAATCGAATCTAAGAGGAATGGAAACTATGTGTTAGGATTGGGCTGAATGCCATACCCTTCAAGTTTCAATCGAATCTAAGAGGAATGGAAACTGAGTTTTATAAGTGCATCTTTTTTAGTTGAGGCATCGTTTCAATCGAATCTAAGAGGAATGGAAACACGCATCGAATAATGGTTGCATTGCTTCGGATGCAAGTTTCAATCGAATCTAAGAGGAATGGAAACACTGATTGCAAGTGGTACTGAAACAGTAAAAGCGGGGTTTCAATCGAATCTAAGAGGAATGGAAACACCTGCTTCCTCGTTCTCGCTTCGTGATTACCTTCAAGTTTCAATCGAATCTAAGAGGAATGGAAACGTTGCTTGCTGTGTATGAGCAAAGCGTGGAGAATCTGTTTCAATCGAATCTAAGAGGAATGGAAACACAACTGGCACTTTGAAGTGCTTATAAAGACCTCTGAGTTTCAATCGAATCTAAGAGGAATGGAAACGAATTCAACTCAATAGCACCGTCGATTCGTGGTAAGTTTCAATCGAATCTAAGAGGAATGGAAACTTTGATATTTGTTACATGTCAATAGTCAAACGTGTAAGTTTCAATCGAATCTAAGAGGAATGGAAACGTGTTCCTTTCTCTGTTCTTATTAATCTCACCCCCGTTTCAATCGAATCTAAGAGGAATGGAAACAATTAGAAAGAAATGCATATCATGGTGGAAGAACTGGTTTCAATCGAATCTAAGAGGAATGGAAACTAAAATTCCCTCCTTTTTTTGGGTGCTCATGCACCCAGTTTCAATCGAATCTAAGAGGAATGGAAACTAAATTTCCCTCCTTTTTGGGTGCATGGGCACCCAAGTTTCAATCGAATCTAAGAGGAATGGAAACATAAAGTAATACCCATTTCTCTGTTGTACTCCATAATGTTTCAATCGAATCTAAGAGGAATGGAAACTCTTTCACATGGTATGGTTTTCGTTTTGCAAAAATCGTTTCAATCGAATCTAAGAGGAATGGAAACCAATTCTACCCTCTGAGTTGATCGAAAAAGTCAAACGTTTCAATCGAATCTAAGAGGAATGGAAACAAGGACGGCTCACAGCTGTCATGGACACCCAGCATTGTTTCAATCGAATCTAAGAGGAATGGAAACCACACAGACAATGAATCCTGAGCAAGCACTATACATAGTTTCAATCGAATCTAAGAGGAATGGAAACAAATGAATGACTACTGTACCCAAGGAATTCATAAAAAGTTTCAATCGAATCTAAGAGGAATGGAAACAGATTACATTAAAACCCATTTTTCTCCATTCTTCGAGTTTCAATCGAATCTAAGAGGAATGGAAACGGCTGGAAACAAACCGAACAAATATTTCAGATTCCTCATATAGTGAATCTGTTAAATCATACCAATCGAAAGCCATTTCCAAAACTTCACCATTTTCATTATATCCACGCACATATAAGTACCTATGATCCTGAAGGATGGGACCATATGGTCTGGAAGAATCGATTAAATTAGAAAGAGTTTCTAAGATAACATGTCCAATAATGAACGGTTTCCAATTCGGTTTTGGCAGAGAAACTTCAACATGAATATAACCAATGGGCATTACACAATAGTAATCTGGAGTGCCAGTCCATGTGCTTTTAAAAGATTTATAAGCCCATCCCACAAGGTAATCTGGAGTTGCACGTACATAGGAGTTTTCGAGTTTGTCCACAAACTGTGTCAAAATTGTATTTATAAATTCTTTTTCTTCAAATGTCATGGAATCGGTTTTTATAACCTTGATGTACTTGAAAGCTGGGTTAGGTTTTTGATGCCAAGGATAATGTGCATAGGATTGAAAGTATGTGTTTTTATCTCGATTTTTCCAAAGAAGTTCTAACAGGGCAAAGAAAAATCTCTTTTGTTCAGGATTATCTGTATAAAGTGTAAAACCCCATAAACCTTCTTCTGGTAAAACAGAAAGCTCGCTGATGAAGTACGATTCTGGAAATGCATTCAATACTTCTTCGCGAATTGCTCCATAAAGATGGATCATTAATCCAGTCTGTCGAAAATCAATCTGAGCAGCTGGCTGACCTAACCCACTTGATCCGGCGCGAATTCTAACATCATGTGGTTTTTTCAAATCGATCATGCCTCTGCGCCTACCTATTTTATATCTAAGGCAATCATTTTCTAATAAGATTTCACCATACTTTTTTCGAGCCAGATTTATTACAAATCTGTAGGTTATGACGCAAACAAAAAGAGATAGAATCAAACTTCCAATAAAACCAAGAAAAATGATCCAGGCAGAAATTTTCCAATTCAGTAAACTGAAGATAAGAACCGGCAAACCAATCCATATCACAAGGAATTCTAAAAGAGGGATCATAACGGTGAATTTACCGCTGATGTACACAGCTTTAATTTTCAAAACCAATCCCCCCTTTAATCAAATTCAAAAATCAGGTTTGTCTATGCCATGTTCATAAGCATATTGGAGGGCTTCAATTTGAGCATTTCTTATCAAATCTCTTGCATAACCAGCTTTTTGACTTATGTGTTCAACTCTATCTATTACATCTATCGCTATGCTGAATCTGTCAATTTGATTCAAAATTGCCAATTGCATTGGTGTAGTTATGCCTCCCCTACCTTTCAAAAACGGCGAAAGCGCGGTGGAATCTATTCCATATTTTCTGTTTTCACGATAGCCTCGAACATGGATATTGTCATGGTTTTTTCTTCTGTAAGTAAGTCTGTGTATGAGCCAAGGATAGCCATGAAAATTAAATATAACAGGTTTGTCGGTGGTGAAATAAGAATCAAACTCTCTGTCGGTTAATCCGTCGGGATGTTCGGCATTTGGTGTTAGGGTGAAGAGGTTTATCACATTCACAAATCTTATTCTAAGTTCTGGGAAAAACTCTTTCAAAATCTTTATTGCCGAAACAGCCTCCTTGGTCGGAATATCACCACAACTTGCCACAATCACATCTGGCTCTTCTTGAGGATGGTTTGATGCAAAATCCCATATTCCAATACCTTTTGCCACATTTTTAGTTGCTTCATCAATATTCAAATATTGTGGATGTTTTTGCTTGTCGGCTACTATGATGTTTATTCTGTTCGTCGTTTGTAAGCAATGCCATACTGTTGCCAAAAGTGTATTTGCGTCCGGTGGAAAATAAACTCTAACTACATTAGGCCATTTATCAACTATTGAGGTTATGAAACCTGGATCCTGGTGTGTAAAACCGTTGTGATCTTGCCGCCATACGACAGAAGTCAGTAACAAATTCAAAGAAGAAATGGGCATTCTCCAGGGAATGTCTGAAGATATATCAACCCACTTTCCAAATTGATTGACCATCGAGGAAATGATAGGTGCAAACCCTTCATAAGTGTTAAGAAAACCATGTCTACCTGTGAGTAAATATCCTTCGAGCCAACCCTCAATCGTATGTTCAGAGAGAATTTCCATAACCCTTCCAAAGGTCGAAAGATAGCCTTCATCACTATCTACGGGGAAAATTTTCGCATTCCAAGTCTTGCCATGAACAAACGTCGCATCGAGTTTGTTAGATTTTGTTTCATCTGGTCCAAAGACTCTAAAATTATTGTGGTTGAGATCCATAATTTTTTTAAGATAATCCCCTAATGGGCGGGTATTCTCATAGTATTTTTGTTGCTCAGGATCAACGGAAAATTCTTTAAACTGTGGTAATTTCAGCGGAATTCTGACAAGTCCACCGTTTGCATTCGGATTTTTACTCATCTTTAAATTGTCTGGTGGAATGAGTTCAAGTAAGTCTTTTCTCAATCCTCCAGATTGATCAAAGAGTTTATCAGGTTCATAACTCATTAGCCAGCGCTCTAAGATTTTCAGAGAATCCAAATTTTCTTTGACATCAGCAAGTGGTACCTGGTGCGATCTCCAGTACCCTTCAATGTAGTGAGTTTTTATAGTCTTCGGAGCGGTCCAACCCTTTGGAGACCTCAAGATTATCATAGGTAAAATTGGCCTTTCAATTTTTTCTTTAGCCTCAGACCAGATGTCGATTATTCTTTCAATGCTTTTATCCATTGCTTCAATCATTTTTTGATGTGATTCAAGATAATCATCGGTCCCATCAACAATGATAGGATCATAACCATAACCTTTGAATAAATTAAGCAATTCACTCTCTTCTATTCGGGAGAGAATCGTTGGGTTGTTTATTTTATAACCGTTCAAAGACAATATCGGTAAGACGGCACCGTCTCTGGCTGGATTGAGAAATTTGTTGGAATGCCACGACGCCGCAAGAGGTCCTGTTTCCGCTTCACCATCACCAATAACTGTTATAGCTACAAGCTTCGGATTATCAAAAATCGCACCGTAGGCATGAGAGAGTGAATAACCAAGCTCACCACCTTCCTGTATCGAACCAGGCAATTCAGGTGTGCAGTGACTGCCAAAACCACCTGGAAAAGAAAAGCATTTGAAAAGTTTTCTCATACCTTCTTCATCTTGTGTGAACTCTGGATAGTATTCGCTCAATGTTCCTTCAAGATATACAGGTGCTATCACGCCAGGTGCTCCGTGACCTGGTCCGGCAATGAAAATGGCATTCAGATTGTACTTTTTTATCACTCTATTGGCATGAGTATATACAAAGCTCAAAGCGGGTGAAGCGCCCCAATGACCGAGTAATCTGTTTTTTATATGTTCGGGTTTAAGAGGTTCCTTCAAAAGTGGATTGTCTTTGAGGTAAATCATACCAGCTGAAATATAACAACAGGCTTTCCAAAAATCAACTAATTTTTCAACCATAATTTCACCTCAATTTAATTTTACATAAATATTTGCCAGAAAGCACACTATCTTTATCGAATAGTGATGAATGGCAAAGTTATATCTTTTACGCAATGCTATACTCTTCAGAGAATTTGGAATAGATCAACGCACAAGGCTTATCTATTTAGAAAATGTCAGGAATCACGATTGCAAATGCAATTCATCCACAGTTATGTGTTAAATTGAAAAAAGGCAGGCTTTTGCCTGCCTTAGAAAAAAAGAAGGTTTTGTATTGACTTTTCCCAATTTTGTAAACGACAATATTTCAGTTTAAGGTTTAGCTTCCTGCTTCTACGTATAGAAAGAGTATTTTTGGAGTAGAAGTCATTGCTTGCTAACATCAAGAAAAAACTCTTGAGGACTGGCTAAAGAATAAAATTCATGGAAAACCTAAATTCAAATGGATTTTGGAAAGAACCTTATAAAACTACCAAAAATAGGATGGTTAAAGACAGAGGTGCATAGACATTTTAGTGGACCTGTCCTGTCTGCTGCTCTAAAGTGTAGATGGCTCTGTCGAAAGGTGAAGTATTCAAAGACATTGATGTATAAAATCGAAGTATTTGATTTTTCAATACAAATAAGGATTTACCCAAAAGATTAGACCTATGGCAATATACGATGGGGTATTTCCCCAGGATCCTGGTTGGCGCCTTCCATTATATAGTATACGATTTTTTGTTTGTAACAATTTCTTGTTTTTGCCTTTCTGATGATACTTTGGTGTAGAAAACTCAATGTACTTTGCTATTCATCGCTATAACAGAACTTTGTTGAGTATAACTTCAAGTTACTTTTGTCTTATTCACTAAAGCTGGGTTTTTGTTATGAGAGAGTTTTATTTTTGGAACAAGCTTGATTATTGTTCATCTTGAAACTTCCAAATCCCCTAAAGGGAATGGGATTATTAACAGCTCATTATACCGCTATGCCTTATAGGTTGTCATATTGATAATCTTCTCACTATCCCATAAATGCGATGTGCTTTATGGCTTGTTTCTGTAAAGAATCTTTGAAATTGACAAATTCAGTGGTTGTATAATCCTTAATGGAGGTATCGTTTTGCTCAAAAGCACTCAAAACTATATGCTGTTTTTATCGATGCTCAGTATTTTAAAGATTTGCATTTTCTATATCACGATACCTGGTGTATTCAAGCTTTCCACAGTACTTGGTACTGTAGGTTGGGTTTTTCTATTATTTTTTTTGTTCACCTTTATCATCAAAGAATGGGGTTTTGGGCTGTACTGTATCTTGTCTGCAGTGTTATTCGCTGATTTTCTCTATTTTCAAAACTTTGGAACCCTGCCATCTGTAAGACAACTCATCCTATTACCACAGGTGGGTAAACTCGGTACAAATATAAAATATTTCACCAACTTTTTTTCTATATTATTCGTGATAGATCTAATACCAATTGGAATATTCGACAGAAAAAGATATCTGTCTATCAGAGGGATAGTTCACGAAACGCCAAGGTGGGTTTTCACTACTGTACTACTCTGCGGAATCTTTGCCATTACACCCCTTGTGGCTGAAAAACTCAAATCGAGTCAGGTTTTTAATAGGTATGGTCTGATTGCTTATCATGCATATGATATCGCCAACTTGTTCGCCAAATCAAAACAAGAGGCATCTTCAGCTGTTCGGATAGACTCTCAACAAGTTTCAAAGAAAAAGTACTGGGCAATCGGTGCTAATAGGAATGTTATAGTTATTCAGCTTGAATCTTTTCAGAACTTCTTGGTGGACATGAAGTACAATGGACAAGAAGTCACACCAAATCTGAACAAATTGGTACACAGAGATTCTATTTACTTTAGTAATTATTATCAACAAACTGGGGCAGGAAACACAGCCGATGCTGAATTTGTATCTCTGGTGTCTCTGCATATTCCAGGAGAAGAAGTGGCTTACGAGAAGTATGATGATATAGATTTTTACGCACTTCCCAGAATCTTGAAAGAAAAAGGCTTTCACACACTTGCCATGCATGGTAATGTAGGGTGGTTTTGGAATCGAGAGAAAATCTACCCACACCTTGGTTTCGAGGACTTTATAAGCCTTGAGGAACTCGATCAAGATTTGGTGTTTGGTATGGGGTTGAACGATCTTTCTTTTTTTGAACAAGCTACCGATATCTTGAAGAACTACCCACAGCCGTTCTTATCTTTTTTGGTAACTATCTCGAGTCATACACCTTTCATAATTCCAGATCAATTGAAAAGTTTAGAGCTTTTACCAGAGCATCAAGGAAGTATTTTTGGTAATTATCTTCAGGCTGTACATTATGCAGATTATGCTCTGGGTAGATTCATTGAAAAATTAAAGCAAGCGGGGTTGTATGAGAAATCTATCGTAATACTCTATGGTGATCACGCGGGACTGTATCCTTTCAATAAAGAGGCAAAAGATGACGTTTCGAAGTTTTTCAAAATAGATTATAAATACAAAGATGCCATGAACATACCGTTGGTTGTTCACATACCTGGTTCAAAAATAGAGGAAGAAATCAAAACAGTGGGAGGACAGATCGATTTTTTACCCACTGTACTCAACATTTTGGGCATACAAGATGAGAAAATAATAACCCTTGGCAAGGATCTGGTCAATTCAAAAAATGGTTTTGTAGCCTTGAGGTATCATCTACCAGATGGATCATTTATCGATGATACAAGATATTTTGAGGTGTCAAATGACGGGATTATTCAAAACAGTTTGGGTTTTAATTCTATTGATGGTCATATCTTACCATACTATGAATGCCTTGATGGTTACAAAATTGCCGTTCAACAGATAGAAAATTCCAAACATATACTCAATTCTTATATCGAGAAAACGGCAGTATCACCAAAATAATTTCTCGTACCTATTTGAAAAGTTACCTTTCTAAAACTTCAATTTAATCCAAAATAGGGATTTTAACCCATAAAATATCTGTTGGTGTTGCACTTGAGTCTACCTTTGATAGTTATATTAGTTGTTTTTGTTCTCATTGCAATTAGAAGAATCGGAAAAATAACTTTTAAAATATGGCAGGTTATGACTGGCGCCGCTTTGTTTTTGATATTAACCAAGCAAATCAGCGTCAAAGATGCTTTGTTTTCAATAAATTTTGACGTGATTATCTTTTTGATTGGTATGTTCATCATTGGAGAGGCAATGAGAGAAAGTGGGTATTTATATCACCTTTCTTATCTGATCTTCAGAAAGGCAAAAAATTCTTCCAACTTGCTCTTATTGGTCATATTCGTTAGTGGGTTTCTTTCAGCTCTTTTGATGAATGATACAGTTGCCGTTGTTGGAACACCGTTGATGATTTATCTGGCAAGAAAACACAAGATGGATCCTAAGGTTTTGTTACTCGCTCTTGCCTTTGGCGTGACCATTGGTAGTGTTACAAGTCCAATTGGGAACCCGCAAAATCTCTTGATAGCTCTCGGGAGCCAAATGAAAGGTCCTTTTGTTGTTTTTGCGGAATATCTATTCATCCCAACAATTGTGAATATGTTTGTGACATATCTTGTCATCAAATTACTGTACAGAAAATCATTTGGTGATGACGAAATAGAACATTCGATTGATATTTCAATGGATAAGAAACTCTCGCGTGTATCAAAGATTTCTTTAATTGTGCTTCTGGTACTCGTGGCTATGAGAATAATTGGCACTTTTTTTGGTCAGGAGATCTTAAAACTCAGTTATATTTCGATAATAGCCGCGCTGCCTGTTGTTTTGTTCAGTGACAAAAGATTCAAGATTTTAAAGTCAATAGATTGGGCAACAATTGTCTTTTTTGTTTCGATGTTTATTACAATGCAAGCCGTATGGAACTGCGGATTTTTCCAGAAATATGTTTCTTTCATAAACTTTTCCAGCATCCCACAGATACTTTTAGCGAGTGTTGGTGTTAGTCAATTTATCTCTAATGTTCCTTTTGTTGCACTGTTTTTGACTTTCTTCAAAGGCGCAAGCAATCTGATTCTCTGTGCTCTTGCCGCTGGTAGTACGATAGCTGGCAATCTCACGATTCTCGGTGCGGCAAGTAATGTGATCATAGTCCAGAATGCCGAGAAAGAAGATGTACATCTCACATTTATGGAATTTTTTAAAGTGGGATTTGTTGTTACTGTCTTAAATGTATTGGTTTACTGGCTCTATTTTCTTGTTTTCTGATTTTTTTGATTTTTAGGAATTTGTTTAGTTGTTGTAGTATAATTCACTCAGTGAGTGATTGATATGGATGATAATCTTTTCTTTGAACCTTCGACTCTTTTTAGAGAATACATACTTTTGAAAACCATACTCTCAAATGGTTCTGTTTCGCAGCAACAACTTTCAAAGGTCGCTCAGATTGCCCCATCTATGGTAAATCGCTATCTCTCTGCTTTTGAGCAAAAAGGATATATAAAAAAAACAGGACCAAACAGGAAGAAAATGTCCTATCTAATGACGCAAGACGGCATCTTCAGATTGCAATATTTGTCGGTATGCTATCTCAGACAAACGGCAAGGCTTTACTCAAATTCTCGTCAGGTATTTACCGAAGTTTTGGACCAACTTTCAAGTTCAGGTTTTAGAAAAGTCATCCTTTACGGCGCTGGTATAGTTGGACAGACTCTTCTTGATGTTCTTGCAAGTGAAAGTGTTAATATCGTCGCTTTTGTTGACGATGATAATTCCAAACAAGGCAGCGTCATCAATGGAGTGATTGTTATCAATCCAAGTAAGGTTAAAGAAATCTCTTACGATGCAGTCCTTGTGGCTTCGTTCAGACATGCTGACAAGATAGTACAAAGGGCTAAATCATTGCAAATGAAGAATATTTTTGTTCTCAAGATTCAAACAGATGGGCGAGTCTTTCTACAAAAAAGGAGTGATAATTATGAAGGTTCCGCTATTTGATGTGACAAGACAATATCATGAAATCAGAGATGAAATGCTCCAAGCCATTGATAATGTTCTAAATTCAGGCAGATTCATCATGGGACCAAATGTCGAAGCTTTTGAAAAAGAAATGTCGGCATATCTTGGAGTTAAACATGCAATAGGTGTTGCAAATGGTTCAGATGCTTTGTATATCGCCGTTAAAGCACTTGGTATATCCAAGGGAGATTATGTGATAACTACAGCTTTCAGTTTCTTTGCAACTGCAAGTTGTATAACAAGAAATGGTGCTACTCCTATCTTTGTAGATATCGATCCAAAAACCTTTAATATCGATCTTGATCAAGTTGAGGAAGTACTGAAAAGCCATCCAAAAAAAGACAAAATCAAAGCGATAATACCCGTTCATCTATTTGGTAGAACCGTTGATTTACAAAGACTTGAAAAAATCAGGAATGATTTTGGTGTAAAAATCATAGAAGATTGTGCTCAGTCTGTTGGTTCTTACTGGATTTATTCGAATGGAGAGATTAAAAAGAGTGGCTCTATAGGAGATCTCTCCACATTGTCTTTCTTTCCAACTAAGAATCTTGGGGCTTGCGGAGATGGTGGAATGATATTGACAAACGATGATAACTTAGCTGATTTCTGTAAAATCTTCAGAGTTCATGGTGCAAGGAAAAAATATTTTCATGAGATTGAGGGCATAAACAGCAGACTCGATGAAATACAAGCGGCTATCTTAAGAGTTAAACTCAAATATCTTGAACAATACCACGAGAAAAGAATAAAAATTGCAAGAACTTACAATGGACTATTTAGCTCTCTTAAGTTAGATCTTTTAGAGATCCCACAAGTACATGATGATTTCAGATGTATCTTTCATCAATATGTAGTCAGAGTGAAAGATGGTCACAGAGAATCTCTCAAAGAATATCTCAGCAGCAAAGGAGTCGAAACTGCAATTTATTACCCACTGGGTTTACACAAGCAAAAGTGCTTCTCACATTTCGAGTTTGGGTCACTCCAAAATACAGAAAAAGCATGTGAGGAAGTGCTTGCTTTACCGATTTTTCCAGAAATCACCGAACCAGAGATAGAGTATGTCGTAAAGTGTATGGACGAATATTTCAAGGAGGCGAAAAAATGCTGAAGGAAAAAATACTCAACAAATCTGCTGTGGTTGGTGTCATCGGGCTTGGATATGTTGGATTACCGCTTGCCGTTGAGAAAGCAAAAGCAGGTTTCAAGGTGATAGGTTTTGACATCCAAAAAAGACGTGTTGACATGGTCAATCGTGGGCAGAATTACATTGGTGATGTTGTCACAGAGGATTTGCAAAGACTTGTGAGTGAAGAAAAACTCCATGCGACAAATGATTTTGACAGACTCAGAGAATGTGATGTGGCAACTATATGTGTGCCGACACCGTTGGATAAATTCAAGCAACCAGATTTGACCTATATTGTCAATACAGCGAAAGACATCGCCAAAAGACTTCACAGAGAAATGCTCGTGGTACTCGAGTCTACTACTTATCCTGGTACGACTGAAGAAGTTGTAAAACCAATACTCGAATCTACAGGCTTAAAATGCGAAGAGGATTTCTACCTTGCCTTCAGCCCGGAGAGAGTAGATCCAGGAAATCTCATTTATAAAACCAAGAACACTCCAAAGGTCGTCGGGGGTGTTGGGAAAAAATCAACGGAAGTTGCAAGATTACTTTATGAGAGCGTACTTGAAGCTCCGGTTTTCGTCGTTTCTTCACCAAAAGAGGCAGAGATGTCAAAGATCTTGGAAAATACCTTTAGAATAGTCAACATAGCCCTTATAAATGAAATGGCTATTGTCGCAGAAAAGATGAAAATAAACATTTGGGAAGTAATAGAGGCAGCTTCTACTAAGCCATTTGGTTTCATGCCGTTTTACCCAGGGCCTGGTGTTGGGGGACATTGTATACCAATCGATCCATTTTATTTAACTTACAAAGCGCGCGAATATGATTACCATACCAGACTCATCGAATTGGCTGGAGAGATAAACGATTATATGCCAGAATATGTTGTTCATAGAGCTATGCAATTGTTGAATCAAAGAAAAAAATGTATGAATGGTGCAAAAGTATTGCTGGTTGGTATAGCATATAAAGGGGATATAGATGATGTCAGAGAGTCACCGGCATTAAAGGTACTCGAGCATCTTGAAAAAAATATGGCAGATGTCGTTGTTGTTGATCCATATGTTGAGAAATTCTATTACAAGGAAGGAGATAGAAAAACAGAAAAGCTCACTAAGGAACTTTGCAGATGGGCTGATATAGTAATAATAACAACTGCACACAAGAAGAGAATTGATTACAGTGTGATAGTTGAAAATAGCGAGTTAATTTTCGACACAAAGAATGTATTAAAAAATTTTGGTATAAAGGGTGAGAATGTAGTCGTTCTTTGAAACACATTAAATGGGGGTGATCTTGTGAGCTGGTTTGTTCTGGCTCTGTCTGCAGGAATTGGTTCCATCTGTCTTGCACTTGGACTGTATGCCTATGTATTGAAAAAAGACTCTGGCACAGAGAAGATGAAACAAATAGCTTCAGCTATCAAAGAAGGAGCACTTGCCTATTTGAGAAGGCAGAATAAGACTTTAGCGGTTTTCGTAGTAATAATGGCTGTGATCATCGGTTTGGTGAGTGGTTTTATCAAAAGCCCTTCCATAGGGTTGAGTATGGCCATTGCTTATGTATTTGGGTCTATTTGTACTACCATTGCCGCTTATCTGGGGATGAGAGCAGCCGTTGAAACCAACGTCAGAGTCGCATCATCTGCAAGAAATGGACTCAAAGCGGCTTTTCCAGTTGCTTTTTACGGTGGAGCTGTTATGGGAATGTTTGTGGTTGGGATATCGCTTTTGGGAATCGCTATATTGTTTTTTGTTTTCAAGGTCGGTTTTGGTTGGAGTGATTCAGATGCTTCTAATGTGGTTTTGGGGTTTAGCTTTGGAGCGAGCGCACTTGCATTGTTTGCAAAAGCCGGTGGGGGTATCTATACAAAAACTGCAGATATAAGCGCAGATCTTGTTGGAAAAGTTGAACTTGGAATACCTGAGGATGATCCCAGAAACCCAGCGGTGATTGCAGATAATGTTGGAGATAACGTTGGAGATGTTGCAGGAATGGGCGCAGATTTGACAGATTCATATATTGCGAGTGTGATCGCTGCGATGATAATCGGTTCAGAACTTGGTGGAGCAATTCTAACGACAATGCCACTTTTAATTGCTGCGATGGGGCTTTTTGCTTCAATGCTTGGGCTTGTCTTTGTAACAAGGACTATCAAGAAAAGTCCTGGTAGGGCACTCAATATGGGAACATTTTCGACTTGTTTCATTTTTGTAGTTCTTCTGTTTTTTGTGACCAAATTCTCTGGACTTGAAGGTTCAAAGTGGCTTGGGGTGTTTTTACCAACACTGGCAGGTCTTGGTGCGGGTGTTGCCATAGGACTGACTTCAGATTATTTCACCTCAATCGAGAAAAAACCAACCAAACAGGTTGCCGAGGCATCTGTCACTGGTACTGCTATAAATATTCTGACGGGTTTCTCATACGGACTTGTCAGTATTGTACCGCCGATCTTGTGTATTTCAATTGCGACGATCGCTTCTTGGTACCTTGCAAAGGCTTTCGGCATTGACCCATTCTATGGTATTGCGAATGCCGCACTTGGTATGCTTTCAATTGTTGGTATGATCATCTCGGCTGATGCATATGGTCCGATATCTGATAACGCAAAAGGTGTAGCTGAACAATCTGGACTTGGTGAAGATGTCATAGCGGTGACAGATATGCTCGATGCAGCTGGAAACACATCAAAGGCCATAACAAAAGGTTTTGCAATAGGCTCTGCTGCATTGACAGTTTTAGCCTTGTTTGCAGCCTATACCCATTTGGTGGATATCAAATCTTTGGAACTGATCTCTCCACAAGTTATCGCAGGTATTTTCATTGGTGCGATGATGCCTCCATTGCTTTCAGCGTTGCTGATCTTGGCGGTAGGTAGGAATTCCGAAAGGATGGTTGAGGAAATCAGAAGACAGTTCAGGGAAATCCCAGGACTCATCGAAGGAACAAGTAAACCAGATTATGCAAAATGTGTTGATATAGCGACAGCTGGTGCTTTAAAAGAGTTAATCTTGCCTGGCGTTTTATCAATAATAGCTCCGGCATTGACCTTAATCTTTCTTGGTAAAGAAGCCTTGGCTGGTTTCCTTGCTGGTAGCATTGTAACTGGAATTATCTTCGCTTTGTTCATGGCAAATGCAGGTGGTGCATGGGACAATGCAAAGAAATTCATAGAAGAAGGACATCATGGCGGAAAGGGCTCAGAGGCACACAAGGCAGCAGTTGTTGGTGATACCGTTGGTGATCCATTTAAAGACACTGCTGGACCATCATTGAACACAATGATCACTGTTATGTCACTTGTGGCAGAAGTTTTTGCACCTTTAATACTTTTGGTCATCAGTTAATGGGGCTTGTGCCCCATTTTTGTTTTCACTTGTGGTGATAAGTCTTTTTGTTATTTTCGGGTATAATTCTTTGGGAGGAATCCTCTCTGTTTTTGGATGATGCGACACGAAATTTCGTGATGATCGACAGGATTCTATCAAACTTTCAACCCGTGACGGAATATGGTAAGGATTTTTTCAAGGAACTTCGACCTGTCATAAAGAGTAAAAGGGAATTTTGTGAACATTGGGAAAGGCTTCAAAAAGTATTGGAACTTGATAGATCAATCGTTCAAACAACAAGAGATCATCTGACTCTTTTAGGATGTATCAGACAGCAAATTGAAAATGGTTTCGATAGCATAGGTGATTTTGCAAAACTAAAAAGATTTGTCTATTACGTGATGAAAATCTCAGATTTGGTGAAAGACATCTGGGATCTTCCAGATTTGACTGGTTTGTGGAAGATTCTTGCAAAATTAACCTCTGAATCTTTAAATTTTTATCTACAGTCTGAAAAACTCCTTGATCTTCGAAAGAAATATCTTCATACTTCCAAAAAGATTGAAGAAAAATTGAAATCTTTGAAAGATGAAATAGAAAAGAAATTCTCAGTAAAATTACCTGGTGAAGAATTCACGTGTGATAGGCAGCTTGGAGAAAGATTACTCAAGGAAAATTTAGTTGAAGTAATTAGAAGATCGAATGAAAGATATCACCTGAGAATCAGATATTCACAAGAGATTTTAGAGTTATCTGATCATTTGAAGATGATAGAAGATCAAATGAAAATTGAGGAAGAAACTATTTTGAACGAGCTTTCAAAGGCTGTAGATCGTTTTTTGAACACTCTCAAATTATGCGAAAGATTGGTTCAGCAAATCGATCTTGATCTTTGCAGATATTATTTCTACTTTGACATGAAATGTTGTAAACCTCAAATTTCTGATGAATTGATGATTAAAGGAGGGAGATTTCCACCGATCGTTGAACACTGCGAGGAAAACAATTACACGTATTATCCCGTGAGTGTCGATGCAACTGAAGGTGTTACGGTGTTGTATGGACCAAATATGGGTGGTAAGACGTCTTTGTTGAGAACAGTGGGAAGTTTAGTTGTTCTCATGCAGCTTGGCTTTCCAGTCCCGTGTGAAGTATTTTCTTCACCTATTTTTGATTCTGTGAGATATCTTTCTAAAGGTGAAGAGCTGGGTCTTAGTTCCTTCGCAAGAGAGATATCTTCGTTTGTGAGTATTGTTGAAACCCTTGGGAAAAAATTAATCTTAATCGATGAATTTGGCTCAACAACTAATCCAATTGAAGGTGAGGCTTTGGCTTTTGCTGTAGCCAAGTATCTTGATGAGTTTGACGATTTTGCCTTTTTTACAACTCACTATCCGGCGATTGTCAAGAGCGCGTCAAATGTGTATATGTGTGGAAAAATAAAGGATGCAGATGCCATCGATCCGCACAAGATGATAGACTACTCTTTGAGAAAAGGAAAGGATTTTGATCAAAATGTCGCTATAACTGTGGCAAAAAGATTTGGTTTACCAGATGAAGTTATACGGATTGCTCACGATTTCATGAAAAAGGGCGATTCTTGTGGAAAAGATTTATACAGTAAGTGAAGTCAATTACTATATAGAAAATCTGATAAACGATGATCCATATCTCACTGACATACAAATTGTTGGTGAAGTGGTCGATTGCAAAGAGAGAAATGGACATTTGTTTTTCTCACTCAAAGATGAGTTCACAACCATAGGATGTGTCTTTTTTGGAGCGGCTCTGAGAGGTGTTAATCTAACAGATGGGCAGACGGTTCATGCTTATGGCGATGTCAGAGTCTATCCACCAAGAGGTGTATACAGATTTCAATGTAAGCAATTGAAGATTTTGCCACAGCGTGGCTTACTCTTCATGAAAATGAGAGAAGTCTATGAAAAACTTCAAAAAGAAGGAATCTTTGAAAAACCAAAACGTTCTCTACCCAAATATCCAAGAAGAATAGGAATCATAACATCGAGAAGCTCGGCAGCTTATCAAGATGTTTTGAGAACTATATCTGAAAGATATCCATTTGTAGAAATCTTGCTGTACCACACAGGAGTTCAAGGAGAAGATGCGAAGATTTCCTTGATAAAGGCATTGAAGGATGCGAACTCTGAAGATCTTGATGTGGTCCTGATCACCAGAGGAGGCGGGTCGGCAGACGATTTGTGGATCTTCAACGATGAAGAAGTTGTCAGGGCTGTTTACAAATTGAGACACCCTGTTATTTCTGGAATAGGTCATCAGATAGATACAGTTTTAATAGACCTTGTGGCTGATTATTCAGCTCATACACCAACAGCCGCTGCGCAGGCTGCGGTACCAGAAAAATCACAAGTGTTGAGTTATGCAATCACTCTGATGCAAAAGATGAATATTCACATGGAACAGAAAATAAAAACCAATCTGATTCTCGCTCAAAATACTGGGAAAAGGCTTTTGAAGTCTATGGTTGATAAAATCTCAGAGAAAACAAATTCTCTACAAATTATGTCAAAGAACCTAACCACTTTTATGCAAAGACACATATTGATCTGTGAGAAAAAATCAGAGTTTTTGGAAATGCGTCTGTCTTCACTCAATCCGATCAACGTACTCCAAAGAGGCTATGCAATCGTTGAAAAAGATGGACGTTGGGTGAAAAGCTCTTTGCGGTTGAACAAACATGATAAATTGACCGTCCGATTTTCAGACGGAGTTGTGAAGGTGATAGTTGGTGAAAATCGACCAGATGATAAATGAGTTGGAAAAGATTGTAGAAAAGCTCGAACAGGAAGATATGTCCTTTGACGAAGCGATAGAACTTTATAACAAAGGCATCGAGATATACAAGGAATTGCTTGTAATGCTCAATGAAGCGAAGATACAAATTCAAGATGTCTATGCACAAGCTCAACAATTAATGGAGGGGACAGACCTTGAATCTCGATGATGTAGTTGGAGCAG
Organism: Thermotoga profunda AZM34c06; assembly: GCF_000828675.1. NCBI lineage: Bacteria > Thermotogati > Thermotogota > Thermotogae > Thermotogales > Thermotogaceae > Pseudothermotoga > Pseudothermotoga profunda. The sequence goes on along the minus strand of NZ_AP014510.1, from coordinate 222,361 downwards.
ATATTTCAAAGCTCAAACAGATTTCTCAGCTTGTAAGAGAACGTATAATACAAATAGTTTCTATGAATGGAGGACACCTTTCTTCAAATTTAGGTACTGTTGATTTGACACTCGCATTATACAATGTCTTTGATCCAAGGCAAGATATAATAATTTGGGATACTTCTCACCAATGCTATACACATAAATTGCTGACAGGTAGATGGGACGAATTTGCAACACTCAGAAAATTCGGTGGAATCAGCGGTTATACCTCATTAAAGGAATCCACATTGGATAGATTTGGCGCCGGTCACGCTGGGACTTCTATCGCCGCGGCACTTGGTATAGAAAAGGCTCTAAGGTTGAAAAATCAACGAAAAAATATTCTGGTAGTAATAGGTGATGGTGCATTGACAAATGGTGAAGCATTAGAAAGTCTGAATCAATTGAGGACCATGGATTCTAAACTGAAGATCATCTTGAACGACAATGGTATGTCGATCGCTCCAAACGTTGGAGCCCTTTCTGAAACTTTTGCAAAACTGCGAACGATCCCTGCTTATGTGAAATTCAAACAACTTGTGAAGAAGGCACTTGAAGGATCAGAGTTGGGGAAGAATATTGAAGATGAATTGAAAAGAATTCGAGAGGGTATGAAACATTTCATCTCTGGTCCTGACTTTTTTGAGTCTTTGGGATTAAAACACATAGGACCCATAGATGGACACGATCTCGAGTTAATGACGGCTGTTTTTAAGAGAATAAAACATTATGACTATCCAGTAGTCGTTCACGTTGTTACTAAAAAGGGTAAAGGATATGAGCCGGCCGAAAAAGACTGTGTAACCTTTCACAATGCCCCGAAATTCGATCCAGAGTCTGGAGAACCAGTTAGGAAACAAGGGTACATTTCCTACAGTGAGGTTTTTGGAGAGACCTTGTTGAGATTGGCTCAAAAAGACGATAGAATCTTTGCAATAACTGCGGCAATGCCAGACGGGACTGGTTTAAAACGTTTTTCACAAAGCTTACCTAATAGATTTGCAGACCTTGGCATAACCGAGCAATCTTGCGTAACATTCGCTGCAGGACTATCAACTATGGGGTTTAAACCATTCGTCGCGATATATTCAACTTTTTTGCAAAGGGCATACGACCAGATAATCCATGACGTAGCGTTGCAGAATCTTGACGTTGTCTTTGCAATTGACAGAGCAGGGCTTGTTGGTGAAGATGGTCCAACACATCATGGTTTATCTGACATAGCATTATTCAGAACAATACCAAAATCAATAATCTTTACACCATCGAACTTATTCGATCTGGTATGCTTATTGAGGACTATTGTCGAGAAAGATATAAAAGGGGTAATAGCAATCAGATATACAAAAGATTATCAGAGAGCAAATTTTGATGAACTGTGGACCAAGTCAAAGATAATAAAACCATTCAAATGGGATATCATCAGAAAAGGAAATGGTAAAATAGCCATCTTGGCAGTTGGAAGCATGGTAAATCAAGTTGAAAAATTGTTGTCACTGGATCCCACAATCGTCTATATTAGATGCGTCAAACCATTAGACGAAGCAACAATGAATTTTATCATCGAAAATCATGATTTATTTGTCACGATTGAAGAAGGCTTTCTAAACGGAGGTTTTGGAGAAAGTGTGATTGCCTTCATGAACAAACGTGATATCAAAAAACCCGTGCTCACACTTGGTGTAACAGAAGAATTCATACCACACGGATCCAGAGAGGAATTGCTGAAGCTATGTAAGCTCGATCCAGAAGGGATTTTTGAAGCTGTGGTATCATTTTTAAAAAAGGAGGTTTATGCATGGTAATCAAATTGGATTACGGAGAGTTGCAAATAAGTTTGAAGACACTTAAGAAACTTGCTTATATTGCAACAGCTCAGAGCTATGGACCTGTGAACATTGCTTCTGAGAGTTTCTTTGGAAAACTCTTTGGTGAAAAAGAAGAAGAGAGAATAAAAGTAGAGGAACTCGACACCGGTAAAGTAGTTGTTGACCTGTACATAGAGGTTGAGTACGGTGTAAAGGTTACAGAAGTTGCAAAGAATATCATAGAAAATGTCGTGCATGTTTTGAAAAATATAGGCGCCTGCGAAGATGTAGAAGTAAATGTGCACGTGACAGGGATCCGCTGAGGAGGTGCGGATCTTGGAAAAAGTGAATGGAAAATTCATGAAGCTTGCTTTTCAGAAAGCAACGGAGTATCTTGCGACTCACGTTGATGAACTCAATGCACTCAATGTTTTCCCCGTGCCTGACGGCGATACTGGTTCAAATATGCTCGCAACGATGAAAGAAGGATGTAAGTATCTTGATCAGTTAGACAAAGATAAGCATGAGCTATCAGCCGTAATGGAAGCCATAAGGAACGGAACGCTCATGGGTGCTCGTGGGAACTCCGGCGTAATACTATCTCAGATATTTCGTGGTTTTGCAATGTACTGCGAGAAGAAAAAGACACTCCAACCAAAAGATATATTGAAAATGTTTTCAACAGCAAGGAACATTGCCTACAAAGCTGTTATGAGACCAGTTGAAGGAACGATGTTGACAATTTTAAGAAGAATAGATGAAAGACTCGATGAAGTCGACCAAGTCGGGACTGTTTTAGAGGTTCTCGACTGGATCAATAAAGTAGCAGAGGAAACCGTGAAAGAAACCCCAAAGTTGCTGCCGGTACTGAAAGAAGCAGGAGTAGTCGATGCTGGTGCAAAAGGTTTGTACTACATATTACAGGGATTTCGCTCGGTAGCTATGGGTGAAGAGAAAGTTAATCTCGAAGTAGTGACCAGCGTGAATGGCGAAGTTTCTGTAGAACTTCCGATCGAGGAGCTCAAGTATCAATATTGCACAGAAGTGATGGTAAAAGGTGAGAATGATTTTCACGCCGAAAAAGTGGGAGAGCTCAGACTCTTTCTTGAAAATATAGGAGATTCAGCGGTTGTTGTCCACGATGGTGCAGTATTGAAGACTCACGTTCATACTAATAGCCCCGGTATTGTAATCGAGGAGATATTGAAATATGGAGAAATACTAAAGGTGAAAGTGGATAATATGAAATTACAGCATGAACACCTGGTCGAACAGATAGTTGAACAACCAAAAAGATATGGTTTTGTTGCTGTCTCGCCTGGTCATGGCATCTCGGAGGTTTTGAGAAATCTTGGAGTAGACCAGATAGTTCGTGGTGGACAGACAATGAATCCAAGTACGGCCGATCTCAAATTCGCTATAGACAGAGTAAAAGCCGAGATAATCTTTCTGTTTCCCAATAATCCTAATATAATACTCGCCGCGAAACAAGCCGCAGAAAATACGAAAGACAAGCAAGTGATAATAATACCAACCCAAACCGTTCAAGAGTGTATTTCGGCTATGATGAGTTTTGATCCAAACGAAGAACCAGATAAATTACAAGAGAAGTTTGTCCAAGCAGCAAATTATATTATCTCACTGTGTATCACACGTGCAGTGAGAGACGCAAAACACAATGGAACTAAGATAAAGAAAGGTGAATACATGGTGATGCGAGGTAAAAAACTCGTATCACATGGACAATCTCTCAAACAGGCAATGATCAGAGCCTTAACGGCACTCGATTTACGTGGAAGAGAAATAGTAACAATTTTTACTGGCCAAGATGCCATTGATACTGAAATAGACATGATTAAAGAAGCCCTGGAGAAGGCAGTTGATCAGGTACAAATTGATATTCACGAAGGCGGTCAGCCACACTATCCTTACCTTTTGATGATCGAATAAGGGGCAAGTGCCCCTTATTCTAATCAGAAAGTTCCATGACAACCTTTCCGCATTCACCTTTCATCATTAAATCAAAACCTTTTTGCCAATCTTCGAAATGAATGATGTGTGTTACCACCTTGGAGAGATCGACTTTTCCACTACTGAGCAATTGATCTGCTATTCTCCAAGTCTCAAAAATCTTTCGCCCTGTTATTCCATAGATCTTAATTCCCTTGAAGGTTATGAGTTCATCTATTGCAAGTTGTACTTTTTCTCCAAAAACACCCAAAATAGAAGCTGTTCCACCACGCGTGAGTGATTTTAAACCCTGTTCAAGAGCATTCATATTACCAGACATTTCCAAGAAAATATCAACACCATCGCCATTGGTGATATCCATTATCTTTTTGTATAAATCTTCTTGGGTTGGATCTATTATGACATCGGCGCCATTATTTTTTGCAAGGTTTTTTCTGTATGGTTTGATTTCTGAAGCTATCACCAATGAAGCACCAGCTGCTTTTGCAACTTGAATTGCCATTGCTCCAATTGGTCCTATGCCTGTTATCAAGACAGTTTTACCTGTTAGATTCTCCACTAAGGCTGTGTGAACTGCGTTTCCGAATGGTTCCATCACTGAAGCAAAGTCAGGTGATATCTTTGATGATACCTTCCAGAGAATCGTTTGAGGTACTTTGACATATTCAGCGAAGGCTCCATCGATGTCGACACCCAGTATCTTCATATCTCTGCATATGTGCATTCTGTTGGTCTTACATTGATAACATTGCTGGCATGGGATATGTGTCTCTGCGGCAACAAAATCTCCCACTTGTACTGTTTCGACGGCTTCACCTATCTGTTCGACTATTCCTGCAAATTCATGACCTATTATCATGGGTGGTTTGATATGACTCTTTGCCCAATCGTCCCATTTGTAAATGTGAACATCTGAACCACATATTGAAGCACGCTTTACTCTTACCAGTACTTCTGTTGGTTTGAGGTTAGTTGGTTTTGGTACATCTTGCATTGTCAAACCCGCCGCCATGTGTGTCTTTAAAATTGCTTTCATCTTGATCCCTCCCCATTTCCAAATAGAGCTTACATCAAAGACCATCAAATTCAAAATCCACGTTCCAATTTTTCTCTACACAGATAAAAGTTGTAAAATACAAATGCAGTGAAAAGGGAGGTGTAAAAATGCCTTTGAACAGAACAATAAAAACACTCGAGGAAGAATTACTACAATTAAAAAATGAAGGTCGCGCAAAAGGAAAGGAATTTATCGTAACAGATGTCAAGAAACCAGAAGGTGAGAAGGGACCGAGATTTTTCTTGAAAGGCTATGGAAACAAAGAATTCATAAGAATGAATTCCAACTCTTATCTTGGAATGTCGTTGAGAGAAGAGATAATAAAAGTTGAAGAAGAAGCAGCCAGGAAATATGGTGTAGGACCCGGTGCAGTGAGATTCATAAGTGGTACCTATCTACCCCATAGAGAGCTTGAAAAACAACTTGCACGATTTCATTCAAGAGAAGATGCAATGATCTACAGCGCAGCTTATGTTACGGTCATAGGTGTGATTTCTTCACTTACAACTCCTGAAACAGTTATCATAAGTGATGAATTAAATCACAACTGCATTATAAATGCCGTGAGATTATCAAGACCGAAAGACAAGCTTGTATATAAACACTTAGATACGAATGACCTTGAGCAAAAAATAAAAGACAGTATTGGAAAAGCAAAGAGAATTTTGGTTATCACCGATGGTGTTTTCAGTATGCGAGGAGATTATGCCCCTCTTGGTAAAATAGTCGATATTGCAAACAAATACGATGAATATTTTGAAGAAAACATAATCACCATTGCTGACGATTCTCATGGTGTGGGAGCTTTTGGGGAAACAGGTAGGGGAACCGAAGAAGTAGTTGGCGCACAGGTTGATCTTCTGATTGGAACACTTGGAAAGGCATTTGGTGTAAATGGTGGATATGTGGTTTCAGATCAAATTGTAATCACGTATTTAAGAGAAAAGGCTATCACATATATCTATTCAAACCCAATCACACCGGCCGAGGCTGCATGTGCCCTTAAAGTTTTACAAATTCTCGACAGTGATGAAGGTAGGGAAAAATTGAGATATTTGAGGCAATTGACAAAAAAATTCAGAGAAGGATTATTGAGACTTGGATATGAAACAATTGTTAGCGAACATCCAATTGTCCCACTACTCGTTAGAGACACAAATAGAACATCTGATATAGTTAAGTATCTGATAGAAAATGGTGTTCTCGCTACTGGTTTGAATTTTCCTATTGTTCCAAAGGGCGATGAAACAATAAGATTCCAGATAAATGCAGACCATACAAACTATGACATCGATTTTGTTTTGAAGATACTCGAAAATTATAAAAGAACAAGGTGGGATAAGTTTTGATAGATCGATGTGTTTGACTCGTTGTGTAACAAATTGTATAATGAACATAGACTAAACCTTCGAAGGGAGGTAGAGGGAATGAAAAAAGTATTCTTAGTGTTAATGCTTGTTCTTGCGGCTTTCGTCTTCGCACAGACTGTTAATTGGGCTTTCTTGCAGGAACCTATTTCATTGAACATCTGGGATTATCTTGGACCAAATGCGACTGTATGGACTGGCTATGTGATGGGACCAAGAATCGCTGGATTGTATACTTACTCAGATGTGAGATTTGACTGGATTCCAAATCTTGCCGCAGATCTTCCCAATCTCGAACAACAAGGTGACCAGTGGGTCTATACTATTAAACTCAGAACAGATGTCACATGGTCAGATGGTACGAAGTTTTCCGCTGATGACGTAGTTTGGACCATGAACACTGTCAGAAAACTCATTGTTGACTATGGTTTGGGTGGGAACTGGGCTGGTTATATTGATCCCGACTATTTCATCAAGGCAGAAAAAGTCGATGATTTCACAGTAAAACTTTATTTCACACATGCAAGTCTTGCAAAGGCAAACTTTGGTGCAATGATGATGCCAATTCTCCAAAAGAAATACTGGGAACCAAAAACCGAAGAGGCACTCAAAACAGCAAACCCATTGCAAACGATGTACAACTATGATGTTTCTGATGAACCAATCCTTGGTGCATTCTTGCTGAAAAAATGGGAAAAGGGAGCCTTCATAGAGGTCACCGCTCGTAAGGATTATTCCGATACTGGCAGCGTACTGACACTCTACAAAAATGGTGCAGTATCCATAAAGAATCCAAAAACAGGTTTTGCCTGGTCTGGTTACGGAGAACCAACTGGCGAAAAAGAATATGAATTTGTCACAGGTCCATATATTGATAGCATAATCTACAGAATGTATCTAAACAGATCAGCAGCTATAACAGCTTTGATCAACGGTGATGTCAGCTTTATCTTCAACTCACTTGGCTTACAAAAAGGCGAGGCAGATCAGCTTGCAAAGGTTGCGAATATCAAGTTGATCACTAACTCTGTGAACGGTTTCAGGTACATGTGCTTTAACATGAGAAGATTTCCAATGAATATCAAGGAATTCAGACAAGCCATAGCTGCATTGGTTGATCGCGAATTTCTCACATCAAGAGTCCTCGGTGGCCAGGCATTCCCACAGTATGGTGTGGTTCCAAACGGAAATGTCTTTTGGTATAACCCCAATGTTGAGAAACTTTCACCAGGCTATGGCATGAGCTCGGGAGATAGAAGGAAACTCGCCATCGATCTTTTGAAAAAGGCAGGTTTCAAGTGGGTTGTCGAACCAAAGATCGAGGGTAACAACGTAGTCAGACAAGGTAGAGGTTTGATCGGTCCCAATGGTCAAAGAATTGAACAGATAGAACTTCTTGCCCCAGGTGCTGGTTATGATCCTATGAGGGCAACTATAGCACTTTATGTTGAAAGATGGGCGAATGAAATTGGTATACCTATAAAGGCCAATTTGGTCGACTTCAACTTGATCGTTCAGAGAGTCTTTGACGAACCATTCAACTTTGATATTTACATGCTCGGCTGGAGCCTTGGATATTATCCAGATCATGTTGCAGACTTCTTCCACAGCAAACGCGCCGGTGTTGGTGACTTCAATGCTGCCGGATACAACAATCCAGAGTTTGACAAACTCGCCGATGAATTTCTCGCAGCATCTGATATTGAAAAAGCAAGAGAACTGTCCTTCAAACTCCAAGAAATTCTTGCACAAGATCTTCCTTACTTAGTCATCTTTGACACACCAACTACTGAGGCCTACAGAACAGATCAAATCATCTTCCCGTACGAAAAAACCCTGTCTGGTTTGCAGTATGTCAATGGAACACCGACACTTGTTAAAGCAGCAAAATAGCATAACGAAGATTTTCAATTCCACCGCCCCATTTGGGGCGGTTGGATTTTGTGACCCGAGAGGAGGTAAAAGGTGCTTAAATTTCTGAGCAAGAGAGTTGTTCAAATTGTCATACTTTTGTTCATCTACGTGACAATTGTTTTTTGGTTGATGGAAGCCCTTCCAGGAAGTTTTCTTGACAAATACCTCATGAATCCAAAGATCACCCCAGAAATAAGAGAAAACTTGAAGCGTCAATTCGGTTTTGACAAACCTGTTTTCACTAGATATTTGTACTACATGAAAAATTTCTTGGTCTTGGATCTCGGCGTTTCATTTTCGTATTTTCCGAGGAAAGTTACATCAATAATCTTTGAGAGACTCCCAAGAACAGTTTTTCTATTTGTGACATCTACTTTAGTTTCGTATGCATTTGGCTACACTCTGGGTAAAAGATCTGCATGGAAAAGGGGCAAGGTAGTCGATCAATTGACGACTTTTACCGGTATAGTATTTTGGACGATTTTCTTACCATTACTTGCCATATTCAACATCTGGTTGTTTGGAGTTATTCTGGGAATACTTCCACTGAACCAGTTCATAGAACCAAATCTTTGGAGAAATGTTTCCTTTTCAGCACAAGATCTTTTTCTAAAGCTTCTGCTTAACGCATTCATCCTCTTAGTTGTTTTTTTGACAGCTACGATCATTTCACGAAAACTCAAAACAATAGCCGCCAAAAGAGCCTTATTTTACACTTCTTTGATTGCTACGATCGTTATCTCAATCTCGATTTGGATTCTCTCAGGTAGAGGAGTCTATGCCTGGGATATTATAAAACACATGGTTCTGCCGGTTTTCACATTAACACTTTACTCTTTTGCTGGTAGCATGCTTGTGATGCGCGACACAATGCTTGATGTCATAAGGGAAGATTATATAACCACTGCGAAGGCAAAAGGCTTACCAGACAAAGTGGTGAGAGATAAACACGCTGCGAGAAATGCCTTATTACCACTTGTGACCAATTTTGTGATAAGTCTTGGTTTCACGATAAGTGGGGGTATAATAACTGAAACCATGTTTTCATGGCCAGGTCTTGGTAGGGCTTATTTAGAAGCACTCAGCCAGCAGGACACGCCTTTGTTGATCGGTCTTCTTGTTTTCACGGGTGTCTTTGTTCTGGTAGCCCACCTTATTGCCGATATACTCTATGCCTTTTTGGATCCAAGAATAAGATATTGAGGTGAGCAAAATGGTTGAAGCAGTTATAAAAGAACCGTTGTGGAAAATTAGACTCAAACTCTGGTTGAGGTCCTTTAAAACAGGATGGGAATTGTTCAGAGAGAGAAGGTTAGCTGTTTTTGGACTCAGTGTCATAATATTTTTCGCAATCTTTGGTCTGATATACCCTCTTTATCCAACTATAATGAAAGCCGTCTTTTGGAAAGACGACCCATTTGGATATCAGACATTCGCGCCATACGATCCGATAGTGGGTTTTGATCCCGATATAATCAGTCATCCATCGCCACCATCTTTGAGACATCCGCTTGGTACAGACCCTCTTGGAAGGGATATTCTTTCCATGATTATGTACAGTACACCTCGAGAGTTTATTCTCGGTATTACTGCTGCCTTGATAACAGTAATCATAGGTACAATCATCGGTGCAAGTTGCGCTTATTACGGTGGAGTGATAGATACATTTTTCATGAGACTCGCCGACATAGTTATGCTTTTTCCAAGTCTGGCATTGTTGATGGTTCTGAGTGCTTTCATAGATTTAACGCTTTTTAGGCTTGCACTCATCATAGGTATGCTCTCTGGATTTGGTTCGATCACACTGGTATTAAAGGCTCAAGCTTTGACCATAAAAGTTAGGCCATTCATCGAAGCTGCAAAATCCGCAGGTGCAAGCGATGCTTATATAATTTTCAGACACATCATTCCGAATATACTTCCACTATCGTTTTTATATATGATGCTCAATGTGACAGGCGCAATCTTCACCGAGGCCACGCTTTCGTTCCTTGGACTTGCAAATATAAGAATGAGTTGGGGCGTAATCATTCAAATGGCTGAATCATCGGGTTATTTGATGGGAGCAAGTATAGGAACCTATTGGTGGTTGTGGCTTCCAGCAGGAGCTTGCATAACCCTGTTGTGTTCTGCTTTTTATTTTCTCGGCAGAGGACTCGAAGAGATCGTGAACCCAAGGCTAAGAAAGAGGTGATGAAATGCTACTCTCTGTCAAAGACCTGAGAATGCACTATAAGACAAAAATGGGATATGTGAAAGCCGTTGATGGGATAAATTTCGACCTTGATTCTGGTGAGAGTTTAGGAATAGTCGGTGAATCTGGATGTGGTAAAACCTCTATCTCAATGACGATTTTAAGACTCTTGCCCGATAACGCGGAATTTAAAACTGGAAGTGTTCTTTTTGACATGGGGAATAACCCAGTTGATCTTGTCAAATTGGATGAATCAGAGATGAGAAAGTATAGATGGCGTGGTATATCGATGATCTTTCAAGCTGCTATGAATTCACTCAATCCGGTTTACAAGGTGGGAGATCAGATAATTGAGGCAATACAAAATCATTATCCTGAAGTTCCTGTGGATAAAGCTCGTGAAAAAGTTGCTGAACTTTTTGAATTAGTTGGACTTGATCCATCAAGAATGGATCAGTATCCACATCAATACAGTGGTGGTATGAAACAAAGAGCAGTTATTGCGATGGCCTTGGCGTGTGACCCAAAGGTTATCATCGCCGACGAACCGACAACAGCACTCGATGTCATTGTTCAGGACAGAATATTAAAAGAAATAAGAAAGATTCAAAAGAAATTGAATATGGCAATGATATATATCTCTCATGATATAGCAGTAATAGCAGAAGTCAGTGATAAGATAGCAGTCATGTATGCGGGAAAATTCGCAGAACTCGCAGATTCAGTAACGATCTTCAAAAGGCCTATGCATCCTTATACTTATGGTTTGATGCATGCCTTCCCGAGCACCGTTGGAGAAAAAACAGAACTCGTTACAATTCCGGGAGAGCCCCCAAATTTACTCAATCCTCCAAAGGGTTGTCGATTTGCTCCAAGGTGTCCCAAAGCAGATGAATTATGTTTGAATGAAGAACCAGAATACCATGAAATCGAAAAAGGACATTTTGTGGCGTGTCATCATCCTGTCAAACCAAAAGAGGTGGTGCATTTTTATGAACAATGATACCGTATTAAAGATAGAAAATCTCAGAAAACTTTTCCCAGCTGAAAGACGTATTTTCGGAAAAACCAAGTACTTTGTCCATGCCGTGGATGACATATCAATTGAAATAAAAAGGAAAGAGTCACTCGCTTTGGTTGGAGAATCTGGCTGTGGAAAGACAACAACGGGTAAGGTTCTTGTAGGGCTCGAAGAGCCAACGGATGGAAGAATAATCGTTGAGCAAGAAGATGTGACGCCATTGCTATACGAAAACGAGTCTTCAGCAAGACATTATGTGGAAAAAAATTATGTTGAAAGATTTTCAAAGATGAGCGATGAACAACTAAAACAGCTAAGTGGTGTAGATGGTATATACGCCGAGAGATTTCTTAAACTCTCAAAAGATGAGACAAAATTCGTATCAGAATTCCTTGAAGATCGCAGAGTGAGAGTCTGGCAACTTCGTAAACGTGTCCAGATGATTTTCCAAGATCCATACGAATCACTCAATCCAAGAATGACTATCTTTGACATAGTCTCTGAACCTTTGAACATTCATGAAATAGGCAACTTGAAAGAGCGCGAAGATAGAGTTGCACAGATGCTTTCAGATGTTGGTTTAACACCACCTGAAACTTTCATGTTCAGATTTCCACATGAATTGTCGGGTGGGCAAAGACAAAGAGTGGCAATAGCAAGGGCGTTGATTCTCAATCCATCTTTTGTGGTGGCAGATGAACCTACATCAATGCTTGATGTGTCAATAAGGACTGGTGTGATGAAATTGATGATGAGACTTGCAGATGAACACCAAATGAGCTATCTGTATATAACACACGATCTTGCTGTTGCAAGGTATATGAGCAATAACATAGCAGTTATGTACTTGGGAAAAATAGTTGAAACCGGTCCAACTGAAGAGGTATTGCACAATCCACTTCATCCCTACACTAAAGCTTTACTGACGGCGGTACCCATTCCTGATCCAGAGCAAAAAAGAGGAGAACCAAACATAAAAGGCAGTGTTCCAAAGCCAATAAATCCGCCAAAGCGCTGCAGATTTTTCGACAGATGCCCTTACGCTGTTGAGTATTGTGAGAAAAACGATCATCCCAATCTGGTAGAGGTTTTGCAAGGCCATAAGGTGGCCTGCTATGTTGTCAGTGGCGAAGCAAAATAGAAAGATAAATCTGGTGTTGTCTTTGTGTATAATCCTGGCAGTGTTGAATTACACTGCCGGGGTGGTTGTTTACCGCAATTACATTCAAAAACTCTCAAGTACATCGGTAACCTGTCAGATTCTCTTGGAGAATAATTCTCTTTTAGGAGAAGTAAATATAAGACCTCCCGAGGATTTGACCATTTATCCTGTGGATTATCAGATTTATTTTTACGATGAAAGGGGTAATACATTACAGCTCATTGCAGACTCTTTGAATGGACAACTTCGTAAAACTTTTGATGTAGCGGCGAGGGAAAAACTTTTATCCATGCAATGGCATGTGGTGGGATATTCAAACGTGAAAATCAAATGGCTATGGCTTTCGATGAGTCTGGCGTTACCAATAGAGGTGAGACTCAAATGAGAAAGATCTTTTTGTTCATCGTCTTGATGAGTTTCATCTACCATGCCGTTGTTTTCGAACTAATTCTTGGGAAGTTCTCACCATTACCATCATACTTACTCTGGATAATTGTTGCTGTAATTTCTTGGATCGTTGGTGCATCCGTGGAATCTTTCTCCAAGATTTTGTTTATCATAATAGGTTCTTTCATCATAGGTGGGGTTATCAGTTATTTTCTCATGAGTTATTACATTCGAGAAAGTGTGGTTAGTTTGGTTCAGATGATTACTTTAAAAATGATATCGGTTTCTCTACTCACCATCTTTGTGCTCAGTAGTATCTGCGCCTTTCTTGGTTATATGTTCAGATCTCGTTAACACAAGAAGACTCACTGAGTTGTTTATAACATGACAGAGCGTGGCACAAAAGAGGCTCTGTGTACTTAAAACAGAATGAGCAAATATGTAACCAACGGCAAATCTATAAATAAAATTGAAGATCGAGAATTTTTCCATTCTGTTGAGTACGTTTGCTAAGTGAATAGAAGAAAAAATCAGTGCATTTAGAAAAGCACTTGGTAGTAGATACAGTATTGCACCTCTGAAGATAATCTCTTCTGAAATCGGAAGCAAGATTCCGATAAAAACGATGTCAAAAGGTGATATCTTTTTGTAAAATTTGATCTGTTCTGCCCCAAGAAAACCACCTAAGAAGATCATTATCCCAAAAATTACGAGAAAAGATAGAAATCCCTTGAACTGAACCTCGAACGTATAAGGTATTTTTAAAAATATGAAAAGGACAATTGAATATAAAACCTGGCAAAGAGCAATAAATGGTATTCTATTCTTTTTGATCACTTTAGAGAAATTCTGCAACATTACCATTCCAAGCAAAACCAGTGAGATGAGAAAAAATGCCAAAGTTCAGCCTCCTATTTTTTTGAACTATTTTCCAGCAGATTCCTCAAAATTGAATTACACACACCACAACTGTGACATTTATCCCACCGACAATCTAAAGTTGTGATAGCCTGCAAAGCCTTTTGATATTCATTCACCAAAAAATTCTTATTCACTCCGACATCGATATGATCCCAAGGAAGACTTTCATCTACATCTCTTTCCTTGAGATAAGAATTCAAATCGATTTGTGATTTTTCGATGGCATTCTTCCATAAATTGAAGTCGAAGATATTCTCCCAATCATCAAACAATGAGCCATTGTTGAAGGCTCTCAGAACAACCTCGAAGATATCTCGATCGCCTCTGGAGAGTAGGCCTTCTATTAAACTCATGTGCGGATTGTGAAAATTGATATTTGCAACGTCTTTAGCTTGTAAGATAATCTTTTGTGCATGATTCAGATAATCAATTGATTTTTGTTCGGCAAATTGAAATGGAGTGTGTGGCTTTGGTATAAAGTTTGCCACAGAGAGTGTGATCTTCTTGAATCCGATTTTGCGGGCGATCTTTGCCATCCGTACAATTCCAAGAAGGTCTTCATCGGTTTCTGTAGGTAAACCGATCATGAAATAGAGTTTTATTCTGTTCCACCCAGCTTTTTTCGCTGCTTCAAGAGTATTGACATAATCTTCTTCGGAGATGTTTTTGTTTATTACATTTCTGAGTCTTTGAGTACCTGCCTCGGGTGCGAATGTCAACCCCGTCCTTCTTATTGTACTCACAGCTTCAGCAATGGACAAGCCAAACTTGTCAAGGCGCGTCGAAGGTATGGAGAGTGACACAGCAAGATTTTCGATTTTTTCTCCAAGGTCCTTCAAAATACTATTTATCGCGCTGTGATCGACAGTAGACAAAGACAAAAGTGCAAGTTCTTCATATCCAGTACACAGAAGAGATGATATCGATTCGTTGATTATATTCTCACTGTATTTCTCCCGAACGGGTCTGTATATAATTCCAGCCTGACAAAACCTACATCCTCTGGTGCAGCCACGCATCACTTCTACTACAACTCTGTCGTGAATGAGCTGGCTGTTTGGAATTACTCTCAAGTCGGGTAATCTCACGCTGTTTATATCCCTTGATATTCTTCGATTTATTTTCGCAGGTAACCAATCAAAAATGGGTTTAGGTGGCACAGTTGGTTGATAAAACATTGGTACGTAAACTCCTTCTATTTGAGAAAGTGCTTTGAGCCTTTGTTCTCTTTTCATTCCTTTTGTTTGCATCAAACTATGTGCTATATCTAAAACTACTTCTTCACCGTCTCCTATTACAAACGCATCGAAGACTTTTGCCAAAACTTCGGGATTTGTCGTACAAGGTCCTCCAGCAATGACTATTGGATCCTTATCTGTGCGTTGGTCGGAATGGATTGGTAATCCGGCAAGGTCAAGTACACACAGTGCATTTGTATAGGAAAGCTCATATTGAAGAGAGATACCTACCAAATCAAGGTCTCTTAAGGGAGTTTTTGACTCTAAGGTGAAGAGCTCGATATCTCTTTTCTTCATCAATTCTATCATGTCTTTCCAAGGTAAAAAAACCCTCTCAGCCCATACTTGTGGTAAATTATTCAGTACATGGTAGATGATCATTAAACCGAGATTTGACATTCCAACTTCGTAAAGATCTGGGAAGACTAATCCCACTCTGAGTCTTACTTTTGATGGATCTTTTATTATTTGATTGAATTCTCCACCAATGTACCTTGAAGGTTTTTCCACTTTATCGAGGTTTTCACTCAAAAAACGCAAAATCATTTTCGTGTCTCCTCTAAGAGATATTCAAAAATCTTCCTTGCCATAGGAGCGGCAGCCTCTCCTCCACCACCTGCATTTTCGAGCATAACTAAGACGATAAACTGTGGAGAATTGACTGGTGAGAATGCAGCAAACCAAGAATGTGATCTTTCACTTTTCTTGCCTGTTTCGGCGGTACCGGTTTTACCCGCAACATCAATACGAAAACCTTTAAAAGCCTGATAAGCAGTTCCTTCATCGGCTGGATTGCCATTTGATTTCACCACTTCTCTCAAAGAATCTTTTAGAAAACTGAGTGTACTTTGTTTCAGTGAGATTTTATAGAGAATATTTTTCTCATATTCGAGAACCCTCTTACCTTGTTGATTCTTGATATGGTCTAAAAGATGAGGGCGGTAACAAGTGGCATCATTTGCTATGGCGTTGAAGAAGCTCAGAACTTCGATCGGGGTGAGATTGATAAAACTCTGTCCTATTCCACATAGTATAGTATCACCTGGATACCATGGTTCTTTATAGATATTGTATTTCCAATTTGGATCAGGATACAGTCCCTTACGTTCACCTGGTAAATCTATGCCAGTCAATTGATCGATCATGAAAAAATTTGCATATTGCTTCATCTTCTCAATACCAAGCTCTAAGGACAGATTATAGAAAAACACGTTGCACGAAACCTTAATGGCTTTTTTTAAATCGGTCACGCCATGACCAGGTACATACCAATCTCGATACAACCCCAAAGATCGTCCGGAACTTCCAATGTACTCGTAGTATCCCTTACAGTCAATGGTTCTCTTGAGATCTGGATCATTTTCAAGATAAGCAATAGCGTAGAGTGGCTTTAAAATAGATCCTGGGGGATAAGTTGCGCTGATAGCTCTGTTTAAAAGGGGGCTCTTGGGATCATTTGAGATCTCCGCCCACTGTTTTTGGTCAATATTGAGAAACATATTCGGGTCGAAACTCGGGTAAGAGGCCATCGCAAGAATTGAACCATCTTTTGCCGATTGAACAATGATGGTACCGGCATGATTTGAATTACTCAAAAGTTTTTGAGCATACTCTTGAATTTTTGAGTCTATTGTCAGTACAATATCATTTCCAGCAATTGGTATTGCTTGCAAGAATCGTCCAATAATTCCGCCTGATACAGACATACTTACCAATTCATAACCATCCTGACCCTTCAAGTATGAATCGTACTGTTTTTCTATACCTGAAATCCCATATCTGTCAACACCAATATAACCTACGACATGTGGTGCTAAACCATTATAACGTCTAATGTATTTTCTAAAAACAAGCACACCTGTTCTTTCAAGCTTTACTGCTTCAGCCTCGGTGACTTGTACATCTTCACCAAGTAGCAACTTTAATTTCTTTTCCTGTCCCAGTATTTCACCAACTTTTTGGACATCCATAGAACCAGTGGATTTTGCCATGAGAATTTCTTCATCCCACGCGAGTACTGTACCATCTCGTGTTAGTATTCTACCCCGCGGAGCATCGATCTTTCTCACATACACTTTTAATGATTCTATATATTCAAGGTGAGACTTGTGTTGAATAACTTGAAGTACAAATGCCCTGATTAACAGAATACAGAAAGGAATAGTCAGCATGAGATAAATTGTCAGTTTAAGCCTTTTCAAGTTTGATCCTCCAAATTAAAAGAGACAGAGTCATCAAAATTAAGGACATAATCCAGAAAGAACCTTCAACGATTAGAAGCACAGAGACGGTTACATTATAGAGTAAAAAAGGAAAGAAAGGTCTTAGAAAATATTCTCTTACCATGACAAAAATGATATAGGCTGCAAAAATCAGCAAATGCAAAAAACTAATACTGTGGAAGCACAAAGCCGAGTGAATTGTCAAAATAACCATAACTCTCAGGACACTTGTGATTCCCGAGAATTTGAGATATTCAATGGCAAGATAAGGTATGAGTAGAGTAAACAAATCAAAGTATGCACCATCAAGAGCCAAAACTACAATTCCAAAAATATATATTTCAAGTTTTTTCCAAATGACATTGCTCACTTAATTCACCTGCTTAAAATTATATTTCAGTATTCTTGCTCAGGATCGACAAGGTTGATTATTTCACCAGTTCTTAAGAACGTCTCCAATATAATGAATGTTTCATTCATAAGGCCATCGCTTCCCTGCTCTGTATAACCTCCAACATGAGGCGAGAGGACAACATTTCTAAGGGTGTTAAAGGGATATCGGCTGGGTAACAAGGCTTCATCGTTGTTCTTCGGATACAGATACCACGTGTCTATAGCCGCACCTGCGATGATTTTATTTTTGAGAGATTCAAAGAGTGCTTTTTCATCTATTATATCTCCTCTGGATACATTTATCAGATATTTCCCTTTCATCATGTGAAGTCTCTTGGCATCAAACAAATTCTTGGTTTCTTTGGTTAGAGGAAGGGTTATGAAGATCACATCGCTCATTTGAATCGCCCAGTCCAAGTCCGAAGTTATCTTTGAATGTTCTTTTGGAGCAGATTTTTTAACACCTATGATTTGGCAGCCAAAAGGTTGCAATAATTTAGAAAGTTCCTCACCAATATGTCCCATTCCCACTATGCATACTGTTCTGTTTCTCAATGAATGCCAATGATCTTCTTCGGGAGATCCAACTGAATATCCATGCCAAAGGCCATATCGTAGGTCTTGATCAAATTCGACAACTCTTCCAAGAAGCGCTAATGCCAAGGCAAGCGCTCTCTCGGCAACAATAGGAGCATTGGCATGGCAGTTGCTGACCATTATCTTCTTTTTTCTTATCGATTCCCAATCGAGTGCATTCACTCCGGCCATTGGCACGATTATCAATTTGAGATTTGAAGATTCTATTTCTTCTTTGGAGAGTCTTGCTGTGATGACAACATCGGCATCTTTTATGAGCATACGGGGTGAAGGATTTGAAAAATAACCTTCAAAACGAACTGTGTGATAACGATTTCTCAATTCTTCTATTTTAGATAGCCATTTATCGTTAGTTTTGTTCAAAAATAGCACCAACAATTTCACCAACTCCTCAATAAAGATGTAAGACCATCTCAAGTTGTGTCAAGATTTTTTCAAATCCAATTTCCATAGCAGCATTATACAATGGATCGTCCTCGGGGACATTTGCAATTGTGCATACATTTTTGTTCTCAACATCACACACATAATTGACAGCTTCATTGAGAAGTGGGGTGTATGATTCTTTATTCTTCGTAGGTGAACAATCAACAATGAATGCATTTTTCTGAGTCGAACCCCAGACGACATAACCCTGATCCTTTAACAAATTGGTCCTTGCCATCTTGTACCTACTGCTTGCCAGTAAAAGAGTTGCTGGCTCACGTTGCCAATTTGGATGTCTTGAAAGGTTGATCATCGCTTCTACAGAAGATTGATGGACCCATCTTGGATCAGCTTTGAAAAAAGTGATTTTCTTGACTGGTGTGGGGTTTTCTTTCACCAAGGAGAAGAGTTTTCTGGTGATCCTAAAACCGTTTTTTTCATAAAATCGAATTGCCCTTGCTTCACTTTCAAGAACCTCGAGTACGACAGTTTCAGCCTTTTTCCATCTGAGTGCTTCAAGGGCATGTTCCAGTATTCTATACGCAAGGCCGGTTCCCCTCTCTTCTTTTATAACCCCCATTGAATCAATCCTTCCTCTGTTTTTTCTCAGACAACATACTATAAATCCCACGGGCCTGTCATTTTTGAGAAACACGAAAGAATCAGAGAAGGAGATAGAGTTCTCCCGAGCATCAAGGTTGAAACTCAATGTATCCCAATCAACAGGTACTGGATAGTCGCTGAAGACTTCATTCACAAGATCGAGAAATCGTACAACAGGAAACTCCGCCAACAATTTGACGGACTCCATTTGATCACCACCTTATCAAATAGAGATATTCAGATGGTTATCTTTATCCTGTTTTGGAACACTCCCAGCAGATTTCATTGCCGTTCTCCAAGCATCTAACAATTCTTCAAAATAGCCCAGAACTTCATCTATTTTTTTCATATCTTTTTTCACTGTGGCTTCTATCAAAGTTCTGTACATATAACTATACAGTGATCTCAATCCCTTGGCAATCTCTCCCCCTTTTTCGATGTCAAGTGAGATGTTCAATTCAGTTACTATGTCTTGAACTCTTTTGATCTTTTCATTTGTAGTGATAAAATCGTTTTTGTTCAAAGCTTCCTTAGCATCCTTGAGAAGTTCTATGGCCTTTTCATACATCATTTCGATCAGTTTTGCGGGGCTGGCGGTTTTTACTGCATTTTCTATGTAGTAATCTTTCATCATTGTGAATGCACCTCCCTGATTTTTGAGAGTGCAAGTTCAAAGAAATCTTGGTAAGATTTCAGAACAATTGGAAGATCGTTTTCAACAGAATTCGCTATCTCTGAAATATCTTGACCCTCTAAAGTGCTAAGGAATTTCCTAAGTCTGACGATTATGCTCGATGTCTCTATATGGGGTAGTTCTATTATCCTGTAAATATTCTGCCTTAAACTGTCAAGGGCTGATATACTTTCTGAAAGACTTTCTATGTCTTTGAAAGATTTTGCCTGACCAGTTCTCAATGATTCTGCAACACTTGGCAATAACCCTATTGCAGTTTTTATATAGTCAATGATACCTGGTAGGATTTCACTCAAGTATTCAATGGGTGTAGTGAATTCCATGATAATTTCTGCATTCTCTTCGAGTAGAGAGTCTCTCAACTCAGAGACCTTTTGTGTTGGAACTTGGATTTTATTGATTGTCAAAGATTTGAGTACTTTATCTTTTGGACATATCTGGTCGTATAATTTACCAAAGGTTATAAAGTCCTTTGCTTGAAAACTCATTCTCTTTCCATTTAGTATCACTGTAATCATTTTAAATCACTCCCTTTTCTCTTGCCAGAAAGACCAAAGATAGGGTCTTCGCATCGACAATTTCTCCGTTCAAGCACTTGTTTAAAACGTCCTGTGGTTGTAATATTTCTACCTTCAATAGTTCGTCTTGATCAAGATTTTGTTCGGTTTTTATTAGATTTTCTGCCACGTACAAATAAATCTTTTCGTTGGAAAAACCAGGTGTCGTGAAAATGTATCCTATGTATTCGATTTTCTGGGCTTTGTATCCCGTCTCTTCCTCAAGCTCTCTCAAGGCACATTCCTCTGGCGATTCATTTTCATCGAGTTTGCCAGCAGGTACCTCAAGAAGCTCTGTACCAACAGGATATCTAAATTGTTTTACCAAA
This sequence comes from Thermotoga profunda AZM34c06, assembly GCF_000828675.1. Classification (NCBI taxonomy): domain Bacteria; kingdom Thermotogati; phylum Thermotogota; class Thermotogae; order Thermotogales; family Thermotogaceae; genus Pseudothermotoga; species Pseudothermotoga profunda. The sequence continues at coordinate 201,476 of NZ_AP014510.1, read as the reverse complement.
ACGATACTTCGATCTGCCAGAATGGGTAAGACTGCGACGGCACCCGGATGAAAAACTACTTCTCGTGTCGATTTACACCCATTTTGTAAAAGAACCTGATCAACCTTGACCGTTAAAATCCTACCTTTGAAAATTTGTTGACTCTCTAATACCTTTTCGGACAAAGTTCTCACTCCTTGACAGTTATGTTTTCTATTTCAACGGGTACTATATTTGAAACGCCATCGATCATAGTGACTCCGTGCAATAGATCAGCACATTCCATAACGACTTTGTTGTGTGTAATTACCACAAATTGCGCTTTTGTTGAACCATCTTCCAGCAATCTTTTGAATCTTTCTGCATTGAATTCGTCGAGTGGGGCATCAATTTCATCAAGCACGTAGAATGGGCTGGGTTTGACTTCAAGTAGTGCAAAAAGTAGAGCAATACCAACGAGCGCCTTTTCTCCTCCGGAGAGCAATTGAAGTTTCTGATTTCTCCTGCCAGGTTTTTTCACGGAAATCTCCACGCCCGCTTCGAGTATATCTTTACCAGGTTCGATTTTTATTTCACCTTCGCCACCAGCAAAGAGTAGAGAAATGAAATAATTGAATTTCGTGTTTACGTGCTCATACACATCGAGCAATTTATTTCTTGCTTCTTCATCTGTTCGCTTGATGAGATCGTTTATCTTTTCTCTTGCGTCTTCCAAGTCCTTTTTTTGAATCGCAAGGTCGTTGTACTTACTCTCAACTTGGTTGTACTCATCTATCGCGAGTAAATCAACGGGTCCAAGATATTTTATCTTATTTTGTAAGTCTTCCAGTTCGTTTTTCAGTGATTCTAATTTTTCCGCTTCGAGTTCTTCTGTCTGAAGAGCCGTTTGTTCATCTATTTCACCAAGGAGTTGCTGTATTTTGTTCTGAACTTCTTGAATGGATAATTCAAGGTGGTGCAAATACTCTCTTGATTTCTCGCGTTCATCCTTTATGTGTTGCATTTTCTTTTCCAAATCGTCCAATTGAGACAATTTTTGATCTTTATCACTTCTTTGCATTCTCATTGTTTCAAATAGGTTTTCGGTTTCTTTCTTGACTGTCTCTAACTCTCGCTGATTTTCAAGTAGTATATTTTTTAGACGGTCGATCTCCTTCTCAATTTCCTCTGATTGAATTACAAGTTGAGATGATTCGTCATCTAATTTTTGTTTTTGCTCTCTGAGTCGAGTTAATTCAGACTCGTAATGTAACTTTCTCTCGAGTAAATTAGTGACCTCGGCTTTCAATTGCGAATAGTGTGTGGATATTTCCTCGAGTACCTGTTTCTCAGAGGATAGTTGTTCATCAAAATTTTTGAGTTCAGATTCGTAGGATGAGATCTTCTGAGAAAGTTGCTCGAGTTCAGAAAGAATCTTTTCACGTCTTATTTGCATTCCTTCAGATTTTACCGTGTAATTTTTCTTCAACTGTTCTAATGAATTTATCTCTTTACTGAGTTCTTCAACTGTTTTGCTCAGTTCTTCGATCATTCTCTTTGTCGAGCTACCTTCGGCAATTGCATCGGTGAGTTCTCTCTCAACCAATCTTTCTTGATTGGTTAGAGTCTGAGCTTCTTGATCAATCTGAGAAAGTTTTTGCTGGTGTAGTTTTTCAACGGAGGATAATTCCAGTCTCTGGTTTGCTATTTCACTGAGCCTGAGTTTTCGCTTGACAAGTGAATCGGTTCTTTCGACTTCAATTTCTCCACCCGTTATTGATCCGTGTTGACCTATTATCTCACCGTTCAAGGTGGCGATACGGCATCTGACTTTGTAACGTTTTTTTATATCGACGGCGTCTTCGAGTGTCTTTACTATGATATCGTTACCGAATAAATATCCTGGAAGAGCCATGAACTGCTGATTGACTCGAACAATCTGCGCTGCATACCCGACGAAACCCTGGTGACGTTCGATTTCTCTCATTCCACTGAAATGAGACTCTATCAAGTCGAGTGGTAAGAAAGTAACACGTCCCACTTTCTGATCATTCAACCACTCAATGACCTTCTTTGCAGTGTTAGCACTATCAACCACTACGTGCTGGACAGCACCACCCAATAGAACCTCTATGGCTTTAGCGTACTCAGAAGGGAAACTGATTAGATTGCCTACCACATCGTAAACTCCATCGAATTCTCCTTGAGCTTTTTTTGCGAAAATGGACCTGACAGATCTTGTGTACCCCTCGTAGGTTTGTATTCTGTATTTTATTTTTGATTCTTCTTCATCGAGATTTCTAAGAATGCGCTTGATGTTATCCAATTGTTCAAAAGTTGCTCTTTTTTCATTTGAAAGTTCCAAAAGTCTTTCTCTAACAGATTGCAATTCTTTGGCAAGTGAAGCTTCTTTGTCACCGGCTGTCTTCAATTTCTCCAGTAAAGTTGAGAGTTCCTCCTGAAGACCAGACAGTCTTTTCATTTTGAGATCAAGTTGCGAATCTATCATAGCTGTACGTTTTGATAGATCTTCAAGTCCCTCTTCGATCCTTGACAATTCACTTTCAAGAGAGAGTTTATCTTTGTTTGCAAGATCACTTTTTTCTTTTAAGGCGAGCAATTGCTTTTCTTTCTCAGAGTATCTTGAGATGAGCTCGTTTCTGTTTTCTTCAACTTTTGCTAACTCGTTCTCTTTTAGTCCAATCTCATCTATCAGTGCCCTAAAAATTAGATTGAGTTCATCACTTCGCCTGTCGATCATCGCGATTTGTTCCTTGGCTGAATCAAGACGAGTGGTTGTTTCGACAAATTTGGTTTCTCTTTCGTTCAATCTCCTTGTGTACATTTCTCTGAGCTCCATCAGGGTTGTCTGGCGCTTTTTGTAATCCTCTAAAAGATTTGTGAAGTTCTCAATCTCCTTATCGACATCTGCAAATTCCCGTTTCAGAGTTGACCAATTTGTCTCTATATTCAGAAGCTGTTTTTGAAGATCTTTTATCTTTTCTGAAGTTTCACTGTGTTGGCTTTGAAGATGTCTCAATCTTTTCATTTCTTTTTTGAGTACATTACCATAGTACAGTTTCTTGATCTGTTCAAGTCTTGACGAATATTCTTGATAACGTTCGGCTCTCTTGGCTTTCAGATACAGTGACTTTCTCTGCCTATCTAATTCATATAGCAAGTCCTGGACACGTGCTAAATTGGCGTTTACAACTTCAAGCCTTGCCAAAGATTCCTTCTTCTTCTCCCGGTATAAAGCCGTTTCAGCAGCTTCTTCGAGCAACAATCTCAACTCTTCAGCTGACGCATTTACAATTCTTTCAATTTGCCCTTGACCGGCTATTGAATAAAATTCCTTTCCTACACCTGTTCCGATGAATCTCTCATGTATGTCCTTTAATCTGACCGTTTCACCGTTGAGCATGTATAGATTTTTACCATCGTTTGTAAGCATTCGAGAGACAACGATTCTGTCATTTTCATTTTCAAAGACGATCTCAACGTAAGCGCTCGAAGCAGCAGGTACGGTACCTGACCCTGCAAAGATGACATCGTATTTTTCGTCGGCTCTTAATTGTTTCATCGATTGTTCACCAAAAACCCACCTTATGGCATCGACTATATTCGATTTTCCCCCACCATTTGGTCCAACAATAGCAGTGACTCTGTCTGCAAAGTGTAATCTCGTTGGTCTGGCAAAGGACTTAAAACCATGCAGAGTCATGCTCACAAGTTTCATACCCGCCCCCCCATTTTTCACAGTGAGTAAACCATCTCTCCAGAGACAAAGGTCGCAATGACATTCAGGTTTTCATCCAATGCAACAAGATCTGCTACTCTTCCCGGCTCTATTCTGCCAGAATCAATATTACTCGACATCGCAGCTGAGAGCGTAGCCATCAATATGGCATCTTTTAAAGGAATATCCAGCCTGACGACATTTCTAATTGCTTCATCTAATGTTAAGGTACTCCCAGCAAGACTTTGATCTTCTTTAGTCCTTGCGATTTTGTTTTTCACAACAACTTGGAGTTCACCCAGTGAATACTCCCCATCTTCAAGACCGGTAGCTGCCATCGAGTCTGTGACCAAAACACACCTTCTTGGACCTTTGGCATTTATAACCAACTTCACTGTAATAGGGTGAAGATGAATCATATCACATATGATTTCACAAAAAACCCTTTTGTCGGTGAGAACAGCCCCAATTACACCGGGATCTCTGTGTGAAAAAGGTCTCATGGCATTGAAAACATGCGTTGCTCTCGTACAACCATTTTCTATTGCAAACAGAGCTTGATCATATGTTGCATCTGTATGCGCAATTGTTGTGATAATCTTTTTCTTTTTAAGAAAATTTATTGCTCTTTCAGAATCTTTTAATTCTGGTGCGATAGCAAAGATCTTTACGATGTCTCCAAATTTCTCGACAAAACTCGATAACTCATCAAGATTTGGATTTTCCAAAAGATCTTCCTTGTGAGCACCTTTTTTACTCGGGTTTAAGTATGGACCTTCGATGTATAGTCCTGCTATCTTTGCGCCTTGTGGTTGTAATTTCATAAATTCTTTCAGTGTTTTAGCCACTTGTGATATCTTTTGAAAGGTATCAGATACAGTTGTAGGTAGAAAAGTTGTTACACCATGTTTTGCATAGAAAAGTGACAACTTTTGAAAATCATCGACCGTCGCGTTCATAACATCTATACCAATTGCACCATGTGTATGGCTGTCGATGAAACCAGGAGCAATCAGAGGAAGATATAGATTACAATGGATTTTTGATTTTTCAATCTTCTCGATGATTCCATTTTCTATTATCAAAGACATGTCTTGATAGATCTTTCTCGGTGTGAAGAGTTTTTCGAATCCTATTCTCATTGAATCAACCCCTGAACATCGCTTATTAATTCAACAATACTTGTGATAATCGGTATCATGTCTACGATACTCATCAGCGGGTTATCTGGTACAAAGATAACATCACCTGGTGAGACGTTCGGATTACCTGTAGTTGGTCGTCCTTTCAAGGTACCAGACAGATCACAGACTATCGGCTCTCCCGTCGGACCACCTTTGAATACATATACCTTTGATGTTATGGCTCTTGTGGTGAACCCGCCACATTTCATTATCACATCAAGAACAGTGGAATACTGATCTATCTTCACAACACCTGGTCTTGAGACTTGACCAAGCACATAGACGATATTTGCCTCAATCGGTGGTACATAGATTACATCGCCCGCCTTGACTACTATGTTATTCAACATCAATGGATTTGACATATCGATCGATTTACTATCATTCCCCCTCTTCAATACAATTTGGTTGTATGAACCCCAGCCATTGACTCCACCAGCGAGTGATACGACTTCAAGTAATGTCAATTCTCTGTCTCCAACATAATAACCACCTGGTTTATTCACCATACCCAGAACATAGACATAATTTCTAACATCTTTTTCAAATATCAAGGAGGCACCATCGACAAGTTCAAGGTCTTTCTTACCAAGCTGAACGTCTTTTATTAGTATAGATGTTGCATCACCCGTTGGAAAAATCACTTGAACAGCTTGCACTTCGGCGGTTATACTTACCTTTCCGAGTATGTTCGACAATTTGAATATCTCACCCTGGGAAAGTTCTATTTTCCTGTTAACCACAGCATCGCCAAAAGCAAAGATATAATGTGGGGTCTTTTCGGTTACATATATGAAATCTCCATCTTTGAGAGTGAATTGGATATCTTGTGATTCGATTTCCTTTGCACTGAAGGAATGTCTTTCACCTGATGAGTACACGATCACCTGATCAGATACATAGGATTGATCAGCGCCGGTGATCAGACCTCCACACTTTGCTATTGCTTTCTTGAGTGTTGCATCCTCATTTACATCGAACACAACTTGACCTGGTGTTCTTATCTTACCAAATACGGTTACTTTGATCGGCTTTTTGAGAATTATCTTGTATATTTCACCTGAATTCAGAGAGATGTCTTGGTCAAAATTGATGGTCCTTTCCTGATCGTTTTCAAGTTTTGCAATACTTTGGATATATGAAGTCTGGAGATTCACTTTTGCCAAAGCCCTTTTGAGGGTGAATTCTTCATCTGAACCAAAGGTCACAAATTGTGACAGATCACCAACAAAATAGATGTACCTACCTTGTTTTGGATTAAAAATGACTGTACTTTGATTATCGATATCGGCATCGACAGTTGAATTTATGATATCTTTGATTTCATATTTAGTGACCTTCTCTTTCTGAATCAGCTGAACTGACTCGAAGGTTCTATCGTCCACCTGTCCGATCTTCTTGATAACCGTTGAAAGTTTTCTGGGTTCTTCAGGTTCAAGACTCATCCTTCCAGTGATCGAAAGATTTCCAATGACATATACATAGAAATCCTCATATTCAACCCTGATGAGATCTCCTGCCATCAGATCAAAGTCCTTGTTTTTGAGTTCCTTAGGTGAGATCTCAAATATTTGTGAACCTCGGTATATCTTGATCAATCCACCTTTTTCAACTCGATCGGAATCATATCCACCCACTTTTGGTAGCACCACATTCATCTTCATCTCTTCTTCAGGCTGAAAGTCAACCCTGCCTGGGTTTCTTACTTGACCTATGACGTAGACAAATCTCTCTGGTTTTTTCAAGACATTCACATAACTCCCAATCGTTAATAAAACGTCATCGTTACCACTCAAGAGTGTTGGTGAATATTCTTTCTGAGTACCATTTTGAGTGACGAGAATTTTATCAACATACTTGACATCGTTTGCAATGCCACCCGCTTTTGCAATTAATCTTTTTAGAGTGATCGGCTCATCCTTCAAAAAATCATATATACCCGGGTTATTCACAAATCCCACGATGTAGGCATACCTAAGATCGAGTTTTGGTATGTAGATTTGGTCACCGGGTTTCAGTTCGATATCTACGGCTTTCCCGGTCAGAATTTCTTCCAAGTCCACTCTTTGAACTACTCCATTTCTGGTCAAATAGATATTTTGAGGATCGCCGACATCTGTGACGATACCACCCGCCAAAGAGATGGCAGCCGTCAACGTAAGGCCTTTAGTATAAGAAAATGCCGATGGATTTTTAACAGCTCCAAGTACCTTTACATATCCAAGGAGGCTTTTTTGTGGTATGTAGATTATGTCATTTTCCTGTATTGGGATGTCGGCATCCAACTTACCTTCATAGAAAGAAGAGAGGTTGACCAAAAAACTTTCCCTTCCACGTGTTATCCTAATATTCTCCAGATCCATTAATTCAGCACTAAAACCTTCATTTTGCTCTCCCACCATGGATATCACTTGGCTGAGCGTCGTTGGTTTTATACCTATATCTATTCTTGTACTCACAATACCTTGTATGTAAATGTATCTTGGTGCATAAGATACCAAAGAGATACTCACAATAGGATTAGGTATCAGTTTTCCAATTCTTTCACTGGCGATTTTTTCAAGTTCACCCAGAGTCATTCCATCTACTTTTACTCTCCCAACACCTACATAAGAAATAAATCCGTCACTATCCACTACACAATCTCGTGTCATTTCATCATATCCAAAGACTTCAATTCTGATTGTGTCACCAACTCTCAATGTGTAATCAGCAAAAACTAAACTCATCAATGAAAGTAAGACCATCAGCAAGATAATCTTTTTCATCTGATCACCTCATTCTTTGTTTTCTCTTTTTATAATAACACTCAGCGCGAAAATATGGTAATATTTAAAAAAGCACTGCGGAGGTGATTTTGTGTCTTTTAAGGTAAAGATAAAGAATGATGGGGAGTTTGTTTTTAATGAACCAATTCGTGTTTATGAACTTTCAAGGGATTCATCTGAGAAAATCATTGCCGGTCTTTTCAACGATCAACTGGTCGATTTGAGGTCGACGATTTGTGAAGACGGTGAATTTGAATTCATCACGATCGATCATGAACTTGCCCCGCAAGTCTACAGACATACCATGTCCCATATTATGGCACAAGCCGTCATGAATATATACGGTAAAGACAACATCAGGCTTGGGATTGGACCGACTATTGAGAATGGATTTTACTATGACTTTGAGATTCTAAATGGAAAAATAGCTGAAGAAGATTTGCCCAAGATAGAAGAAGAAATGAGAAAGATAATAGATCAGGACATCAAAATCGAAAGGATTGAAATGAGTAAAGATGAAGCAATCTCTCTGATGAAACAAAGAGGGCAGATATACAAGGTTGAACTCTTACAAGATCTTCAAGAAAAGACAGTTACTCTCTTCAAACAAGGTGATTTTGTAGATCTATGCAGAGGTCCACATTTGCCATCTACTGGCATGGTGAAGCATTTCAAATTACTATCGATTTCGGGGGCTTATTGGAGAGGCGATGAGAAAAGACCAATGCTTCAAAGAATCTATGGTACAGCATTTGCCAATAGAGAACAACTTGAAAAATACTTGAATTTTCTGGAAGAAGCGAAAAAAAGAGATCATAGAAAACTCGGTCCCGCACTTGGTATCTTTTTCATCGATTTTGATGTTGCTCCTGGAATGCCAATCTTTACACCAAATGGAACTACAATTCTACGGGAATTGATGGAATTTTCGAGACAACTTCACAGGGAATTTGGTTACGAAGAGGTCATGACTCCGCTTGTGATGAGTGAAAAACTCTGGAGAATGTCAGGCCACTGGGATCATTACAAAGAAAATATGTATTTCACAAGTAAAGAAGAACAACAATTCGCGATCAAGCCAATGAATTGCCCGGGACATATTCTCATCTACAAAAACAGAACTGTCTCTTATAAGGACCTGCCACTGAGATTTTTTGAATTTGGTAGAGTACATAGATATGAAAGAAGTGGTGTATTACACGGACTGTTCAGAGTCAGGAGCTTTACCCAGGACGATGCCCATATATTCTGCCGAGCCGATCAAATTGAACAAGAAATAGCCGGTGTGATAAATTTTGTCCACAGAATTTATTCGCCGTTTGGTTTTGAGTACTCAGCGGAATTGAGTACAATGCCGGAAAATCACATGGGAGATGTCCAGACCTGGCAAAAAGCTACCGAGGCTTTGAGATGTGCCATGGACTCTGTCGGACTGAAATACGTTGTTAAAGAAGGTGAAGGCGCGTTTTATGGTCCAAAAATAGACTTTCATATCAGAGATTCGATAGGTCGTACATGGCAGTGTGCAACTATTCAACTTGATTTTCTAATGCCTCAAAGATTTGAACTCGTTTATACAGATATCGATGGAAATTACTGTCAGCCGGTTATGATACATAGAGCGATCTATGGAAGTCTCGAGAGGTTTTTGGGTATATTGATTGAGCATTATGCTGGTGCATTTCCAACCTGGCTTGCACCTGTTCAAGTGATGATAATACCGATCGCTGACAGACATCATTCATATGCTCAGAGTGTTAAAAGTGTTTTAGTCCAAAACGGCATCAGGGCAGAAGTTGACCTCAGACGCGAGACACTTGGCTACAAAATAAGGGACGCTCAATCTATGAAAATTCCTTATATGTTTATCGTTGGTGACAAAGAACAAACAGCAGGGACCGTTTCTGTCAGAATTAGAAAGGGAAGTGAATTTTCAGGAAAATCTTTGGAATCTGTTCTTGATATAATTCTTAAGGAAATAAAGACACGTTCGTTGAAAAACTTAATGGAGGAGTAGAATTGACAGTCGAAATTGTTGGTAAAGTCGATGATAAGATAGTAGAATTTTTCAAAAAGATGGAACAAGTTGAGGAGAGCGATTCTCCTCAACTTATCTTGACAGATTCTTTTAAACAATCCGAGCCATTTCAGATAGTGTTCAAAGAAAATGTCGCGGAGTTTTATAGCCAAAATAGCTTGATCAGCAGATTTGAAAAAGTAAATGAAAATTACCAGGCTGTCTGGGCTTTTACAAAGGCATATATCGACAGAGATGGTGCGAAATCAGGTTTAACCAGTACAAAATGGGCACGGCGAGTCGTGAGTGGGATTTTACAAGCCATGGTGGTACTCATGGAAGTCGAAGATAAAGGTGGCTTCAGTCATTCACAACGGGTTACAAAACTCGCAAATAAAATAGGACAGGGACTTGGCTTTTCTGAGAAAGAACGGGCATTTTTGGTTGAAGCGAGTATGTTGCATGATGTTGGAAAAATAGGTATCGAACAATTGATGATGTTCACTCCAACGAGAATAAGATTCCTTGAAGACATGCCAAGGGACCATACGGTTATGGGTTCTATATATCTATCAACGATCGAATTTTTGTGGGACCTTGTGCCTATAGTGAGATCACACCACGAAAGGTGGGATGGCAAAGGTTACCCTGATGGATTGAAAGGCGAGGAAATACCACTCTTTGCCAGGATAATAGCCATATGCGATTATTACGATGAACTCACCCATTTTGTGACTTCTGAGTGGGGTATTGGTCCTAAGAAAAAAGACGAGGCTTTGAAAATGATTCAAGATCAAAGTGGAAAGATGTTCGACCCAAAATTGGTAGAGTTGTTCGTAGAGATAGTAACATCAGACGAGAGCGTCTAAGAACATCCCAAGTGGCATCAAAAGATCTCTGAGCAATTGAGCTGGCATGTTCAACATCATCTTCAACAAAGCAAGTTGTTGTTCGAGTTTTTGCCTCTCTTCTTCGTTTGTCGTTGAATTCAGTCTGAATTCAAGTTTTTGAATTTGGTTTTGTATTTGATCTTTGTAACTATCCTGGGAAACTTGTTGTTTTTCCTGCGAGGGATAATATATCCAAGCCGTAGTCTTACCGGCTATTGCGGCAATGAAAGAACCACGTTTTCTCAGATCGAGCGTTATTCCGCCCTGGATAATCACTCCGCCATTTCTCTCAGCTTCTCTTTTAAAGGCAAGCCAATTACTTATTTCTTGAGAGAGTACACGAATAATACTTCGGCTTGCTGGAGCCGAATATGGTAAACCAGGTTCACCTGGATCGAGTTTATATCCCAAAGTCGGGTTCAGCACACCTTCAATTGCCATATGGCTATCCCTTCTTTGAGAGCCTCTTTAATGCCTCCTTTACAATCTGCTCGGTGCTCATCTTGCCCGAGTAGACAGCCCTTGCAACATCAATCGATTCGGCCCTCGAGAAACCAAGCGCTACAAGTGCTTCAATTGCATCAAACAACTCTGCCGAGTATTTAGCTTGGATATCAAAACTCTCATCCTTTAGTTCTGCTACCAATCTTTCTGCAGTTTTCTTTCCAACCCCTTGGATCTGGGATAATTTATCGACATTTTGACTGGTCACTAAATGCACAAATTCCTCTGGTTCTAATGATCCTACGATTCTCAACGCAGTCTTGGGACCTATTTTGGACACCTTTAGGATCTTCTCAAAGACATAAAGCTTTTCTTTTGTTGAAAAACCATACAAAATAAATTCATTCTGGTTGAACTCAAGGTGCGTATGAAGCTCAATCTCATCTCCTGGAAATGTTTTTTCGATAGTTGAACTATCACAAAGAATTCTTAAAATGAAATCCCCAACTTTTAACAACAAACCGCCAGGTTCTTTATCATAAACTCGTCCCTTTACAGCCGCAAGCAAATTCATCATCTCACAATAGACCATTCAGGCTCAAGGGACCCATCGGTTATGTAATCTCTCAGATACCCAACTAAATACAGTGATCCTGTTATGATTATCGTCTCATATCCCTCTTGTTTTAATTTTTCATAAGCCATTATAGGATCAATCTCAAAATCGACATTCTCATTGAATTGTTTTGCTATCTCGAAGGTCTCCTGAGGATTCTGAGCTCTATGCGAGAATGGTCTTGTCACAATTATTTTATCAAAAAGTGGTGCAATTTGTGACAAAACACCTCTTTTATCTTTATCATCAACGATACCAATTATTGCGGCGAGTTTTTCATTTGAAAGATAATCACTAATCGTTTTTCTCAATACTCTTGCAGCCGGTAGATTATGCGCACCGTCGAAGATCACCGTTGGATTTTTGCCAAAGACTTCAAATCTACCGGGCATTTTTGCCTTTTCCAATGCCCTTCTGATCGCTGCTTCTTCTACTTTCAAGTTCATTCTTTCGGCAAAAACAAGAAATGCTTGAAGCGCAACGGACGCATTCAAAAATTGATGTTCTCCATTCAGTGAGATTTTAAGGTTTTTGAATTCTCTTTTTCCGTGAAAGTCAAAATGATTGTCATTCAGAGAAAGCTTTGTGTTATCGTAAAAGAAATCTCTTCCAATCAAATACAAATCGCTTTTGTTCATCTCGCATGTCTTCTCAATGACATCAAGTGGTTCCTTTTTACTTTCACCACAAACAACGGGTATTCCTTGTTTTATTATTCCAGCCTTTTCGAAGGCGATCTTTTCGAGTGTATCACCAAGTATGTGCATGTGATCATAGTCTACAGTTACTATAACACTCACTTCTGGCCTTAGGACATTCGTCGCATCGAATCTTCCTCCAAGTCCAACTTCAATTGATGTGGCTTGAGTTTTCATCTCTTTATAGATCAAAAAAGCCATTGCAGTTGTGAATTCAAAGAAACTCGGCTTGAATTGTTCTCCCATTTGATCCATCTGCACAGCCATTTTTTGGACATCGTTGAATACATTTAGGATCATCTGTTCTGGAACAAATTCCTCGTCTACCAATATTCTCTCTTTAAAAGTTGAAAGATGTGGAGAATAATAACTCCCGGTTTTCAAACCATGCTCTATGAATAACCAGCTCAAGAAACGCGTTACAGAACCTTTTCCATTTGTACCAGTTATATGGGCACTGTGAAAGCTATCTTGTGGATTTTGAAGCATTTTGCACAATTGTTTGATTCGATCCAGACCCAATGTTATCTTTCCCGATGGTCTCTGGTTATAAAGATATTCGAGCATTTGAAGATAGGTCATTTCAGATCACCCAATATTTGTTGAAGGATCTTCAATCGTGATTCGGTTTGAGAAAGTTTTTGACGTGTTTCTTCTATTACACTTTCGAGTGCATGTGACATAAATTTCTCGTCTGAAAGTTTTTTCATATACCATTCTCTTTCGTTGAAGAGTTTTTCAATATTCTTTTCAAGCCTGTTGATCTCTTTTTGAACATCAACGCCGGTTGTATCTAAATATACATGAAGTTCCTCGTTGACAAAAGCCGTTGCACTGTTAGTTGGTTTCTTTTCAACATATTCAATTTTTTGAATATTTGCAAGATGACTTATCAAGAATTCCTCTTCCTTAGACAAATTCTTTCCACGTACATAGAGCAACGTATTTTGTTTTAATGCCAAATCGAGTTCTGCACGTACATTTCTTATACCCCTGACGATTTGCATGATCATTTCGAATTTCTTCTCTGCAAGATCATTCACAAGGGCATTTTCTACTTGTGGCCATGGTGCAATCGTTATAGATTCTGTTGCGATGGGAAGATTTTGCCACAATTCTTCTGCTAAAAACGGCATGAATGGATGTAACAATTTCAAACTTGAGTCGAGTACCTTCACCAAGACATTTTGAGTTGTGATTCTATCTTCGTTGTTTAACCTTGGTTTTGCCGATTCTATATACCAATCACAAAATTCATTCCAGAAAAACTCATAAATAGATTTTGCGGCTATGTTGAATTCGTAATTTTCAAGGGCTTGCGTAACAGCCAAGATGGTTCTTTGAAGTCTTGAAAGGATCCATTTATCTGAGAGTGAAAGTTTATCAAGCGGCTTTTTTTCATAACCATCGAGGTTGATAAGAGCAAACCTGGTTGCATTCCAGATCTTGTTGGCGAACTTTCTGTATGTGTCAAAGTATCTCTCGTCGAGTTTTATATCACTACCTTGAGCTGCAAGGATTGCCAATGTGAACCTCACTGGATCGGTACCGTACTTTGTGGACATATCTATTGGATCTATACCATTTCCAAGGGATTTACTCATTTTTCTTCCGTACTTGTCTCTTATTAATTGATGGATATAAACATCCGTGAATGGTTTTTCGTTCATAAATTGGTATCCCATGACGATCATTCTCGCAACCCAGAAGAAGATGATATCAAAACCTGTTACAAGAACCGATGTTGGGTAGTACTTATCGAGATCTTTTGTTTTTTCAGGCCAACCGAGAGTTGAGAAGGGCCACAATGCCGAGGAAAACCATGTATCAAGGACATCTTCATCTTGTCTTATAGACTTTGAATGGCATTTTGGACATTCTTCAACATCGGTTTCTGAAACGATGATCTCGTTACAATCGTCACAATACCAAACCGGTATTCTATGACCCCACCAGAGCTGTCTACTTATACACCAATCTCGCACATTGTACATCCAGTGTAAATAGACCTTTTTCCATCTATCTGGTACAAATCGAACTTGTCCTGTTTCGACTGCTTCTATTGCCTTTTGAGCCAAGGGCTTCATGCTCACAAACCACTGATCCATAACCCTTGGTTCGATTTCTCTGTCGCATCTATAGCAATGACCAACGGCATGGTCTATATCTTCAACTTTGATCAAATAGCCTTCATTTTCGAGATCTTTCACAATGATTTCTCTTGCCTTGTAGCGATCGAGTCCTTTATACTTTCCACCGTTTTCATTTACTCTTGCCTCGTCATCAAATATATCGATAAATGGGAGATTGTGTCTTTTTGCAACTTCGAAATCGTTTGGATCGTGGGATGGGGTTATTTTGACAGCACCGGTACCAAATTGCGTATCAACATACTCGTCGACTATTATTGGTATCTCCCTGTTAACCAAAGGTAAGATTACTTTCTTACCAACGATGTTCCTGTATCGATCGTCCTTTGGATTGACGGCGACGGCCGTATCTCCGAGCATTGTTTCTGGTCTTGTAGTTGCCACCGCGATATAACCATCACCATCTACAAATGGATATTTCACATAGTAAAGTTTGGATTTTTTTTCTTCGTGCTCAACCTCTTCATCTGACAAAACCGTCTTACACCTTGGGCACCAATTCACCATGTATTTGCCCTTGTAGATAAATCCCTGTCTGTATAGTTCAACGAACACTTTTCTAACTGCGTTAGAGAGTCCTTCATCTAAGGTAAATCTTTCTCTTGTCCAGTCAACTGATGCACCTAAGGTTTCTATTTGTTGTCGTATCTCAAACCTGTATTTTTGAGCCCACTGCCAAACTATCTCAAGAAATTTATCTCTTCCAAGCTCTTCACGCCTCTTACCCTGAGTTTCTATATACCTTTCGACGGCATTTTGCGTCGCGATACCGGCATGATCTTCACCAGGTACCCACAAAGTGTCAAAGCCACGCATTCTTTTGTATCGCACCAAGATATCTTGCAGAGTTATGTTGAGTGCATGTCCCATGTGAATACGTCCTGTTATATTTGGAGGTGGTATAACGACCACGAACGGTTCTCCACTTCCCTTAGGAGTGAAATATCCCTTTTGTACCCACTTTTGATACCACTTTTTCTCGATTTGTTCTGGTAAATACCGAGTTCCAAGGTCCATTTCTATAGCACCTCCAAATAGATCTTATGCCATGATTTTAGCAAAAAATATATGACTAATCAATGAATATACGAACTGTTGTCCCATCAGAACCGGTGACGTTTAAGACATCTCCTTCTATCTCCGACAGATTTTTCATAGCTTCATCGAGTTGCTCTGATAAGAGATTCAAATCGACATTTGGAACCTTTTCTTGCAGAGCGGGTAAAGAGAGTTTGAGTATCTGTGCCAAACCAACAGGGATTTTCATGTCTACTTTGTCTCCATCGTTACCCCTGACTTGAATGTAGAGCATCTTTTTCTTTCCAGTTGTTTGTTGCTTTGGTTCAGAGAAAAGACCCATCGTCTCGGCAAGTTCAAGTGCTTGTTCTGGTGTGAGTTTTCCATCTTTCACTAAATTCATAATCCTAAGAAGTTCGTCTCTCATGATTTAACCTCCTTTTCTCCTTTGATAATAGAAATAGCAGTGGAAAAATCGATCTGATTGTTTTCGAGTTTTTCCAAGACACTTGAGTAACTGTCTTCTTCAGACGATGAATAACCCAGATTTGCCAAAACTCTACTGAAATAAGAATGTACCGTGGGATAAGAAACACCCAACTTTTCCGCTACTTTTGTTAAGTTCCCTCTGTTTTTGAGATATAATCTGAGAAAATTCAGATCTTCTTGTGTTAAATTATTGAATTCATTCGGTGCAAATTGACCCTCGATCTTGGTGTTGCAATTTTTGCACCTATATGAAACTATTACAACTTGTCCATTGCAAAATGGACATTTCGCGAAGAACTGATTCATTGTTTCACCTCACACAATGCCTATCCTCACCGTTGTTCCTTTGCTCTCAATGCTAATGAAGTCGCCAGAAAAATTCATCAATTCATCAATGCATGAAACAAAGATGTCCTGAAAAACTTGAAAAGATTTTTCATCGAACGAAACTTTGTCTTTGAAAAATTTGAAGAAAAAAGGCAAAAGTGGTCTTATGAATGGTTTTAAAACTATAATTAATGAGAAAGGTATCGCTACTTTCACACGAACTGAATCCTTGCTGTCGTCTACCAGAATAAAAAATTTCTTTCCAAATGGGGGAGTTATGATGTCTTCAACCCACTGAAGGTCCTCTGGGTTGAGTTTATCTTTCAATTTATCTCTGAGTGCTTCTCTGATTTGTTTTGCCTTTTTGGCGTTTTTCGCGTAGTGAGAGAATATTTCAGTCAGTATATAAGCCCCAAGCGCAATGAATATGACCCCAAAGAAGACTTTCGCCCCTAAGAAAATCAAGCAAACACCCGCCAAAACGAGAACTATTGCTAAGTACATCTACTCACCTCCAAAAATTCAAAGTGATATTTTATATTTTATCAAATTATATCTTATAATAATTGAACACAACACGGTTAGACCATTCAATGTGTAATCTTAAAGTTTCATTATTTTAACTAAGTAGGTGGTAAAATATCAAAGCGTAAAATTTGCAGAAGCACTTGAAAAATGTGAGAAAAGTTCCTTTTATAAAAGGAGCTACATTTTTCAGTGCATGTTGCCAAGGAGGTGAATGTGTTGTACGCGATTATCGAAACTGGAGGAAAGCAGTACAAGGTTACAGAAGGAGATACTATCGCAGTTGAGAAATTGCCACAACAACAAGGAGAACAAGTCGTTTTTGAGCGTGTACTTCATCTTTCGACGGACTCAGGTGCAAAGATAGGCAAACCCTATTTGGAAGGTTGCACAGTTATTGGTACTGTGATGACTCATGAAAAGGCTAAAAAGGTGACGATCGTAAAGTACAAATCTCGAAAAAATTATCGTCGCGAGCGAGGCCACAGACAGTGGTTCACATTAGTGAAGATTGAAAAGATACAGACTGGTGAAGCATAGTGATAAAGATTACGTTTTGCAAGTTATCTGAGCATTATCTTTCTTTTATTGCTCGTGGACATAGTCATTTTGATGTTAAAGGTAAAGATATAGTATGTGCTGCAGTTAGTTCGTTGGTTCAGCATACTGCCAGAATTCTTCATGATCGTTGTGAAGCAGTTGTTAAGAAATCCCATGGAAAACTCGAAGTTTTATTGAGAAACCCGAGTGAACTGTCTGACATATTGATAGATGAATTGTACAAGAGTCTGTATGATCTGCAGGAACAATTTTCCTCGAATCTTTCTGTGGAGGTGAATGAGGATGCGAATCGATATACAAATGTTTGCTCATAGAAAAAGTGGTAGTACCAATGGCCGGGACAGTCGACCAAAGTATTTGGGTGTCAAAGTTGGAGATGGTCAGAAGGTTCTGACAGGTAATATCATCGTTAGGCAGAGGGGAACTAAAATACATTCTGGAAAAAATGTGGCCTGCGGCAAGGATTTTACCCTTTATGCTCTAAGAGATGGTATTGTGAAGTTCTATGTGAAAAACAACAGGAAATTCGTTGATGTTATACCCCAAGAGTGAGGAGGAATCGTCATGGCGCGTCCATTTCCGATACAGAAAACTACGGTTAATAGAGAAGCTGGGAAAAAGTGGTATTTGGTTGATGCTTCTGGGAAGGTGCTTGGTAGACTCGCAAGCCAAATTGCAAAATATTTAATGGGGAAAAATGAACCCACCTTCTTTCCAGGAGTCGATACAGGTAATTATGTTGTGGTTATAAATGCAGAAAAAGTTGTGCTAACTGGTGATAAACTCGATAAAAAGATATACTATCGCTACTCCGGGTATCCTGGTGGTTTGAAGGAAAACAGTGCAAGGCAGATTCTTGAAAAGCATCCAGAGAGATTGCTATATCTTGCTGTCAAAAGGATGCTTCCAAAAGCCGCACTTGGAGATAAGTATTTAAAGAGACTCAAGGTCTATGCTGGAAATGAACATCCACATGAGGCTCAAAATCCTCAGCCTCTAAAGCTTTGATGGGAGGGTAAATGATGCCAGAGAAAGTAGTATATCATGGTTTGGGTAGGAGAAAAACTTCTGTAGCAAGAGTCTATCTCTTTCCTGGTCAAGGTAAGCTGACGATAAATGATAAGCTCTTTAATTCCGCAGAGGAATACTTCAAAGACCAAGTGAGGGCAAGGCAAGCCTTTGAACCGTTGTTTATCACGAAGATGAATGATAAATTTGATGTTTTCGTAAGGGTCGAAGGAGGAGGGCTCTCGGGTCAAGCTGGTGCAGTAAGGTTAGCAATTGCACGTGCTCTTGTAAAACTCGATCCTGATTTGAGACCTACATTGAAAGCTCAAGGTTTGTTAACGAGAGATCCACGCATGGTTGAGAGAAAGAAATACGGTTTGAAAAAAGCTCGAAGGGCTCCTCAGTATTCGAAACGTTAATCTTTTTTGGGGTGTCAAATACGACACCCCTTTTGATGAACTTTTTTCTATAAAATCAGTCAAAAGTATCTGGTATTAAGATTCCGCAGATTGCTACCTTTCTGTCCGACGGGAGGAAGGTTTTCTGACAACTTCTTTCTTGGGACGTTAGAATTTCACGATGGTGAGCAAAGAGATTATTGAAAAGATCAAGCGTGAGATAGACATAGTTCAGGTCATCTCACAATATATTTCGTTGCAAAAAGTTGGTTCGAGTTATAGAGGTTTGTGCCCATTTCACAGTGAAAAAACCCCTTCTTTCCATGTTAACCCAGTTCTTAAGTTGTACCACTGTTTTGGTTGTGGGGCTTCTGGTGATGTCATAAAATTCATTCAGGAAATCGAACATCTTTCTTTCCAGGAAGCTTTGCAAAAACTTGGTCGAATGATCAACATAGAGATAAACTTTGACACCAAGCAGTCTGACAAGGAAAGGTATATTGATTTTCTAACAAAGATTCATACTGAATACAAGAAACAGTTGAAACAAAATCAAAGGGCAATGAAATATTTATTAGACCGTGGTTTCAAAGAAGACGAAATAGAGTACTATGAGTTTGGTTATTGTCCAGTCGATTCGAAGCTGACTTTGCAGGTTGCGACTAAGCTTTCTGTTCCAATATCGAAGGTTATTCAATACGGTGTTATAAAAAAGACTAAGACACAAGAATATTCAGATCTTTTTGAAGGAAGGATAGTAATTCCGATAAAAGACGATCTCGGAAGAATCATAGCCTTCGGAGGCAGATCGATTGACAATCGTGAGCCCAAATACCTCAATTCTCCTGAAACGAATTATTTTTCAAAGCGTTCAATATTTTTCTTATTGGACAGGGCGAAAAAAGTGATCAAAAGTGTCAATTTTGCAGTCATCACAGAAGGATATTTCGATGCGATAGCATTCCACAGAGCTGGAGTTACGAATGCAGTAGCAGTACTTGGAACGAATCTTTCCAAGGAGCATTTATCAAAACTTGGATCATTGACCAAAAACGTGATACTCTGTTTTGACACAGATGAAGCAGGACAAAGGGCAACACTGAAATCTTTGAAAACATTAATAGACATGTCTTTTGACGTAGCAGTTGCCTTATTTCAAGAGAAAGATCCAGATGAAGTTTTCAGGACAGAAGGTTCAGAGAATCTGAAGAAGGTATTGAAAAAAGCCGTGCCTTTCGAGGAATACATAGTCGATTTTTACTCGAAATTTTTTGATCTTTCATCGGCTGCTGGTTGTGAGAGGTTCTTGGACCAGCTCAAGACTTGGGTACAATCTCTATTGAGTACTCAAAGGATCCAGAGATATGAGAATTTACTGAAGGCAATTTCAACAAAGGTGAAATTTTCAACAGCTCAGCTCATGAGTTATTACAGAAATGACAGTTTTTATAAAGAGCAAACTACGAAAACAAACCTTCCAAGTGATGAAGATTATGTGATATATCTTTACATAACTCAGGAAGATCTGAGAAATGAGCTATCCAAAATAGATAAATCTGTTATGAGCGATAGAACAAGAAAAATCCTTGAAATACTCGAGAAAGATCTTGATATATCCGATCAAGATGAAGAGATTAGAAGATATGTCTTTGATTTAATGTCGAGGATACCTTCTGGAGATTCTTTGAAAATATTTGAAGACATAAAAAAGCGCTTTGCAAGAAAAACAATTGAAAAGCGTTTGTCACAGATAGACGGTAAACTTGCCAATTGCAAGAGTGATGAAGAAAGAAAAGAACTTTTGCAAGAAAGGTTGAAGTTGATTAAAATGACCGGAGGTGATTGAGATGGGTCACGAGGAAATCAAAGAAGAAATCGAAGAGAAAAACGAGCAAAAGCAAGTTATGACAAGTGAAGAAATAGAAAAGAGAATAAAATCTCTTATAAAAACCGGTAAGAAAAAAGGATTCATAACGTATGATGACATAGACAAAGCCTTTCCGCCAGATTACGAAGGTTTTGACACCTCTTTGATAGAACGGATATACGAAGAGCTCGAAAAAAACAAGATCAATATTCAGGATACAGAACCCGAAGCCCTGGAAGATTTGGAAGATGGCACTATAGAATCCGAAATCCCAAGTCTTCTTGAAGAGGGTCCAGAAGTATATGACAACGTGGCTTTGAAAGATCCTATTAAGATGTATCTGCGTGAGATTGGAAAGATACCTCTGTTGACTCCGTCGCAAGAACGGGAACTTGCGAGACGTGCACAGGTTGGCAATGAAAGAGCCAAGAGAAAGCTTGTTGAGTCAAACCTTAGATTAGTGGTGAGCATAGCTAAAAGATATATAGGGCGCGGTTTACCTTTCCTCGATCTGATTCAAGAAGGTAATATAGGTTTATTGAAGGCTGTAGAAAAATTTGACTGGAGAAAAGGATATAAATTCAGTACGTATGCCACGTGGTGGATCAGGCAGGCTATCACACGTGCAATAGCTGATCAGGCGAGAACTATAAGGATACCAGTTCACATGGTTGAAACCATTAACAAACTCAATAGAATAACAAGAGAATATTACCAAAAATATGGTGAACAACCTTCACTCGATGAACTCGCCAAACTCATGGATAGACCTGTCGACAAAATAGAAGAGATACTTCAAGCATCTAAGGAAACAGTTTCATTAGAAGCACCAGTTGGTGAGGATGAAGATTCAACTGTGGGAGATTTCGTAGCAGATGAGAACATAGCATCTCCCAAAAAGGAAGCCATGAGAATGTTGATGCGTGAAGAACTCGAAAAGGTTTTGAAAACTCTCAATCCAAGAGAAGCGATGGTTTTAAAAATGAGATATGGATTACTTGATGGAAAAGCCAAGACTTTAGAAGAGGTTGGGCAATATTTCAATGTCACAAGAGAAAGAATCAGACAGATAGAGGTTAAGGCTTTGAGAAAACTAAGACATCCTTCGAGAAGTAAGTACCTAAAATCTCTCTTTTCTCTGCTTGATCAGCAGGGATGAGGTAAAATAATCATGAGAGGTGGTGTGAAACTGGCATCAAAGATTATTGAAGTTCCAAATAATGTTGATATGGTAGTTGTCTTAGGGCAATACGATAATAAGCTGAGATTTCTAAGAAAAAGGTTTTCTGTGAATATAGATATCTCGGACAAGAAAATCACGGTGACTGGTAACGATGAATCTATAGTTGAAACAGTTGAGAATATAATCTCCCAAGTTGTCACTGCTGCCAGAAAAGGTTACGTTATGGATTGGAGTGAATTTGAATCCTTAGTTGATTTTTATTCATCATGGGATGGATCTTCAGCACAGAGTTCTCAGGAAACTATTTTATCAGGTAGAATCAGACCCAAGACAAAAGGTCAAGTTGAATACATCGATGCAATGAGAAGATTCGATGTTGTGTTTTCGATAGGACCTGCAGGAACAGGTAAAACATACCTTGCAGTGGCGATGGCTTTGGATTATCTCAAGTCGGGAATTGTTCAGAGAATCATACTCACAAGACCTGCTGTTGAAGCCGGCGAAAGATTGGGATTCCTGCCTGGTGATCTGGTTGAAAAGGTGGATCCGTATCTCAGACCTATTTACGATGCCATAATGGATATGATGCCTGCTGAAAAATTTTACACTTACAGACAAAAGGGAATAATTGAAATTGCGCCACTTGCATTCATGCGTGGAAGGACATTGAACAACTGTTTTGTAATCCTTGATGAAGCACAAAATGCAACTCATCAACAGATGAAGATGTTTTTGACAAGAATTGGCTTCAACTCCAAAGCAGTTATAACAGGAGATGTGACTCAAATAGATATAGACAGGGGCAATTCGGGCTTAATAGAATGTGAGAATATTCTCAAAGGTATCGATGGTATAGGTTTTGTTTATTTATCTGAATCCGATGTTGTGAGACATCCTGTTGTCAAAGAGATCATCAAAGCATACGAAAATTATGAAAGGAACAGACATGAAAAAAGTAGCTAATTTCTTCTGGTCAAACTGGCTTGATTTTGTCGTTGTTTTCCTGTGTTTTTTCCTAATCGAGTTACCACACTTACCAAACCCACTCGTTCTGGTGAATGTCTATGTTGTTGCATTGATCTTGTGGTTTGTGATCGTTAAACCAAAAATCAATGAAAGACCTTTCGTTTTGCACAGGTCATATTTTATTTTGTTCTGTCTTATCATCTTGTTCGGCGCTCTCATGTCAAAGGTGATAGTGAGACAATTTGGTTCTTATTCATCCCCTTTTTTTATTCCGATCACGTTGATAGCTCTTTTGTATAGCAAAGAAGTGGCTGTGGCAGCATCAGTTTACTTGGCAATTGTTTTTTCAACGACTTTAGGATTCAACAGCCTGGGGTTTACCTTAATGCTGAGCACTTGTTTAATCACAGCAGTGGCGAGCTCAAAAATAGAGAAACGTATGCAAGTTGCGAAATCCGCTTTTATCGTCGCTGCGATCTCGGTGATTTTCTATCTATTACATGTGAAATTGCAAGGTGCAAAGTTCGATTATTTACAAATTGCTATTGCCTTTGTCACACCTTTTATCTCTTCAATTATTTGCATAGGTGTCATTCCGTTTATAGAATATGCCAGTATGATATATTCTAATATCGATTTGATAGAACTTGGGAATTTGAATAACCCATTGCTAAAAACACTTTCTCTGAGGGCTCCTGGTACTTACTACCATTCATCAATGGTTGCGAACCTTGCCGAAGCCGCAGCTCAAAGAATAGGAGCAAATGCCATTTTGGCAAGGACAGCTTCGTATTTTCACGACGTTGGTAAGGCAAAAAGGCCATATTTTTACACTGAAAACATTTATCAGGAAAATCCCCACGATGAACTCAACCCGAAGTTGAGTCATTTGGTTATTCAAGATCATGTCAAGTCAGGCTTAGAAATGGCAAGAAGGAATAGGTTACCACTCCTTGTCCAAGATGTGATCCCGCAGCATCATGGTACGCGTGTACAGAAATATTTCTACCACAAATCAAAGGAACTTGGGGAAGAATTGAGTGAAAATGAGTTTCGATATCCAGGACCAAAACCACAATTCAAAGAAGCAGGTATAATAATGTTGGCAGACGCAGTCGAAGCGGCCGCAAGGAGCTTAAAGAATCCTTCGGCAGGTCGTGTTCAAGCAATGGTTGAAGAGATAATATCAGGAATATACAACGAGAGAGAGCTCGATGAATCTGGATTGACTTTGAAGGACTTAGAAGCCATTGCTGAAGAATTCACCAAGGTCTTGCTGAACATGTTCAAGAGTCGTATAGAATATCCAAAGGAAGAGATAAAGAAGGTGATCAGTCTTGCCCAAAATCCAGATAATCAACAAAACAAGAAGTTCAATAAACAAAACCTTGATAAAGAAAATAGTGGATAGAGTTCTAAAGAATGAGATTGGTGAAGTGAAAGTCAACGTGATTTTTGTTGGGGAAAGGCACATAAAAGATCTCAACAGAGATTATAGAGATATCGATTCACCAACAGATGTACTCACCTTTCTTTATAAAGACCAAGATTTGTTTGGAGAGATATTCATCTGTCCAAGACAGGTAGAAAAAAATGCTACAAAATATAAACAGCCTTATCTGACTGAATTAATTAGAGTCGTGATACATTCCTGTCTTCACCTGAGCGGCTATGATCATGAGCTGAGTGATAACAGATCAAAGGAAATGTTTATCAAACAAGAAGAATACCTCAAGGAGGTTGAACGATATGATAGTTAAGCCATTCATGGCGCTGAGACCTAAGAAGGAATTTGCCCAAAAGGTCGCTGTAAAACCTTACGATGTAATAAGTTCCGAGGATGCAAAAAAGGTCGCGCAAAACAATGAATATACATTCTATAAAGTAACAAAGCCTGAAGTGAATTTTGATATGCAAATTGAACCGAGTTCAGAAATAGCACTCGAAGCAGCAAAGAAAAATCTTCAATGGTTTGTTGACTCTGGTGTTTTCTTTCAGGATCGTGAATCTTTCTACATATACAAACAAATCGCAAAAGACCACACTCAGATAGGTTTAGTTGCGACATTCTCAGTTGATGAATATCTGTCAGGTAAAATAAAAAAGCACGAACTGACCAGAAAAGATAAGGAGGAAGAAAGAGCAAAACATATATACCATTTGAGGGCACAAACTGGACCGGTTTTTTTGATGTACCGTTCCTCTGAAGAAATAGACAGATATATAGAAAATCTCGCTCAAGGTGAAGCTGAGTATGATTTCATTGACGAGGATGGTGTTAGACAAATTGTTTACGTGGTACAGGATAAAAAGATTATCGAGGAGATAAAAACGCTCTTTGATAAAGTAGATAGTTTTTATATCGCGGATGGTCATCATCGTGCTGCCTCTGCAGTGAGAGTTGCTCAGCTTCTCAGAGAAGAAAACAGAGTACACACAGGAAATGAAGAGTACAATTTCTTCTTGGCTGTTCTTTTTCCACACAAACACCTACGTATATATGATTATAACCGAGTCGTCAAAGATTTAAATGGTATGAGCGAATATGAATTTTTATCAAAAATCGAAAAGATCTTTGATGTATCCATATCAAAGGAAGGCGTTTACAAACCTAAGATGAAGCACGAATTTGGGATGTATTTGAACAGAACGTGGTATAGATTGGCACTCAAGAAAGAATTGGTGGATGATTCTGATCCTATTAAAGCCTTGGATGTCTCGGTTCTGCAAGAACATGTTTTAGATAGAATTCTCGGAATAAAAGATCCAAGGACCGACAAAAGAATAGACTTCGTAGGTGGTGTCCATGGTTTACAGGCTTTACAAGATTACATTGATAAAAAGGGATGGGCTGTAGCGTTTTCATTGTATCCAACATCGATAGAAGATTTGATGAAAATCTCAGATTCTGGGAAGATAATGCCACCAAAATCAACTTGGTTTGAACCAAAACTGAAAAGTGGACTTTTTGTTCATTTAATTTGAAAATTCAGCAAAGTTTCGAACGGTTTTTGAAGATAAAATGTCCTAACTGAAGGAGGTGAAAATGTGTTCTTTTACGATCCGACTTTCATAATTCTTATACCTGCCTTGTTATTGGCAGTATGGGCTCAGATCAAAGTTAGTGCCGCCTTCTCTGAATATTCAAAGGTAAGATCGGTAACGGGTTTCACGGGCAGTCAACTTGCAATGAGATTACTGGATAGTGCCGGCATATACGACGTACGTGTTGAATCATTGCCCGGTCATCTGACAGATCATTACGATCCAAGAACAAAGGTTGTAAGATTATCTTCTTCAACCTATGCGAGTCCTTCCGTTGCCGCTCTTGGTGTTGTGGCTCATGAAATAGGTCATGCAATCCAGCATGCTGAGAAAAATCCAGCCCTTGTCTTCAGAACTATACTCGCACCAGTTGCAAATCTTGGATCATCACTCGCCTGGATTTTGTTCATAATGGGCCTTGTCTTTGCATTGCCTGCTCTTTGGCAATTTGGAATCGTGCTCTTTGCTTTAGCTGTACTGTTCAGTTTGATAACACTGCCCGTGGAATACGACGCAAGCAGAAAGGCAATGAAATTACTCAGGGAAAACATCATGATGTCTGAGGAAGAACTCAAAGGAGTCAAGAAAGTTCTGAGTGCAGCGGCTTTGACATACGTTGCAGCAACTGCTATGTCAATCTTGCAATTGTTGAGAATGCTTCTAATCGCCGGTGCATTTGGCAGAAGAGATTAAAACAAAGCCGTGGGGGGCTGTTCTTGAAAAAGGTAACCATCAAAGATATCGCGAATATCGCGGGTGTGTCTATTTCTACAGTATCCCGCGTTTTGAATGGAAAAGGAAATGTCGATCCACAGTTGAAGGAAAGAGTTTTACAAGTGATAAAAGATACCAATTTCCAGCCGAGTAGTTTTGCTCGTTCTTTCAGAAAAAGTTCAATGCAAATTGATGTGGTATTAAGTAAATGGGAAGAACATTATCTTCGGGTACTTCGTGGATTGACTGAGAGCTTAGGAGAGCAGCAAATTTCCGTTATTCCTAAGACGAACTTGAACAACCTTGGTGATTTCGTTGTTGCAATTGGCGAGGACTTCGACGATAAGCTGAATGCTTCAATGACTATTGGACAGGAATTGTCATCTTGTTCAGTTGTCTTTGATCATTTTTCAACGTTGAATTTGATAGTGAGTGAACTATTGAGTAAGGGAATAGATAGTTTTGCTTTCCTATGTGAAGGTTTATCAAACTACAGGGCTTGCAAGCTGTACGGTGCATTTATGAAGATCATGTTTCACCATAAAATTGAATCCTATGAAATAAAGATGCTCAATTCAAAAGATCCTTATGATGTCGCTAAAGAGTTGTCTATTTTGCCCGGTGCGATTTTGTGCAGTAAAGATGAAATAGCGGCAGGTGTTATGAAAGCCTTTAAAGACGAGGGGATAAAGATACCACAGCAAGTTTCCATCATTGGGTATGGAAATTTTTCCTGTGGAAGTCTTTTGGGTCCATCTTTGAGCAGTGTAGAATATATGAATGAAGAAACTGGGAGGATTTGTGGCCAATACATCCTCAAGATGATCAACGGTGAAGAGATACCCAAAAAGATAGTTTTGAGCACAAGACTGGTGAAAAGAGAAAGTAGCCTATGAAAAGAGCTGTACTTTTGTTGCTCGTTGTTACATTCATATGGGGTTTGACCTTTCCTATACAGAAAATAGCATTGGAAGGTATTAATCCATTTTTCTACAATTGCTTGAGGTTTTTAGTTGCATTTCTTTTGGCGGTTATTTTTTTCAGGAGAAAGTCTTCTTGGAAAAAGGGATTGATCTTAGGTCTTTTCCTGGGTATTGCATATGCAGCTCAAACGAGTGGTTTGAAGATAACGAGTTCAACCAAAAGCGGATTTATAACATCTTTGTATATACCATTTGTACCATTTTTTTCGTACATCATCGAGAAAAACAGACCGACTTTGTTCCAAATCATCTCGTTTTTGGCTTCTATCGTCGGGCTCTATATGCTCAACGATCCTTCAAAAGATCCTTTCAATCTCGGCGATTTTTTGACATTGGTGTGTGCAGTGGCTTTTGCGATTCACGTGGTGTTGATAACTCACTTTACAAAAACCAGTGATGATGAGGTGTCACTTCTTGTTCCACAGTTTTTGCTGACATCTGGTATCAACTCTGTTTTGATTCCGTTAGGTGGTAGTTTGAAGATAAATCTTGCAATGACTTGTGCCCTTTTATTCACAGCATTTTTCGCAACGATCTTTGCGATTTGGGTGCAACTCAAATTTCAAAAACACGTTGGTTCGAATGTTTCTGCCATTATATATGTTGGGGAACCGATTTTTGCAGCCTTGTTTTCATTCATAATTCTGTCTGAAAAAATGTCTCTGATTCAATTTTTTGGTATGATCTTATTGATTTCAGCCATGATCATGGGAACTATCAAGTCATACCGTGGAGGTGGTTCTAATGAGTATCATTTATCAAAGAAGGAGTATCAGAAAGTATCAGGAAAGGGATGTTGATGATGAACTTGTCTTAGAGATCATAAGAGCTGGGATGCACGCACCTTCCGCAGGAAATGAACAACCTTGGCATTTTGTTGTAGTGAAAAACAAAGAGACAAAAGAAAAAATCGTTCAAGTGCATCCTTATGCGAAGATGCTCTTAAAATCACCGGTTTCTATTGTTGTCTGTGCCGATCTAAACCTTGCCAAATTCAGAGACTTTTGGGTTCAGGATTGTTCAGCGGCAACACAAAATATTCTTTTGAGAGCAACGGAACTTGGACTTGGTGCTGTGTGGTGCGGTATTTATCCTGATCAAGAGAGAGTAGAGAATTTAAGAAAAGTGTTGAATCTGCCGGAAAATGTGGTGGCATTTTCATTGGTTTGTGTGGGATATCCTGCTGAAAAACCCGAACCTGTTGATAGATTCAAAAAAGAACGCATTCATTTTGAGAGATGGTAGACGATGTTTGAGAAAAAACTCGCGCTCGAATCCACGGTTATCGCCCACGGTTTGCCCAAACCATTCAATATAAATGTTGCGTTAGAACTCGAGAAAATAGCAAGGCAAAACAATTGCACACCATATACTATAGGTATAATCGACGGACAAATCAGAGTTGGTTTAACTGAAAAAGAGATAACTGAAATTGGTACAAGAAAAGATGTGATGAAGGTTGGTACCGCTGAAATAGCAATTGCGGTAACTTTAAGAAAATGGGCTGCAACGACAGTGAGCGCGACAATGCGCATAGCACATTCAAATGGAATAAAAGTCTTTGCAACTGGAGGTATAGGTGGCGTTCATTCGACTGAACATTGGGATGTGTCTCAGGATCTTTTGGAACTTGCAAGGACAAGGATGATAGTTGTGAGTGCCGGGCCAAAATCGATTTTGGATCTCAAGTCAACCATTGAGATGCTTGAGACTTTACAGGTTACAGTTGTTGGTTATAAAACAGATAGACTGCCTGCTTTTTACTGTAAGTCCACCGACTTTCCCATTGCGAGAGTCGAAGATACTGAACAGATAGCTTCTATTTTCTTGCATAAGGAGAAAATGGATTTACCTGGCTCGTTGCTTGTCTTCAATCCGATCCCAGATGAATACGCAATCAGCCAAGAAGTTTTTGAGCAATGGCAAAAGATGGCAGAAAAAGATCTTCAAAATTGTAATGTCGAAGGCAAGAATGTCACGCCATTTCTACTCTCAAGACTGGCTCATTATTCGAATGGCAAAACAGTTCAAAGCAACGTAGAACTTCTCAAAAACAATGTAAAGCTTGCCTGTGATATCATCAATCAACTTTGGAAGATGCAATAAGGTTTGTTCTGGTTTTTGGCACAATACATGGCCCTGTCGGCATTGCGCAGGATTTTTTCAAAATCATCACCATCTATTGGATATTCTGCGATGCCGATGTTAGCTGAGATTTGAATTTTCTGATCACCGATGATTATCGGAGCTTCAACTTGATCGATCAATCTCTTGGCAAAATGTATTGCAAGATCCTTAGGCGTTCCTGTTAACAGAAAGACAAATTCATCTCCACCGATTCTCGCTACGAAATCACTTTTCCTTGTGCATCTTTTCAACCTTTTTGCTATGACACTCAAAACCACATCGCCTACTTGATGGCCAGAATTATCGTTTATCCTTTTGAAATTCATCAAGTCCAGGTAAAGAATACTCACGGGTTCTTCTTGTCTGCTTGAGAGAGCTAAAATTCTTTCGGCTTCTTCTTGAAGAAATCTTCTGTTTGCAAGGCCAGTGAGTGGATCATGATATGAAAGAAAACGCATTTGCTCAGCTTGATTTTTGATTTGCTCTTCTAATTCTAATCTTTCAAAAATCACTCCTATTTGCACAGCAAAAATTTTTGCAAAATCAATTGATTCCTCATCAAAGGCATTTGGATCTTCGAAATTATCAAGGTTGAAAAAACCTATGGTCTTTTCGCGAACAACGATGGGTATTGTCATCATCGCTTTGATTTGTCTAAACCTACCTACTTTCTCAAGGATTTTTCTTCTTTTCTCATCCAATCTTTCATTAATTGAAAAATCTGTCACTATCATCACATCTTTTGCCAATCCTTGTGCCAATTCATTTTTGTGGAAAAAGACCTCTGAAAGTTCTAAAAGGTTATAACCAACAGCGGCTTTGTACACATAAACACCTTTCTCTTCAACAAGAACACTGCCTGCTTGTACCTTAGGTACATTCTCAACTGCTTTTTCCAATATGAATTGATACGGATTTTCTATACCATCTTTGAGAATCTTTGTGATGACTTGAAGAATGACTTGTTGACATTTGTTTTTTCTTGAGAGTTTCTCTGTCAATTGTTTCAATTCTGTCACATCAGTCATTGAAACTAAGGACTTCTGAGTACCAGGGATTGTTTTAATGTGTACCAAAATTTCCTTGATTTCATTTTTGTTGGGATTTCTCAACGTGAGATAGAATCGATCTGGGGCGGGTAAGTTTTCTCTTTTCAACTGGTGGTATTGTTTCATTTTTTCAAAATCTTTGGGATGTACAAGATCAGTCCAATTCATCTTTTGCAATTCTTCCTTCGAAAAACCGATCAATTCACACATCTCTTTGTTGGCAAAATAAACCATGAGATTTTCGTCAAAAACTGCCACAGGAACACCCACTAATTCGAGTAAAAATAAAAGTGTCTGATCAGAAATCCGTTCCGTTTAAGATCACTCCTATTCCACCACATGAACCTTTAACATATTCGTTGTACCCACGACTCCGCATGGCGCACCAGAGGTTACAACAACGACATCGGAACTTTCTACATATCCAAGGGATTTGACTTTTTCAACTGCCACATGGATCATGATGTCTGTTGAATGGACCTCTGGAACGAGTATCGGTGTGACCCCCCACACAATTGAGAGTTGGTTGAATGTATCTTGATCCGGAGTCGTTGCGATGATTGGGCAGAGTGGTCTGAAATGAGCTACTCTTCTGGCTGTACTCCCGGAAGCAGTTGAGGTTATTATCGCCTTCGCTCCTATTTCTTCAGCAATATAACAGCAAGATTTTGCTATCGCTTCTGATGGATCTTCTGTTTTTTCAAAACCTCTTTCGAAGAAGATTGTTTTGACTTCTTTCAGATGTCCTTCAACACTCTCAATGATCTTGTTTGCCATTTCGACAACCTGTAGAGGATAATTTCCCACAGCTGTTTCTGATGTGAACAAAAGGGCATCAGCCGCATCAAAAATGGCACTGGCTACATCTATCACCTCTGCTCTTGTGGGGATTGGATTTTCGACCATTGATCCGAGGATCTGTGTTGCTATAATGACAGGTACTTTGTATTTAGCAGCCGTTTGTATGATTTTTTTCTGAACAACGGGTAGATCCTCAAGTGAGGTTTCTACTGCAAGATCTCCTCTTGCGATAATTATTCCGTCGCTATTTTCACAGATTTGATCAATGTCATCAATTGCCTTCTTAGTCTCTATCTTTGCAAGTATTCCAGCATTTGGGTCTATCGATTCGATCATTTTTCTTGCTTCTTTCACATCCTTTGAATTCTTGACAAATGACAGACAAAAGAAATTGACTCCTATTTTTCCACACTCGGTGATTATTCTTTTATCCTCTTCGGTCAACGCTGGAATTGATAGATCGGTCTCTGGTAGGTTTACACCATGATTTTGTTTAATAATTCCCGGAACTTCGACAATGCACTCTATTTTCTTGCCAGAAATCTTTGTTACTCTCAGTCTTATTTTTCCGTCGTCGATCAGTATGGGATCATCCACCTTTATTTCTTGTGCGAGTCTGGGATAGTCGATACTGATCAATCCCTTTGTGGAGATAGTTTTTTCTGTCGTTATTACCACCTTTTCACCGGCTAAGAGTT
Source organism: Thermotoga profunda AZM34c06 (assembly GCF_000828675.1). Lineage (NCBI taxonomy): Bacteria > Thermotogati > Thermotogota > Thermotogae > Thermotogales > Thermotogaceae > Pseudothermotoga > Pseudothermotoga profunda. The sequence continues at coordinate 169,254 of NZ_AP014510.1, read as the reverse complement.
CGATGGAATCTTCTTTTTGTTCACCGGTTCTCAATTTAGAACCTGGAAGATCCACGATAATTGCCAAGGGTATATTCATATCATCTCTGATTTCTTTTATAAGATTTATGATCTTTTTGAGTTTTTCCGTGTCATAGTGAACGGCACTGAGTCTGATGCCATTCACACCAATTTGCATCAATTGTTTTATTGTTTCAAGTTCTTCTGTTTTTGGACCGATTGTGCATATTATCTTTGATTTTCGCATCCTTCTCACCTTAAGAGAGAAGATGTGCCAATTGATAGAGATTCATATCGAGTGGTTTCTTCTCTTTGAGTACTTCTTCTATTGGTACAGTTACAACCCTACCAAGCTGTAACGCTGTCATCACACAATTCTTTTTCTCCATAAGTGCCTTCACAGCTTCTGCGCCCATTCGAGTTGCTAAGATTCTATCGAATGCCGTTGGACTTCCTCCGCGTTGTATATGACCGAGTATCGATACCCGTGTCTCGTATCCGATTCTGTTTTCAAGGTTTTTTGCCACGTGGAATGCTCCTCCAGCGCCTTCTGCAACTACTATGATACAGTTTATTTTTCCCCTTTTTCTTTCTTCAAACAATCTCGCAGATAATTTCTCCCAATCGATTGGAATCTCAGGTACGATTGCAGCCTCTGCTCCAGTTGCAAGTGCGGCACAGAGTGCGATATAGCCAGATGATCTTCCCATCACTTCAACTATAAATGCTCGCTCGTGTGAAGTTGCAGTGTCTTTTAGTTTTTGAATGGCTTCAACAACGGTGTTCAAGCATGTATCTACACCAACACACATATCGGTAAGTGATATGTCATTATCTATGGTTCCTGGTATACCAACAACGGGTATTTTGTGCTCCTCGTACAGGAGTTTTGCACCCGTTAAACTTCCTTCACCACCTATGACAACAAGTCCTTCTATACCAGCACTTCTCAGTTGTTCTGCTGCCTTTGCTCTACCTTCTTTTGTGTAAAATTCTCCACATCTACTCGTTCTGAGAATAGTTCCGCCTCTCTCCATGATCCCTGCTACATTGGGAAAATTCATCTCTCTGAATGCACCATCTATCAACCCACAATATCCTCTTTCTATGCCAATGACTCTCAGGTTGTTTCTTACTCCAAATCTCACAACAGCTCTGATGGCTGCATTCATACCGGGTGAATCTCCACCACTGGTGAGTACACCTATGGTTTTCATTTCTAACACCTCCTGGTGTAAAATCAATACTGGATTGATTATACAACAGGGGGAATTTATCTTGTGGAAGGTATTGATACAAGAGATAGATCTAACAACAGCTAATATTATAAAATCTCTACTGCAAGACAATGGTATAGAAGTTCTGATCAAACCCGGCAGCTTTGACCCGGTCATCTTTGGTCAGGGTGGCTTGGTTCAAATAATGGTAATGCAAGATGATTTGGAAAAAGCTCAAGAAATTATAAAGGAGGCGCTTGGAGATGAAGAGAACCCCTCTTTATGAAAATCACATCGTTTTGAATGCAAAGATGGTTGATTTTGCAGGTTGGGAAATGCCTATTCAATACGAGAGTATCACCAATGAAGTGATGAGTGTAAGAAAAAATATAGGAATTTTCGATGTTTCTCACATGGGTGAAATACTCATCGAGGGTGATGACACGGCAAAGTTCGTCGATTATCTACTCACAAACTCTTTTGGATCTATGAAAATTGGTCAGGTAATGTACACAACTATGTGCAATGAAAAAGGTGGAATCATCGATGATCTACTTACTTACAGATTAGGTGAAAATCGAGCGATGCTCGTTGTGAATGCCGCTAACACACAAAAAGATTTCAATTGGATTGTCGAAAAATCAGCAACTTTTAACGTGAAGGTTTCTGATCTTTCAATGGATTATGGACTCATAGCTGTTCAAGGTCCAACAAGTGAAGAATTTCTAAGAAGGTTTGCGCCAGATGTCATCAATTTGTCTTATTACACCTTTGCCAGTTACACCATCTTTGGCAAGTATTGCATCATTTCCAGGACGGGTTATACTGGTGAAGATGGTTTTGAGATCTACTGTAAATGGAACGATACGCCATTTATATGGGAAGAACTTCTTACACGCGGAGAAAATTTTAGTGTTAAACCGGCCGGACTTGGAGCTCGTGATGTCTGCAGACTTGAAGCTTCCTATATGCTTTATGGTAATGACATGGATGAAAATACAACACCTTTGGAAGCAGGTCTTTCATGGGTTGTGAAGTTTGAAAAAGATTTCATAGGTAAAGAAAATCTTTTGAAGCAAAAAGAAGAAGGTTTGAAAAAAAGGATTAGGGGACTTGAAATTTTGGACAAGAAAATTGCAAGACATGGTATGGAGATTTTCAAAAATGGAGAAAAAGTTGGTGTGATAACCAGTGGCACTTTCTCACCAACCCTTGGCAAATCGATCGCATTGGCTATGCTGGATAGTCAACTGAAGATTTCAGACGAAGTTGAAGTTGATATAAGGGGTACAAGAGTAAAGGCAAGGATCGTCAAATTGCCATTTTATAGAGGTTCGGTCAAAATTTCATAGGAGGTGTGAATGATGAAGAAATATGCAAAGACACATGAGTGGGTAAAAGTCGATGGAAAAATTGCAACAGTAGGGATAACGAACTTCGCTCAAGACAAACTTGGTGATGTAGTTTATGTCGATCTACCCCAAGTAGGTAAAGAAGTAAAAAAAGGTACTGCATTCATGAGCATTGAATCTGTCAAAGCAGCGAGCGATATCTACGCACCGGTGAGCGGTAAAGTAGTCCAAGTGAACACAAAACTCAATGACCAACCAGAGCTTGTGAATAAAGATCCAGAAGGTGAGGGCTGGCTTGTCAAAATCGAGATGGTTAATCAAGCAGAGCTCAACGACCTTCTTGATGAGGAGGCTTACAAGAAACTCTGCGAGGAGGAAGGATGATGCACCCTTATATTCCTCATACAGATGAAGAAATTAAACAGATGTTACACACAATAGGTGTGCAACATCTCGATGATTTGTACAAAGATGTCCCAGTAACCATAAAAGATCTAAGGATTCCAGAAGGGCTCGACGAATTCACTGTTGTTTCTTTGTTGAAATCTCTCGCAGATAAAAACAAAGTCATAGAAAAATCAAAAATATTCATGGGCGCAGGCATATATGCTCATTACATTCCCCAGGTTGTGAAAGCTTTGGCTTCAAGACCTGAATTTGTAACCGCATATACACCTTACCAAGCAGAGGTTTCTCAGGGAACCCTTCAAGCCTTGTTTGAATATCAGACGATGATTTGTGAATTAACGGGTATGGAAGTCGCAAATTCTTCGATGTATGATGGGGCATCTGCTCTCGCTGAAGCTATTTTGATGGCTCACAGAATAAATGGAAAACATAAAATTCTCATGAGCAAAGCCGTCCACCCTGAATATGTCCAAACCAGCCACACTTATGCATCTGCACAGAAACTTTCCTTTAAGCAAATACCGCTTGATAATTTTGGTAGAACAGATCTTCAAATACTTAAGGAATCTATTGATGAAAACACCTGCGCCGTTGTGATTCAATATCCAAATTTTTTTGGAGTGATAGAAGACCTCAAAGCAATAAAAGAGAACATCAAAGATGCTGTTTTTATTGTCGTTGTAGAACCTTTTGCATTGTCGGTACTTGAATCACCGGCAACCTTTGGCGCAGATATCGTTGTTGGTGATGGACAGCCTCTCGGTATTCCCATGAATTATGGAGGACCTACGGTGGGATTTTTAGCTACACTCGAAAAACATGTTCGCAAGATGCCTGGTAGGTTAATAGGTGAGACGAAAGACATCGAAGGAAACACTGGTTATGTGATGATCCTTCAAACAAGAGAGCAGCATATTAGAAGAGAAAAGGCAACCTCGAATATCTGCACCAATCATGCTTTGATGGCTGTTACCAATGCTATATTCATGAGCACAATGGGTCCGGATGGTTTGAGGGAAGTCGCAAAGAGGAGTTATTCAAATGCCCATTATCTTGCGGACAGGATGAAAGAAAAAGGCTTCAATCTGTTATTTGATGGGCCGTTCTTCAATGAATTCGCTGTGAGATTCACAAGAGACTATGATTCAAAATGGAGAAAGATCTTTGAACGTGGTGTACTTGGACCGCTTCCGTTGGGTTGGTATTTTGAAGAATACAGAGACTGTGGTCTTGCTTGTGCAACGGAAGTAAATACAAAACAAAGTATCGACGAATTTGTGGAACTCTTGGGATGTGATGAGTTATGACAGTATTTGAAAAATCAACAACGGGTAGAATGGGCTTTAGATTACCCAAATCAGATGTCAAAGAAAGAGAATATGATTTTCCAACTCATTTGACAAGACAAAAGCCATTGAATCTCCCAGAACTCTCTGAACCAGATGTGGTCAGGCATTATACAGAATTAGCAGGTAAGAACTATTCAGTCGATAAGGGATTTTATCCACTCGGTTCGTGTACCATGAAATACAACCCAAAAGTAAATGAATATACAGCGTCCTTGGAAGGTTTTACAGAAATACATCCCTATCAACCATGGGAATTCACACAAGGATCTCTCAAACTGATGTTTGAGCTCAAGGAAGCCCTGTGTGAAATCACAGGGATGGATGATATGACACTTCAACCAGCTGCTGGTGCTCACGGAGAGCTCACAGGTATGTTGATCGCAAGGGCATATCACCTGTCCAGAAATGATACAAAAAGACACATAGCACTCGTTCCCGATTCGGCTCACGGAACAAACCCTGCTTCAGCGGCAATGGCAGGATTTGATGTGATAGAACTCAAATCAACTGAAGATGGTTTGGTTGATCTTGAAGAACTGAAAAGATATTTGAACGAAGAAGTAGCCGTTTTGATGTTGACAAATCCCAATACGTTGGGTTTATTTGAAAAAGACATCATAAAAATCGCACAGATGGTTCACGATGTTGGAGCATTGCTCTACTATGATGGTGCAAATCTCAACGCCATAATGGGTAGAGTGAGACCTGGCGATACCGGTTTTGATATAGTGCATCTGAATCTCCACAAAACCTTTTCTGCGCCGCATGGAATGGGTGGCCCTGGTAGTGGACCCGTTGGAGTTAAAAAGTTCTTAGCAGAGTTTTTGCCAATACCTGTTATTCGAAAAGAAAATGAGACCTACTATCCAGATTTCAATTTGCCCAAGAGCATAGGAAGAACAAGGAGTTTCTATGGAAACTTCTCTGTACTGGTCAAGGCATACACCTATATACTAATAATGGGCAAAGACGGACTTACTCACGCTTCTCGAATGGCTGTTTTAAACGCAAATTATCTGAGGGCACTGATCTCAAGATTTCTAAAAATTGCCTCCCCAAGAGTTTGTATGCACGAATTTGTTGTCGATGGTAGCGATTTTGTCAAGCAAACAAATGTGAAGATCTTGGATGTTGCAAAAAGATTACTCGACTATGGTGTTCACGCACCAACTGTTTATTTTCCACTAATAGTTCACGAGGACATGATGATAGAACCGACTGAAACAGAGAGTAAAGATACCCTGGATAGGTTTGCAAAAATTTTAGAGGCGATAATCGAAGAGTCAAAAACAAACCCAGAACTTGTAAAGAATGCTCCATATAAAACTCCTGTAAGAAGACTCGACGATGTCACAGCAACCAAGAAACCTATCTACAGATGGAAAAAATAACTCACTCTCGATCAAAAAAGGGGGGCTCAAAGCCCCCTTTTTTATTGTTGAGGTGCAGAGATTCTGTAAAGTGGTGAGACAAATGCTACCTCTGTTATTAGTTCTGGCACATCATCCACATCAAAAACATATAAACCATCATTTGCTGAAACGTATGCATATAAACCATTTGTGTATGCTCTAACTATTACGTCTCTTGCATAACTTGTCTCTTCCCATTGATCAGACGTAGCTATTTCGGTTTCTTCTAAGTTGTTTAAAAGATCAGCAAAATTAAAGCTGACAATTCCACCGCTTCCCGCAGCCACGAAGATTCTATCGCCATGGGTTGTTATTCCAGCAAAGTCTTCTGAAAGTTTTCCAAGTTCGACGCTCGTTGCATAAGGTGTCAGATCGTCGTATGCCTCCAGATATAACGATCTTGAATCCTCTCCAACTAATAACACATACCCATCTTTTAAAGCCATGTCCAATGGTGAATAATTCAGATTAACCTTTCCTTGGAAATTCAAGCTGCCATCTGTACCAAGTTTTAATTTGACGAGTGTAGGTTGATTATTCTGAAAACCAGCCAGATAGATCATGTTGTTTGAACCAATCGCTATCGCGTTGGTGGATTTCAAACCACTGTATGAGGTACTCGATTTTGTGCTAATGTTATAAGCAAAGACTCTATCATCATTTGCGACGATCAGATAATTCGATTGACTAAAGGTACCAGCCTCAATTCTCTTTGCATTGGCAGGATAACTACCAAATGACGAGATGACATAGGTTTGTGGATCTTTGCCAGACAGGTATTCTGCTAAGTTTGCACATACTATATTTTCGGAGGAATCGATCACGTAAGCCCATTCACCAAAAACAACGACTTCTTTTATACTCGAAATCTGCTGTTTAAATGACTCTGGGTAATCGATATCATTGTACCTTGTGACATCATAAATCAAAAGCCCATTCGATGCACCTGCAACGTACAGATAATCCCACACGTTTACAGGTTTGGTGAATTTTGAAATAGAAAATTTGTATACATCACTTGGTGTGCTCGCGTTTTTAGAATCTTTTGCGATGATTTTCCATTGATAACTCTTACCAGGTTCTAAACTTATCGAATATTGGGTGTCACTGATTCCTCCTTTGTAAAGGGAAAGACTTTGACCTTCTTCGGAGAGATAAAGATCATAGGTCAACGTATCTTGATCTGGATCTGTACAACTCCATTTGAAGGTCACATAGACTGTACTCAATGTATCGCCGTTCGCGGGTCCAATCAATGTTGGTTTGTTAGGTGCTCTATTAGTCGACGTTTGACCCCCGCCTCCGAACCAGTCACCTATTCCAGCACAACCCTGAAGGAGCATCATTACCAACAGAAAAATCGTTGGCAAAATATACCATCTGTTCTTCATTTTTTAACCCCCTTTTGGCACAATTTATCAATAACTGATAAAATTGTACCACAGGTAGTTATTCCAAAGAAAGGAGAATGTGGGTGAAGGCGCTTTTATTGGACTATGATGGAACACTTGCATTGGTTGATGAGAATGAGTTTACCCAAAAATATTTTCAAAAACTCAAGAATTTCGTTTATGAAAACTATTCTTTGACGATTTCAAGTAAAGATATTCTTGAATGTGTTGAACATATAACCAAGGTTGCCGATGGAAAGAAAAATAACTACGAAAGATTTCTATCCTGTTTTTCAAAAAAATATGATTTTTCTGCTGATTGGAAAAATATCTTTGATGAGTTTTATCAAAGTGAGTTCTTTGACAGCCTAAAAGTTCTAATAAAACCAAATCTTCGTGCTTTAGAACTTTTGAAAGAATTCAAACAGAGCGGTCATAAAGTCGTACTCGCCACAAATCCTGTCTTTCCAAAGATAGCCGTGATAAAAAGGATGAGCTGGATAGATCTTGGAGAATCGGATTTTGATCTAATAACACACATGGAAAATTTCCATTTTTGCAAACCAGATCCGAGGTATTTTCTACAAATATGCTCTATAATCGATGTGAAACCAAGCGAATGTCTCATGATTGGGAATGATGATCTGTTTGACAGGAGTTGTGAAAAAGTTGGTATGAAGTATCTATCGGTTGAGAAGATTATCACAGGGGGTGAGCTGGATGGTTCCAACCTTGTTGAGTGAGAGGAAGGTTAACAGTAGTTTTGCAGTCTTGGCTGTGGTTTTTTCAATTATCGCAGGTTTTGTAGGAATGATAGGCGCTGCCAATGTTCTGAGGGGTATGTTTGAAGGTATCTTTAATGGAGGTTTTGGTCATGGATATGGTTACGCGAGGATGTTTGGAGGTATGTTTATAACATTGATCTCCGGTCTTCTTGGTATATTAGCAGCCATCTTTACTCTGATAGTGTTGAATCAATGGAGCAACACTTTGAATGAAAACATCCAAAATACGAAAGTTTTGCTTAGTTATCTCAAGCAAAAAGTCGATGCCGATAAGCAGATCAACTTGAGTGTTCTTGAAGGACATCTCTCTGCGTTGAATCTGAACATCTGGGCTTATTGGGTTTACATGGCTTTCTACATCATTTCCTTCATTGTGCCAATGGCTTCTTTTGTCTTTGCAATTTTAGCAGTTGTATTTTTGTCGATATATTTACAAAGCGTCTTCACCGTTGCAAAAAGATTGGAAGAGATTAAGAACGCCATGTATCCCATGTTGGGTATCTCTTCACCTATGTTGAGCTATATAAAACAGAGGAATGTTGGGATCTTCATTCTCTTGGTGATCGTGACTATAGGCATTTATTGGTGGTATCTTTTGATAAAACTTTCCGACGAGATCAACCAATACATCGACGCAGATCAAAAACTCAGGCAGGTGATCAATTTCTGAGAGTAATGATAGATGTCGATGATGTACTCACCAATTTCAACAAGGCATTTTTGGAATTGAGTCATCGGCTTTTTGGGACTCCGTTAGATGTTCAGATAACAGTGTGGGATTTCTACAAATGTGTTCCTGGATTGAGTTATGAAATGGAACAGATTGTGTGGGAAAAAATCAAGGAAACAGAGAATTTCTACGAAACGCTTCCTGCCTATGCATCGCAGGAAGATTTATTGATGTTAAAAGATTTTATTCAGAAAACCGACTATGAGGTCTTTTTTATCACCTCTCGCTTTCCCACAAGAGGTAGAACAGTCGAGGAACAAACCGTTCTTTGGATAGAAAGATATGTGGGTATTAAACCAAGAGTTTTTGTCACGTCCAAAAAAGGGATATTTTGCAGGGAACTTAAAATCGATCTTGCTCTCGATGATGCTCCTCATCACATAGAAGATCTAATGAATCATGGCATCTCAGCGGTGGTGATGGACTGGTCTTACAACAGACATATTACAAATCTTCCGCGCGTTAAGACCCTTGGAGAATTCATCAAGTTGATCGATCCGAGTTTTAGTAGGTGATCATGTGGTGGATGCAATTATTTTTGATATGGACGGTGTCTTGATTGAGACTGAGAGTATATACAGAGAAACATTCAAGGAAATCCTTTCACAGTATAATGTGCCATTCTCAGATGATTTTTTCCTTCAATTAACTGGAACCACGCTTGAAAAAGGTGGTGCAGAAAAGATCATAAGGGAATTCAACCTACCTTTAAATGAAAAACAGTTCATAGAGAAAATCTACGAGGTTTTTGACAGATTTTCACAACAATTGCAACCAAGAGAAGGAGTTATGGAAACTATAAAAGCTCTCAAAATGTTGAACAAGAAAGTAGCCGTTGCCACATCAACGGTGAAAAATGCAGCACTGAAAAGACTTCAAAGGACTGGTTTAATAGATTTTTTTGATGTTATGATCTTTGGTGATGAAGTACTCAAGAGTAAACCAGACCCCGAGATATATCTCCATACCTTGAAAAAATTAGGAGTTGAAGGATCTCGAGTGGTTGTATTTGAAGATTCAGTCAATGGCATCAGATCAGCTATTAATGCTGGAATTGTAGTTGTTTTTGGCGTGTTGCATGATCGCAATCATCCCCAGTCTTTGATCGAAGCAGGTGCCAAATACGTACAAAAACCACCAGAGATTTTCTCTTTTTTCTTGCAGAAGATATTGCACTTCCAAAGAGATGAGTTATACTCTTAGGTAAGATGGGGGGTGTGAAGATGCCTTGTGGAAAGAATCCTGAACCAAAGAAACCCGAAGAAAAACCAAAGGAAACGAAAAAAGAAAAGCCAAAGAAATGACAAAATCCCCCGGTAAAGCCCGGGGGATTTGCTCATATTTCTGTAACCCATGAAAATCTTTTGAGGAACTCTTCAACATTCATCTTTGCTGCATTTGCCAGTTTTGAGAGCATAGTGGTATCTTGTAAATCTTTTTTGGTGAGCCTTATCATATAACCACGAGCAACGCGGTAGTGTTCTGAGTTGATATCTACCATTCGCACCTTTGTCCTGCCGGTTGCTGGATCGATGAGTTCTTCAAAAGGTAATATTCTGATTCTTCCATTTTCAACACAGATCATGCCACCAGATAGGTGTTTTTCAAAATCTCCGAGTAAGAATCTCACGGCACCGTATCCAAGGGTTCTGGTGTAATCGATGTCAAATGGAATTGGTCTTGCGCACCTTAACTCATAACCCAATGTGACGTCTATGATGTTGATCTTTTCTCCCCTTTGAGCAAAACGTTTCTGAATTTCACGTTTTAATATGGTAGCCAAAGGTATCTCACTCAGTCTTATGTGTCCATGTGGGTCTCGCTCAACTGTCACACCAGGGATATTCGCCAATTCTTGTGGATCTATCATCTCTCCTATACCCTCGGCTATTATCGCAAGACCATCGTTTCTTCCAAGCACACGTCTTTTGAGTATTGTCGTCTCAAGTACATCACAAACTTCCGAGAGTGTTATTTTTTCCTTTCTGAACTCTTCACCAATAATAGTTAAAGCCGCACTCGCAGATTTTCCTATTCCCAAAGCCAGATGTCCTGCTTTTCTACCCATTGCAACGACGAAATACCACCTGTTTGTTGTTCTTGAGTCCTGCATCAGATTGTACACAAGTTCGGTTCCAAGGTGGCGTGCGGTTTCAAACCCAAATGTTGGCATACCACCAGGTAAAGGTAGATCGTTATCGATTGTCTTTGGAACATGTGCGACACGGATCGTACCTCCGCTTACCTTTGATACGGCGGAAGCCGAAAAGGCGGTATCGTCTCCACCAATGGTTACCAAATAACTGATCTTGAGATCTTTAAGGCTTTTCAAAACATTTTGAAGATCTTCGGTTTTCTTGGTTGGATTTGCCCTTGAAGTTCTCAGGATCGATCCACCTTCGATGTGAATGCGAGAAACATCTGAAATATTAAGTGGGCGGATCATATCAGTTCGACCTTTCATCAAATGCTCAAAGCCATCGTAGATTCCTATTACCTCCAGATCGTTATTGACTGCCTCAATAGTGACAGCATTTATAACGCTGTTGATACCAGGTGCAGGGCCTCCACCGACAAGTATCGCAACTCTTTCAGCCATTTGTACACACCCCTTCACATGAGTTTATCTGACTAATTATAACCTATCTCTGGTTTACGTTAACTATAGTGATGATGAAAACTGGCATTTCTTTATTAATTTGTGTTGATATTCAAATGAAAATCGAAGAGAAGAGTTTTGCGTTAACAATTTCTTCAATGATTTTTTTCTATATCTTCAATCACAGATGGGTGATCAAGATAGTATGATATTGCCAAAAGGAAGGAGAGTTTTCCAAATATGGTAAAAGATCTTGTTGAACAAATTTCTATACAAATGAAGAATGCTAAGAAGTGCAACCGCCCGGTGGTCACACAAGGCGGTGTGCATGCGTTGTAGCACACAGGCTTAAGGGAAAAAGATCACCGGGCTACCAAAAAGGTAGCCCGGTTTTCTTTTTATAAGGGATTTTTTAGAAAAGATTTTACTCTTCAAAAGGGGGTATTTGGATGACAGAGGTTCAGGTTGAAAGTGAAAATTTTACACAAAACTTGACAACCAACGCAATTATCGAGTTGATCAGCAAATCTAAGAAAAAAACCCCAGTTACTGCTTACGTGAAAGGAGACTTTAGAAAGGTTGATCTTGGTAATCTCCATTTTTTTGGAACTCAGAATTTTGGAATAATCGTTGGTGAATATGAAGAACTCAAAAAATTTATTCAGGAAAACCAACACAGAATCCAGGATATTCACATCGAAGTGCACGCAAGAAATTCCGCACTTCCTCTGGCAGATCTTACAAAATACAATGCACGGATTGAACCAGGAGCAATTATCCGAGATCTTGTGCAAATCGGCGATGGCGCAGTTATCATGATGGGTGCTGTCATAAATATCGGTGCAATTATAGGTGAAAAAACAATGATTGACATGAACACTGTAATTGGTGGGAGGGCGATCATCGGGAAAAATTGCCATATCGGTGCTGGTGCAGTAATAGCAGGAGTTATAGAACCACCGAGTGCAAAACCTGTAGTCATCGAAGATGATGTCGTGGTTGGTGCAAATGCAGTCGTTTTAGAGGGAGTCACAGTGGGTAGAGGTGCAGTTGTTGCAGCCGGTGCAGTTGTCATCAACGATGTAGAACCGTTCACGGTTGTCGCAGGCATCCCAGCAAGATTCATCAAAAAGGTTGATGAAAAGACTAAGGAAAAAACCAAAATCGTAGAAGCTCTTAGAAGTTTGCCGACAGAACGGGGGGTATTCTTGTGAATCACTTATGTGGTGTTTACAAACCTTTTGATTTGCAGATCGATCATGCACAGGGTATATATATTTATACAAAAGATGGGAAGAAATTCATTGATACGTTTTCTGGTATAGGTGTTTTGGCTTTTGGTCATTGTGATAGAGATATTGAGAATGCGATGATCCAAAAGATGAAGCGGTACACTCATATCTCCAATTTTTTTCTTGATGAAGACACTGAGACCGTGGCAATGAATCTAATCCAAAGAACAAGACGTCAAGGAAAGGTTTTCTTTTCAAACTCTGGAGCAGAAGCAAATGAAGCGGCATTGAAAGCCATAAAAAAATTGAAGAAAGGTACAATTATTGCATTCGAACAAGATTTTCATGGCAGGACTCTTGGATCTCTTTCAATAACAGGATTTCCAAATCTTAGGGAACCATTCACTCCACTCTTGCCAGATATAGTTTTTCTGCCACATAACAATCCAGAACTGTTCAGACAATTTGTGGAACAAAACCAAATAGCAGGTGTATTTGTCGAAAGCCTTCTTGGTACTGGAGGTTTAAAATCGATCTCAAATAACATGGCAAGAACTATTATGGAAATGAAAGAGAAGAAAGGTTTTCTACTCGTTGCCGATGAAGTTCAATCTGGACTTGGTAGGACTGGTAGATTTTTCTGTTATGAACACTTTGGATTGAAACCAGATATCATCACTGTTGCAAAAGCACTTGGAGGAGGGCTCCCACTTGGAGCAACGATCTTTTTGGACGAGATAATGGATGTCTTTAAGTATTCAGAACACGGTTCAACATTTGCACCAAATCCAGTTGCTTTGGCAGGTGCCAGTGTTGTACTGAAAAAAATCGATGATACATTGATCTCTCAAGTAAGACAAAAGGGTGAATACCTGAAAAATGAACTCAAATTCATAAATAATGGACTGGTAAAGGAGGTCAGGGGGCTTGGTTTAATGATTGGTGTCGAAGTGAGTGTTGATCCAGAAAGACTGAAGCAGGTGGCTTTCAAAAATGGACTTTTGTTGAATATAGTTAATCGGAATGTTGTGCGTTTCTTACCACCGTTGAATATTGATTATAAAGAGATAGACATGATAGTAGAATTGTTTGAAAATAGCATTAAGGAGGTTGACTTTGAACGAAATAGAATTGAGACATCTTTTGCATCAAAAGCCTGAGCTCGCTTTTAATGAGTACGAAACGCAAAAAATCTTAGTTGATTACATTGAGCAATTAGGTTATAAAGACGTAAGAAAAATAGGGACGGGTATCGTTGTCGTAAAAAAGACCTCGCAAGGCCCATTTGTACTACTTCGCGCCGAAATGGATGGCCTACCGATCGTTGAGAAAACTAATTGTACCTTTCAATCACAGAACAATTTTATGCATGCATGTGGTCATGATTTTCACATGGCATCTGTTTGTTGGGCGATGCGCAAAGTGATTGAGAATGATTTGAAAGGTAATTACATTTTTGTATTTCAACCTGCAGAAGAATCAGGTGCTGGTGCTATTCAAATCTTGGATTATCTCAAAAAAGAGAATATGGAAATATCTGCAGCAATTGCGATGCATGTGACCGATGAATACGAAGCTGGGACGATCGCATCTCGAGTGGGCGTACTCTTTAGTGCATCATGCGAAGTAGATGTCGTCTTTAAAGGTGTTGCCGCTCACGCTGCATTTCATAAAGAAGGTAGAGATGCGATCAGATCGTGTGTAGATTTTCTACAAAAGATATACCAAACAAATTGGACAGATGACTTAGTCTGGTTTGGTAGATTAGAAGCTGGATCTGCAAGAAATATAGTTGCAGATAGGGCCTTAGTACAGGGAACGGTTAGATCCAAAGATCTAAAATCTGTTGAAAACAGATTGATTCAGATCAAACAGATTGCACAAGAGTCTTGTGAAGTTTCTGGAGCAACTTGCGAATTGATCAAGGGATCTGTCTACAGACAGGTTGAAGTTGAAGAAAATCTCTATTGGTTGCTGAGAAAAATAGCTGTAAGAAAGGATATGAAGTTCATTGAATCTCCCATCAAGTTGACTGCTGAAGATTTTGGATATTTTTCTGGGCATTTTCCAACGCTTATGTATTGGTTTGGTACGAAAAAAGAAAGATCTTATGGCCTGCACAGCCCTTGGTTTTTGCCTTCAGATGAGTTAATTGAAGTGGCAGGTGAACTTTTTTTCGAAATTCTTGAACAATTGAGTTGATTTGGATATCATATAACTATCAGGAAATTTTTCAAGGGGGTGCAGGCTTTGTTGGTACTATTCACTGCAACCATATTTACGATAGCATATGTGATTTTACTGACCTTCAAAATTCTCGACAATAGTCCTGGGAATGCACAGACAATAGAGCTTTCACAGATTATTCAAAAAGGTGCCAGATCATTTTTGATTGGAGAATACTTGGTTTTCTTTCCTGTAGTCTTTGTTCTTGCCATCCTTTTGTTTGCTTTTCTCGGATGGACTGTAGCTGTTTCATTTCTCATTGGTGCTGTTTTCTCAACGCTTGCTGGTTTTTTTGGGATGACCATTGCAACCAAATCCAATGCACGCACAAGCTGGGCTGCACTATCTGGTATGACGAAGGCTTTGAAAGTAGCCTTTAGTGGTGGTGCAGCGATGGGTCTCACGGTTTCTGCGCTCGGTTTGCTCGGTCTTGGATTTGTTTATGAATTAACAGGTGATATGACTTGTGTCAGTTATTATTCGCTTGGGGCATCCTTTGTAGCTCTTTTTGCAAGAGTCGGTGGTGGTATATACACAAAGGCAGCCGATGTTGGAGCCGACATCGTTGGAAAAACCGAAGCAAATCTTCCAGAAGATGATCCCAGAAACCCAGCGGTGATTGCAGATAATGTTGGTGATAATGTTGGTGATGTAGCTGGAATGGGTGCCGATCTCTATGAATCTTATGTTGGCTCGATCTTCTCAGCACTCGCACTTGCCAGCTTTATGAACAATGAAAAGGCTGTTAATGTCGTATTGTTCATTGTGATCTTTGGACTATTGAGTTCTGTCATCTCTGTGATTACAACTTCTCTCACCCTTCAGAGATTCAAAAGTCCCGCCACAGCGTTGAGATTTGGAACAATTTTATCCAGCGTTTTATTGCTCGGTTCGGTTTTGATTTACTCGATTTATTTGTCTTGGTTTGAAGTCTTTTTCGTGGTCTTGTGTGGAGTCTTTGTTGGGATTGGAGTTGGGTTTTTGACTGAACTGTATACTTCTGGAAAAAAGATTGCAAGTCTTGCAAAATCTGCATTGACAGGACCATCGAATATATTGATCAACGGTATTGCGCTTGGTATGGAATCTACCACCGTTGTCACTATATTCATAGTTGCCGCTGTTTTACTTTCTCACAAGCTACTTGGACTTTTTGGAGTGGCGTTATCCGCTGTGGGGATGTTATCCACACTTGGTATGAATCTTTCAATCGATGCTTATGGTCCTATAGCGGACAATGCGGGTGGAATCGCTCAAATGGCGAAACTTGAAGAGAATGCAAGACAAATCACAGATCAACTCGATGCTGTTGGTAACACCACCGCGGCAATGGGAAAGGGTTTTGCAATAACATCTGCGGCATTGACTTCACTTGCACTTTTCTCTAATTATGCAAATGTCACTCATCTGAGCGCTCTTGATATAAAAGATCCTTCTCTTTTCACGGGGGCTTTGATTGGTGCGATGCTCCCATTCCTGTTCTGTGCTCTAACCATGAAGGCAGTTGGGGATGCCGCGAATGAAATGGTAGAAGAGATAAGAAGACAGATCAAAGAGATCCCAGGTTTAGTATCAGGACAGACAAAACCAAATTACAATCGTTGCATTCAAATTGCGACAAGGGGAGCTCTTAGAAGAATGGTCTTTCCATCTTTGCTTGCAATTGTAAGCCCTATTTTGAGCTATCTCATACTGGGAACTGCCGGAACCGCAGGATTGCTCATTGGTTCAACGGTCTGCGGAGTTATGGTTGCAATCTTCATGGCAAATTCAGGTGGAGCATGGGATAACGCCAAAAAGTATGTTGAAGAAGGGCATTATGGTGGAAAGGGTTCGATAGCACACAAAGCAGCGGTGATAGGGGATACCGTTGGAGATCCTCTCAAAGATACATCGGGACCTTCAATCAATATTCTCATCAAGCTCATGGCGATTACATCGGTTGTAATAGTTTCTCTGATTGGGAGGTAGATTTATGAAGAGAATAGCTGTACTGTGTGTGGGAAATGATTGCCCTGGATTGAATGCAGCTATCAGGGCAGCGGTGATGAAAGGCTGTGAAGTTGGTATTGAAATTGTTGGTGTTAAAGATGGTTTTGAAGGACTCCTCACCGACAAACTCGATGTTATGACTAAGTCTTCGGTTTCTGGCATACTTCACCGTGGAGGAACAATCCTTGGCACATCTCTCTTTGTCCCTCAAGAAGATGAGGAAATCAAGAAGATCATGAAAAAATTTGAACAGTACTCTGTAACTTCTTTTCTCATACTCGGTGGCAGACTTGGTGCAAAAGCCGCCTTGAAGCTTGCCAAAGTAAACATTCCTTCTATTCTTGTCCCAGCGACTATAGACAATGATTTGCCGTTTACAGATTTTTCAATAGGCTTTTTTACTGCTATCGAACATGTCAGAGAAGCACTTGACATGCTTCATGCAACCGCAGAATCACACCACAGAGTTATGATTGTTGAGACCATGGGAAAACCAAGTGGATGGATAGCAGTGACCGGCGGGCTCGCTGGTGGAGCCGATTATGTTATAACTGATGCCGAACCCATTAATCAAGAAGATCTTCTAAATAAGATTCGCAGTCGCTATGAGAGTCAAAAGAGATTTTCAATTGTTGTTGTTGAGAGTGGCACAATCTTGCCCAAGGAGATGTACGAGATGACTGGTACCGACGAAAGAACGCCAGCAGCACAAGTCATAGGTATTTATATTGAAAAACAACTAAAAGATATTGGAATAGAGTGGAGATATACAAACCTCGGATATTTGCAAAGAGGTGGTAGCCCTGTTTGCATGGATAGAATAATTGCCACCCAAATGTCAACGCGTGCTGTAGAGATGGTCAAATCCGCAAGGGTTTATCATGCGCTCGGTATGAGAGGATTGACTGTGACGGAGGTGCCATATTCTGAAACAATGGTCAATGTGAAAGTAGTCGATGAATATCTGAGAAGTCTGGCAAAACTTTTCTACTGAGGTGGTTTTGTGAATTTTTTAGAGATTATAGGTCCTGTGATGGTAGGACCATCGAGTTCTCACACACTCGGTGCAATGAGAATCTCAAGATTCGTATACAAGATGATCGGACAGGTACCAAAGCAGGTTGATTTTCTCTTACATGGGTCTTTTGCCAAGACCTTTAAGGGACATGGAACAGATAGAGCCTTACTGGCTGGTATTATGGGATTGAGATATGACGATGAAAGGATAAAAGATTCATATCTCTTGGCAAAAAAGATTGGTTTGAATTATTTTTTTACTGTAACTGACCTTGGCAACGTTCATCCAAATACAGTGAAAATAAAGATCCAGACAGATAAAAACCAACATGAAGTAGAAGGATGTTCAATCGGTGGTGGAGCGATTAAGATCACTAAGATAGATGATGTTGAATGTAATTTGAGCTGGCATTATGATACATTGATAATCGTTAATAAAGATGAACCAGGAGCTCTTTCGAGAATTTTGAGTGGCATAAGAACAAATATTGCAAATCTTTATCTCAGAAGAATAAATCTACTTCAAGCCAAGGCTTTGACCATAATAGAACTCGACTCACCCGTTGAGAATTTTCAAGAGCTTTCAAAACTTTCTCCCGTTCTTGAGTATTATTTTGTACCAAAAGACGATTTCCTGTAGAATCTTTTCAGGTGATATTTATGAACTTCAGTGAGTTGATTGAATTAGAGCATAAATTAGGACAACCTTTGCATGAAGTGATTTTGCTGTCTCAAATGATGGAGGATGGTTCAGATCCCATTGAACTTAGAAATAAAACAAGGATATTTTTGAGAACGATGCTCGAGATATCTGAAAAGAATTTTGCCAAAAGCCAGAAGACTCTCACAGGTCTTTGTGGTGACAATGCTTTTCTGTTTGGTCAGTACCGACCTCAAATGATGGGAGAGTTCAATTACATAGCAACAGTTGCTGCACTTTCTATCTCTGAAGCTAATGCCTCGATGGGCAAGATAGTTGCCTGTCCAACGGCTGGTTCCTGTGGAATTGTACCGGCTATGGCTTATGCTCTCAGAAAAGTGAAGAATATACCTGAAGAATCACTCGTTGATGGTTTAATAGTTGCTGGTGCGATAGGAACTTGTATAGCTCAGAAGGTTTCAATTTCCGGAGCCGTTGCCGGTTGTCAAGCAGAAATCGGTACTGCTACTGCGATGGCAAGTTCAATGGCAGTGTATAGCTTATCCAAAAATAGTACGAAAGTGTCCCATGCTGCTGCTCTTTCTCTGAAATCTCTGATGGGGCTTGTTTGCGATCCAGTGGGTGGTTTTGTCGAGGTACCATGTGTGAAAAGAAATGCAGTGGCGGTGAACATCGCTATTGCTACAGCAGAGATGGCGCTTTCAGGTATAGAAAGTGTTATACCCTTTGATGAAGTTGTTCAAGCAATGTCAAGAGTTGGTGGACTGTTGGCAGAAGAACTCCGTGAGACAGGCATGGGTGGAATAGCTTCGACCAAGACAGCTATCTCCCTTATGGAAAAAATAAGAGGTGAATTGTTGTGAAAAAAGAGAGTGTCGAGATAACTGAGCCTGTAAATTTATGTCTGAAGGGTGGTAGATTGAACCCATCGGCACTTGGTTGGTCAAGAAAGCCATTGATTCAGTGTAATTTGACAGATCATTTTCTTAGAAAAAAGAAATGGAATTACTGGGCTGTTTTTAATCAAGAGTGTCTTTTCTCAGCAACGATTTCTAACTTGGATTACATTGGCGTTGTCTTTTGTTATTTTCTTGATCTCCGTACCAAGGAGTTTTTCGAAGAAACCGTTGTGACACCATTTGGTATTGGATGTGATGTGCCGAATGGGATCGATGAAGATGTGGTTTTCAATTCAAAGAAAATGAATGTGAGTTTCAAGAGACATTCTGGGACAACGGTCATTGAAGCGCAGTTTATAACTTCTGAAAAGAAAAATATAAAAGCCAACATTGAAGTTTTTCACGCCAATACCGAATCTTTGAATGTGGTCGTCCCGTGGAGTTGGCGAAGGTTCCAGTATACAAGTAAGCAATTTTGCTTGCAAGCGCAAGGACAGATCTCTGTTGATGACAGGGTTTATAACCTTGATTCGAGTAAAACATTTGCTACACTGGATTTTGGAAGAGGTGTCTGGAAATATTCTACTTTTTGGAATTGGGCGAGCTTTGCTGCCAATTTAGACGATGAAATAGTTCTGGGTGCAAATCTGGGAGCTGGCTGGACCGACCAGACTGGGACAAACGAAAATGGAGTCCTGATAAATGGAAAACTCAACAAAATTGCAAGCGATGTTGTTTTTCAATACGATAAAAATGATTTGATGAAGCCGTGGCATATATATTCAAAAGATTCAGATGATATCGACTTGGAATTCCATCCAATTTATCACCGCACAGCCAAGACAAATCTCTTGTTGCTTTATTCAAAGGTTCACCAAATGATAGGAACTTTTAAAGGTTTCGTGAGAGATGAAAATAGAAAAACATACATAGTCAGAGATGCTATTGGTTGGGCTGAAGAACACCATGCCCGCTGGTAGATCAATCTAAGAGAGCATCTACGAATTCTTTTGCGTTGAAGGGTCTGAGATCTTCAACGTCTTCTCCAATTCCTATGAATTTTATTGGAAGACCGAGTTCTTTTTTGATAGCCAGAGCTATACCACCTTTCGCTGTGCCATCAAGTTTGGTTATCACGACACCAGTTACATTGACCATTTCTTTGAAAATCCTGGCTTGTACAAGTCCATTTTGCCCTGTGGTTGCATCTATCACCAAGAGAACCTCATGTGGTGCTCCTTCGACGACTTTATTGATAACTCTGTGGACCTTTCTCAATTCTTCCATGAGATTTTTCTTTGTATGTAACCTTCCAGCAGTGTCGATTATTACTATGTCTTTTTGTCTTGCTTTTGCATGATTGACTGTGTCAAATGCAACTGCTGCTGAATCTGCACCTTCGTTGTGGCTTATCACAGTACATCCAATTCTGCGTCCCCACTCTTCCAGTTGTTCAATCGCGGCAGCCCTGAAGGTATCTGCCGCCCCAAGAACAACTGTTTTTCCAAGTGATTGAAAATACGCACCTAACTTTGCCGCGGTTGTGGTTTTCCCAGTACCGTTGACTCCAACGATTGTTATTACAAATGGCGAATGTGATTTCAAGTCGATTTCGTTGCCATTTGAAAGAAGTTCTATGAGAATTTCCTTGAGTGCATTGTATGCGTCATCTGTTTGAATTTGTTTTAGTTTTTCAAGTATATAATGCGTTGTTTCATATCCCACATCTGCTGCTATCAATCTCTCTTCGAGTTCTTCAAGTATCTCATTACTTATTCTTTTACCTTTTAACAGTTGTGAGAGACCTTCAAAAAATGTCTTTCTTGCCTTTGAAAGTCCTGCTTTTAGTTTTTCGAAAAATCCCATTTTCTACACCTTCTTGTGTGGATTGTAGTTATTGAGCATTTCGATGGTTTTTGAAACAACATCGTTGCCTTCGACTCTTATTTTTTGTGGTTTTATTTGATTTCTCAGTTTCAATTCTACAAACCCTTCTGTAAGGGTTTTTCCAACTGTTATTCTCAGTGGAAAACCGATTAAATCGGCATCTTTAAATTTCATTCCAGGTGAAAGTTCTCTGTCGTCCAAAAGAACTTCCACGCCTTTTTCCGTTAGGTCTTTGTAAATACGCTCGGCAAGAATTTTTTGGTTTTGATCTTGTATTGAGACAACTGTTATGATGACTTCAAATGGTGAAATCGATCTTGGCCAGATGATCCCATCTTCATCGTGCAATTGTTCAACGACAGCAGCCATTGTTCTTGAGACACCCCAGCCATAACATCCCATTATGAAAGGCTTCAGATCACCATTTTGATCCATGTACATTGCACTCATCGACTTCGAATACTTTGTGCCGAGTTTGAAAACATGGCCAAGTTCTATCCCCTTAGAACCGATCAAAGGTGCTCCACAATTTGGACAAGGATCACCTGCCTGCACTACACGAAGATCTGTGTAAGAATCTGCAGAAAAATCTCTGCTGAGGTTGGCATTGACGTAGTGATAATCTTGCTTCATTCCTCCAACGACAACGTTCTTCATGTATTTGATTCCATGATCGGCTATCACCCGGACATCTTTGATACCGACAGGTCCTATAAAACCTATTGGAACATTGAAAGTTTCAAAAACTTCATTTGGCTCAGCAAGTCTAAGTGATTGATCGTTCACATGTACCTTTAACTTTTCCACATTCAGCTCTCTATCACCCTGGATCAGTGCCATCACAAAGCCATTCCTTCCAACAAAGAGAAGAGATTTTACTATTTGACTTGGTTTGACATTTAAGAAATTGGCAACTTGCTCAACGGTTTTCACGTTCGGTGTATGAACTAAGTTTAAAGGTTTTTCGATATCGTCGTTCTTTGTGTATTCACCTTTATAGGGTGCTTGTTCATCATTTGATGAATATCCACATCTTTCGCACTTTAAGAGATTTGTCTCTCCCACCGGAGCAAAACTCACAAATTCATGAGATTCGCTACCACCTATAGCACCAGAAGCAGCTTCGGTGATGGCATATTCCAAACCAATCCTTTCAGTGATCTTGCTGTAAGCTCTTCTACATGCTTCGTAAGCTTCGTTCAAAGATTCCTGACTATCATGAAAACTGTAACCATCTTTCATGATGAATTCCCTTGCTCTGAGAAGACCGAACCTCGGTCTTATTTCATCTCTGTATTTTGAACCTATTTGGTATAGAAAAACAGGCAGCTGTTTGTAGGAACGAAGTTCATCCTTGACAACTTGTGTGAATACCTCTTCGTGTGTTGGTCCTAATGTGAATTCTCTATCATGCCTATCTCTCAATTTCATCATTTCTGGACCATAATCTTCCCATCGTCCTGTGATCTTCCACAACTCCGCCGGTTGGATTATGGGCATAGAAACTTCTTGGGCACCTATGGCGTTCATTTCTTCTCTCACTATCTTTTCGATTTTTGAAAGTGTTCTTTTTGCTAATGGTAGATACGAATAAACACCTGCAGCAACTTTTCTTATGAAACCTGCCCTGTACAAAAGGGCATGGCTTATGACCTCGGCATCCGAAGGAGCCTCCTTCAAAGTAGGTGCATATAGTTGAGAAAATCTCACACCTGACACCTCCATTCTTTCACAGATTATATCAGTTGTTTGTGATAAAATCATCATTAGATTATTTGACTTGGGGGTACTTTCATGTGAAAAAAATATCTGTTGTTTTTCTTCTGACTTTCGTGACATTTATTTTCGGTTTAAAGGTCAAATTCGTGAGTGGAGAAGAATATCCACCGTTTATCTGGATAGATGAAACGGGAAAACCTGCAGGAATAACAGTTCAGATACTCCAATTACTTGAGAAAAAACTTGGCATCTCTTTTGATATAGAACTTCTACCATTCTCACAGGCTTTGGAAAAGCTACAAACAGGGCAAGCGGATATGATCAATTTCATTTTCAAAACTCCCGAAAGAGAGAAGGTCTTTCTTTTTTCAGAACCGGTGATGAATGTTGAGAGTAGAGTGTATTTCAGAAAGTCTTTGAACATAAAGTCTTTCTCGGATCTAACACCTTATCTGGTGGGAGTAGTGGAATCTGATGCGAATGAAAAACTACTCAGACAAAGAAATTCTTCTATAACTTTTAAGTATTACGCAAACAGTGAAGAACTCATTCTGGCTGCCAAGTCTGGTAATATCGATGTTTTTGTTATGGAAGATCTTCCCGCACAGTACTATTTGATCAAAGAAGAAATCTTTCACGAATTTTCAACGCTCAATCCCATTTCGATTCAGCAAATCTATTTTGCTTTTCCCATAGATAGACATGATATTGCTCAACTTATAAACAAAGGCTTGTCTGAAATAAGCAGACAGGAGATGCAGAAAATAATAGGTCCCTTTGCCAAACCAACTCATCTTATACCAGTGTGGTTTTGGTATCTTTTGATAATCGGTACCGCAGTTTTTGTCATCATTTTTATGACAGTTTTGCTTTTGAATCGTTATCTTGCAAGGATAGTGGCTAAAAGAACAGAAGAATTGAACAGGAAAAATCAAGAATTAGTCGCGGCAAATGAGGAGCTCGATGCTTTGAACCAAGAATTGAGGGCTTCATTCCAAGAAATGGAAGCAATGAATGAAGAGCTCACCAATACGAATAAAGAACTTGAAGAAAAAACCAAACAGGCATTGGCTTTTCAAGATGCGTTTTTAAAACTCTTGGATATTGCCTCAAAGATGACCTATGAGAGTATTCAAGAGAAAGATTTTTTGTTTGAATTACTCAAAGTCTTTAAAGAATATGCAAATGAAATAGATTTGATCGGAGTAGCTCTCAGATCGAGTGAAAAAGGTAAGACGCTTTTTGTTATATGTCGCGACAAGGATGAGTTGATATCTCAGAGAGTCGATGAAACCATGGATTTTCAAGATCAACATTTGGCTGAGACGATAAAGAAGTCCGTGTCACAGATTTGCAAAGAGCCAATTCAAGAAAATGATTGTCAATTGCAATTGATACAGTCACCAAATACAATTCATGGCGTTCTTTTTTACAATACAGGTAGTTTATCTGTTTCTAAGGATAATCTCCAAAGACTTGCCAATTTCATAGCGACTTTTCTTTCTTTGAGGAGTTACATAAGAGAGCAGGGAATTTTCCACAGAAGATTGCTCGTGGTTATGACAAAAGCGCTTGAGTATTATGATTACTATACAAAAGGCCATTCGGAGAATGTGGCAAATTATGCCGCAAAATTCGCAGAATGGCTGAAATTGGATAGAGAGATTATTCGTAGACTCTACTGGGCAGGTCTTGTGCACGATGTGGGAAAGATCTTTGTAAATCAACAAATTCTGAACAAAAATGGTTATCTTTCAACCGAGGAATATGAATATGTGAAGATTCACCCTGTAAAGAGTTATGAATTATTAACAGAAGCAGGTTTGGAGAATATCGCGCATATAGTGAGACATCACCATGAGCGATTCGATGGTAAAGGATATCCAGATGGCCTTGTTGCAGAACAAATACCCTTTGAATCAAGAATACTGTGTTTGGCAGATAGTTTTGATGCGATGACTACAGCAAGACCATATAAAAGAGCAATGAGCATTCAGGAAGCAGTAGAAGAAATCAAACGCTGCAGCGGCTCTCAGTTTGACCCTAAGCTTTCAGAAGAATTCATCAGTATGATCTTGAGTCAAAATATATCTCATTCTTGATTTTCATTTGTACGTGATCTTCCCCGAATTCCTGTCCAAGAAAAATTCACAAGATCTTATTTCATCAGTGTTGAGTTTACTGATCAAGCCTATTCCCACTTTAACATTTGGATGACAGAGCTTCCTTATTTTCACTCTTGCTCCAAATTTCAATTTATCAACCTGGATGTTCAATTTGAGTATATTTAAACTATTTCGAATCTTTTGAAGTTGTTTCTCAAAAGTGAATTTTGCCGTTTGAATCTTCTCAAGAAGTTGCTTTAAGGATCCTCTTTTCTGAATATCTTTCACTTGCATCAGTTGAGCCCTGATAGAATTTTCAGTGTTGGAAAGAAGGTTTATACGTCTCATTGTTTCGATAAGGCTTTTTTGAAGTTCGGTGTACTTTGATTCATACTCATAGTCTATTCCAGCAAAAACAACTGTGCGAAGATTCGCTGGACTTCCTATCTCGCCTGCCTCGATATTTCCAGCAGCTTTGATAACACCTCCGCTTATGACTCCTTTGCCAAAGACTTTCACATCACCATTGCATATAACAGTTGAATTCATGATATATTCTTCAACAAGAATATTTCCTCCACAAAAAATCTGTGCTTCACTCACAAACTTTGCTGCAAAATCTTTTGTTACCTTCACAACCCCTTTACCCCTACCGAAAACACCACCTTGAACCCTGAGTGATCCTCCACAATTCACCTGCACCTCTCCAAGCACACCCAGTATGAGCACATCTCCACCAGCATTTATCTTGAAAGGTCCCTCCGCATTCCCACGAATCACAACACTTGCGTTGAAGTCGATATTTCCCGTTTCATAGCCAAGATCGCCATCTACCACGAGTACATTTCTCACGTGTATCTTTGAATTTTTCAAATAAGGTTGACCATCGCAAGTCGCCACGATTTTTGTGTTGTCCTCGGATATCTCTACGTTTTCTCCAACAAAGGTTGCTAAATTTATATCTTTAGGTTTTTCAGTTTTTACTATCTCTCCAGTGACCGTAAAGCCATCTTGACCATACTCTACGGGTTTTTTTATTGCAAGCACATCACCTTTTTTACAGGTGAAGATCTTGTAAAAAGATGCTGGATCAAATGTCTCTTGCTGGTGTTTTTCGCAAACAAATCCCGATGGAGGAAAGAAAAATTCGACAGAAGCATCCCTTGAAGGGATGGGATTCTTTCCGCGTGCAACTATTACCTCTGCGAAGATCTTTTTTTCTTCAATGATTGATTCAATTGCTTTTTCATCTATACCGTATACAACTTTTGAATCAGACAGCGCTTGTTTGATTTCTTCGACAGTTGGTAATATTCTTTCAAATCCTGGTATTATCAACACAGTTGCTTGCATTTTATCTTCGGAAAGATTGACTTTTACTATTGGTTGTGCATATTGTTGTTCGACATTACTCAGATCTGGCAGAGAGATAGACTTAATTTGAAGCATAGAGAGTTTTTCAAAAGCTATTTTTGGATCGATTATTTCTACAGGTTTGATAGTAGCCTCGATCTGTTCTGCTGTTTCCATCATTTCAACAGTTATTTTCTCATACCAATTTGGTCCATAGTCTTTTTCCAGAATAGAGAGAAGTTCTTCGATTGAAGAGGCTTTTATGGTCTTTCGCTCCACCTCATATCCCCCATCATATTGTAACTCAAAGTGATTTATGCGAGAATCTTAAATATAGGAGGGTGTAAGATTGCTCTACAGATTGTTGATTTGGTCGGTGGTATTCTTCTGGGGTATATCCTTTGTGGCTACAAGGATTGTGGTGCTTTCCATTCCCCCAATCACGGCGGCATTTGTTAGATTTTTAATTGCATCTGTTGCGTTGATTTTGGTTACAAAAAAGATGCCAAAACTTCTGAATTGGCACAGTTTTTTTGCGGGTTTTTGGGGTGTTACAATGTATTTTATCTTTGAGAACAGTGGGCTTGTTTACACATATCCCACAAATGCGTCTCTCATTGTATCGAGTGCACCAATTTTATACACACTTTTTTCTCATTTGATTCAAAAGAAAAAAACATCCGTCATTGAATACCTTGCATCACTGGTTGCCTTCTTTGGAGTCGCAGTTGTCATAATGAATGGGAGATTTGTTTTGAAAGTGAGTTTGATGGGTGATTTGATGCTCCTTGGGGCTGCTTTTGCTTGGGTTTTTTATACATATCATGTCGAGAAAATGACAGATTCTGATTCACTCACGGGCGTAACAAATATAACTCTGTGGGGTGTTTTGACACTTTTTCCTTTTGTAATTTTTGAAAAAAAACCACCGATTACTTTGACCGTGCCGGTGATTATATCTTTACTATATCTTGGCATTGTCTGCTCTGGAGTCGCATATGTATTTTGGAACATTGGTATAAGGCGTGTTGGTGCCCGCTACACAACAAATACGATTTATTTTATACCTGTGATCACAAGTATTGCCGAAGCGATTTTACTCAAAAATCTGCCCAATTTCTACACTATTCTTGGAGGTGGATTGGTTATACTTGGATTGTGGCTTTTCAATAGACAAGAAAGGAGGAGGAACAATGAAAGCCTTTCTTCGGGTAAGGATGAGTCAACATGATGCACATTACGCTGGAGGACTTGTAGATGGTGCGAGAATTCTTCAATTAATAGGAGATGTGGCTACTGAACTTTTGATAAGGCATGATGGAGATGAAGGTCTTTTTAGAGCATACGATTCTATAGAATTTCTCAAGCCAGTTTTTGCAGGAGATTTTCTTGAAATTTATGGTGAAATAGTTGAGGTTGGTAATACATCAAGAAAGATGAAATTCGAAGTCTACAAAGTGATCACGAATGCCAATATACCAAATCACGAATCTGCATGCGATGTTCTTGATCCACCAATTTTGGTCTTGAGGGCGAGTGGGACCTGCGTGGTTCCAAAGGAAAGGCAAAGGAAGGTGAAAGCTAATGGATAAATTGATCATAACTGTTGCCGTTTGTGGTGCTGAGGTGACAAGACAAGACACTCCTTATATTCCATTGACACCTGAAGAAATCACTCATCAAACCTATGAGGCATACCAAGTGGGTGCTTCGATAGTTCATTTGCATGTCAGAGATGATGAAGGTAAACCAACCCAAAATGCCGAGATATTCAAAAAGGTTGTGAGTATGATCAGAGAAAGATGTCCTGGCATGATCATTCAGGTATCCACAGGCGGAGCTGTCTGGATGAGTGCACAAGAGAGACTTCAATCCTTAGAAGCAAACCCAGATATGGCTACTTTGACAACGGGTACTGTGAATTTTGGGAACGATGTCTTCATGAACAGTATGCCGATGATCGAGAAGTTTGCTGTGACTATGAAAGAAAAGGGAATCATGCCAGAGTTTGAATGTTTTGATATGGGACATATTGCAAATGCGATGCGGCTTGTCAAGAAAGGGCTTGTTGAAGGACATTTACATTTTGATTTTGTGATGGGTGTCCCTGGTGGAATTGCTGCGAATGCTCGAAACCTCGTCGCGATGGTCGATAGTTTACCAGATGGTGCTACTTGGTCTGTAGCTGGTATTGGTAGGCATGAATTCAATATGGCTGCGATGGCGATAGCGATGGGTGGGAATGTTAGAGTTGGTCTTGAAGATAATATATACATATCCAAAGGTATTCTTGCAAAATCAAATGCCGAACTGGTAGAAAAAGTGGTGAGGATCGCAAAAGAACTCGGCCGGCCGATTGCTACTTGTGACGAGGCAAGGCAGATACTCAGATTGAGAGGTAATGAAAAATGAAGATAATAGTGGTTGATTATGGTTCTCAGTACACGCAACTCATAGCACGAGTTATAAGAGAACTTGGTTATTACAGCCAGGTTGTCCAGTTCGATGAAGATATAGAGATATCGGATATCGGAGCACTGGTATTGTCTGGAGGTCCCGCGAGTGTTTATGAAAAAGACGCGCCAAGATTACCAAAGTGGTTTGATCGGTACAGAGGAAAAGTACTTGGAATATGTTATGGCATGCAATTGATTTCACACGAACTTGGAGGAACTGTCGAACCTGGTAGAGTGGCAGAGTATGGTAGAACTCAGATTCAGATAGTCGATAAAGATCTCATTTTCTCTGAAATAGAAGATCAACAAACAGTCTGGATGAGTCATGGAGATCATGTTAAAAAGTTGCCTGATAATTTCAGAGTCACAGCAAAGTCAAAAGATGGGATCATAGCGGCCGCAACCGATGATAAACGTTTCTGGCTTTTGCAATTTCATCCAGAGGTAAGGCACACAGTCAGAGGTAGAGATATAATTGAAAATTTTCTTTCCAAGGTTTGCGGACTTTCTCCAAATTGGAATCTGGAAGATTTCGTTAAACAAAAGATTGATGAGCTCAAAGAACAACTTGCTGGAAAAAAAGTCATTGCTGCTTTGTCTGGAGGAGTGGATTCTTCAGTTGCTTGCGTACTTGTTCATAAAGCGATCGGTGAAAATCTTCTGAACGTTTTTGTAGATCACGGGTTGTTGAGAAAAAATGAAGAAAACGAAGTACCAAGAGTTTTCAGAGAAATGCTTGGTTTGAATCTTATCAAAATAGATGCAAGGGATTTGTTTCTTGAAAAACTCAGAGGAATAACCGACCCAGAGACCAAAAGAAAGATCATCGGTGAACAATTCATAAGGGTCTTTGAGAAGCAGGCGCAAAATTATGGAGCGACACATTTAGTCCAAGGTACTATCTATTCAGACGTGATTGAAAGTGCGCATTCAGGTAAAAAAACAGCGGCGATAAAGAGTCATCACAACGTTGGAGGATTGCCAAAAAAGATGAATCTTCAAATCGTTGAGCCACTCAGGAATCTTTTCAAAGACGAAGTGAGAATCGTAGGTGAAATCTTGGGAATACCACGTTCGATCATTCACCGTCAACCCTTCCCCGGACCTGGACTTGGTGTGAGAATAGTTGGAGAGATAACACAAGAAAAACTCGAAATTCTCAAAGAAGCCGACAGTATCTTAATAGAGACCTTGAAAGAAACAGGGTGGTACGAAAAAACTTGGCAGGCGTTTGCGGTCCTTTTACCCGTTAAATCTGTCGGAGTGAGAGGCGATCAGCGGGCTTACGACTATGTTTTAGCATTGAGATCTGTTGACAGCGTAGAAGGAATGACGGCAGATTGGTCAAGGCTTCCACACGAGATTCTCGATCTTGTTTCAAGAAGAATTCTTAACTCTGTAAAAGGTATCGGGAGGGTGGTCTACGACATCAGTTCAAAACCCCCAGCGACGATTGAATGGGAATAATCTGAGTCTTGTTCTTGCTTCTTTTTTCAGAAATATGACCGTGCTCAACTATGATATGTTGCTCCAGTTTAGAATGAGAGAGCTCTCATCTTCCCTTTTCTCAATAGGTCTACTTTCAACAATCACAAGCGCCATTGGCAGTTTGTCCTCACCATTCTGGGGAGCACTTAGCGATGAATTGAAAAGTAGGAAAAGAACGCTTTTACTGCCATTGATGGTTGCTTTTTTGATCTTACCATTTTATTCTTTTTCTATAAAACCTTTTCATTTTTTTCTGGTTGGCATTCTCTTCACCTTTTTCTCTTCTGTTTTCGAACCCATTTGCACAGCTATCATGATAGAATCATCCCGTTTCAGAATGAATATAGCGGTTTCTATACTAAATGCCGCGAATTCATTTGGAATGGGTTTGGGTAGAATAATCATTTCTCCTCTGTTGAATGCTGTTAGTGTTGTTTGGACGATGAATATCATGTATTTTCTATCTCTATTCGTAGTTTTTTTCTCTTTTTTTGCACCTGATGTTGAACACAAACGTTATGAGATCATCAGAACAAATCTTCAGAGGATTTTTTCAGCTATAACTTCAAAGAGAATCCTTAAGAAGAACAATCTTTGGGCAATGTATCTTGGTTCTTTTCTAAGGCAACTCGGCGTTGGTGGTACTTTTGCTCTGATAGGAGTGTACTTAACTGAAACAGTAGGATTGAGCAAAGCTCAAAGTGTTTTGTTTGCCTCAGCAAATCCATTCTTGCAGGTACCATCTCACATATTTTTCGGTTGGCTTGCTGAAAAGGTTTCTTCCAAAAATATAGCTGTTATCGGAATGTTTCTCTCTGGGCTTGGTACCATGTTGTTTGCAGTTTCTGGAAATTACATAATGGTCTTACTGGCTTATGCCATTTCTGGTTTAGGTTTTGGTGCCTTTATAAACGGTGCAACCAATTTTGTTTCTCAAAATGTTCCAGAAAACAGACGGGCGGAGTTTCTTGGATTGCTCACCTCCGCCCGCTCTTTTGGAAGTCTATTTGGTCCATTGATTGCCGGTTTACTCTCCGAAATATCCTTTGTCTTGATGTTTGCTGTTATGGCAACGATAATGTTTTTTGGGTCTTTACTCACTATGGTTTTCTGTCAACGCTGATCAGGTCTTTCTTGCATGCGAAATAGATTTGTCCTCTCATTATCTGCAATCAAAGTTTTCCTACGATGTGCGGCATTCAGAGCCATTCTTTTTAAAATGGCGGTTATATCACTCTTTTTAAGCACTTCTTCTCCTAAGATCTTTTCAAGGTTGGGTGACAAGCGATAGCCATTTTCGCTTTCTGGTTCAAAATAAATCTGATCAATGTGGTTTCGAGTGATCTGGGGATTGACTTTGCTCAGCAATCCAATGGCGAATTCCAGGAAAACATCGCCTGTTTCTTCGGGCCTCTTTGTGTTAGACAGTCTCTCTCTGTAAGCGCTTTCAATCTCCTTTTCAAACTTCACAAAGGATAGGACTTTCTCGCCTTTTTTCATTGAACCGGCCCTCCTTTCATATCTTCCCATTCAAAAAGCTTGCCATCCCAACAGCCAAGATTGCTGCCGTCTCAAATCTCAGTATTTTTTTGCCCAAGCTCAAAAATTCTGCGCTTTGTTTGAGTAAATCAAGTTCACCTTTTTCAAAATCTCCCTCTGGTCCGACTACTATCCTCACTTTTCCTCTGAAATCTTCAATCGTTGCAAGCCTGCCAGATTGGTGAAGTACGATCGTTCTAACTTGGTCTTTGAGAAAGCTGAAATCTTCTTCAATCTCGAGATCTGGAAAAAGACATCTGAAACATTGTTTTGCTGAGTCTCTAATAATCAATTTTATTTTTTCTTCCTTGTACGAGTAGGATTTGCTTCGATGGGATTTGTAAACTACTATTTTACCTACACCAAGCTCAACTGCTTTTTCAACCAAGAGACGAAGTCTATCCCAGTTTTGAGATGCAACACAAACAATTACATCGTTATTTTTTTCCTCTACTTTCTTAGACTCTTTGATCGATGCCGTAGATCTATCTTTGCCAATTTGAACTAATTCACATTCATACAGATAACCATTGCCATCCGTTATGAGCAATGATCGTCCAATTTTGAATCTCACCACTTTCAGATGTTGTGTCTCATGTTCATCCAGATCGATGAACCGTCCCTTAGGTTTTCCAAAGAACAAATGAGGCAACTATCCGAGCACCTCGCAACCAAGATATGGTTGGAGCGCTTTGGGGACATCTATTCTTCCATCTGGTCTTTGATAATTCTCTACAATCGCTACAAGAGTTCTGCCTATCGCAACACCAGAGCCATTGAGTGTATGCACGAAGGCAAGTTTACCATCCCTTCTCCTGTATCTCATATTTCCTCTTCTTGCTTGAAAATCAGTATCATTACTGCAGGAAGATATCTCTTTATAGGCATTGTAGGAAGGAAGCCATACTTCAAGATCGTAAGTCTTTGCAGCTCCAAAGCCGAGATCTCCTGTACACAGTTGGATCACTCTGTATGGTAACTCGAGCCTTTTGAGAACTTCTTCGGCATGAGAAACGAGTTTCTCAAGATCATCAAAGGAACGTTCTGGAGTGGTTATCCAAACCAATTCGACTTTATCAAATTGATGTTGTCGAATCATTCCACGGACGTCTTTACCATAACTTCCAGCTTCTCTTCTATAGCATGGTGTATAAGCTGTGTACAACAAAGGTAGATCTTTTTCTTCGAGAATTTCGTCGGATCTCAGTGCAACCAATGGCACCTCGGCGGTCGGTATCAAGAAAAGATCATCTGCTTCGATTCTGTATGCCTCTTCTTCGAACTTTGGAAGTTGCCCGGTGGTTGTCATAGTGCTTCTCTTAACAAGATGTGGTACCCAGACTTCTGTATAACCGTGTTCTTTTGTGTGTAGATCGAGCATGAAGTTTATCAACGCCCTCTCGAGTTTTGCAAATGCATTGTACATCACTGTGAATCTTGAGCCACTCAACTTTGCAGCCCGATCGAAATCCATGAAACCCAAAGCCGGTCCAAGATCCCAGTGAGCTTGAGCCG
Source organism: Thermotoga profunda AZM34c06 (assembly GCF_000828675.1). Classification (NCBI taxonomy): domain Bacteria; kingdom Thermotogati; phylum Thermotogota; class Thermotogae; order Thermotogales; family Thermotogaceae; genus Pseudothermotoga; species Pseudothermotoga profunda. The sequence goes on along the minus strand of NZ_AP014510.1, from coordinate 135,922 downwards.
GGAAGTCAAATTTTCTTGGTTCTCCCCATTTGCGTATCTGAGGATTGAAGGTTTCATCTTTTCCAACGGGAACAGATGAATCAGGAATGTTAGGAACAAAAAGGATCAATCTGTTTATCTGCTGCTCTATCTCTTTAAGCTGAGATTCGATCGAATCGATTTGCTCGCCAATTTTTTTGCCTTCGTTCATCAACAATTCCACTTCATCTGTCTGACCAGATGCTTTTTTCTGCGCCACCTGCTTTGAGATCGTATTTCTCTGCGAACGTAATTGATTAACCTGGTTTGTCAGATTACGAAACTTTGCATCTAATGAAAGAATATCATCGATGATCTTAGTATCATAATTTCTGTTTAAGAGTGCCTGTTTAACAAAATCTGGTTTCTCACGAATCAATTTGATGTCTATCACTGTATCACTCCTCCACAATCAATTCCACCTTAGCATTGGTTGCAACCATTTTATCATCAACCGTTGTAATTTGAACACGATCAGCCCACATTTTTATATTTTTATCGTGATCTAATAGAATAACATTTCCTTCAAGTTCTATCTTTCCGCTTTTTCTGTCATAGGAAAACCTCTTTGCCGTTGCCTCGATTTTACCTTTGTATATCTTGACTACATCCTGTGAACTACCTTTGAAGATATCTTTATCAAGATCGATATCCATACTGTCACAGTTTATTAGTATTGTATCAGTACTTTCCTTATCGATTACTTCAGCTTTTACATTGTCTGTCATTGTACCTGTTTTGAGCTTTATGTCATATTTCAATGCCGTTGAAGTGGCAACTCCATCCTCGAAGAACACCTCTGATTTTTTGGCATCAACCAATCTCCATTCGTTTTGGTATTTAGATACTTTCATAGATTCACAATAAACCTTTATCTTGTCTTCTTCAATCTCAACTTTCACATTTCCTTCGTAAAAGGCTTGTTCTTTCTCTGGTTTAACATAGTCGGCAACTATGTGAACGGTTTTCGCAAAATAGAATACCGCAAGAAAGCAGATAAACAGAACAATGATTTTTTTCACATCTTTTCACCTCAGAACTGTCCCATGGTAAAGATAATGGCAAGTACACCAACGACCACACCAACCCCACCAATGAGATAGGCCGTTAAGAGATTTCCTTCGAGGTTTTTCTGCTTGGTTTCGAGCTCGGCTATTCTCTTTTGGAGAGCGTCGGTTTGCATTCCTTCGACTTTCTGTTCTAATCTTGCAAGATTTGATTCATTGTCCTCAACTTTTTGCGAAAGGTTTGCAACTGAATTTTGCATGGCAATTAACTGATCTTTGCTTGCGAGCGTTTCAAGGATTTTCATGTTTCGTTGAAGTTCTTCAACCTGGTTCTTAACGATCATCAGATTTTGCTCATAATCTGACAGCATTTTTTTCTGCATAGACAGATCATTTTGAAGTCCCTTACTCAAGACATCCAATCTTGTAGATAAATCGAGTAATTTTTGGTCGAACAATTTTCCCTGTGCATAAAGCTGGGTGTTCATGTCATCTCTGAGTTTCTGAATGGCTTGTGTGTTTTCATTTGTTTTTGAAGTGATAGTATCGATGCTGTTTTTCATAGAAGAAAGATCTTTCGAAATGTTCGATTGATTTGTTTCGATTGTAGAGACTTTGTTGTTCAGGAGCTCTATACTTTTATCAGAACTTGCAAGTTGTTTTTGGAGAGATGAAGTCAGTTGTTCAAGGGCATCGACTCTCGAGAAGAGTGGTTCATATCTTGAAAGCTGTAGTTGCTGGTTTTTAAGAGCTTCGTCGAATTCTTTGCGCAGTTGGGCATAGATTTGCTGAGCCAGTTTGTCGGATTGGCTTTGGACCTGTGATAGGGCATTTTCAAAATCTTTCATTCTCTGTTCATATGTCTTATATGCAGCTTCAATTCCAAGGACCTTTGTAGACAGTTCTTGCTGGTTCTTTTCAAGAGTACTCAGTTTTTTTGGGAAATCTTGTAGTTGGAAGTTTTTCAAGATGTTGTATAAATACTGTGCGATATCAAATCTTGTGGTTAACAAACCTCCTCTGAAATTACCATTTTCATCCAGTTCCATGATCTTGTTTTCGATCATGAACGAGACAGGTTCATAGATGTCAAGGACGGGTGAAACATCCTTAATCTTTACCTCTGCACAGAATGAGAAGACCACAAGACTCAAAAAGAAACAAAAGAGGGTTTTTCGCATTTTCATCACCTCCAGCTAATGAACATAAACAATTTGTCCAGTCTCAACTTCAACCTGAAATTCCTTGCCTCCTACTTGTACAAGATAAGTGCCAGGTTTCACTGAATAGAATAACACAGGAGTCAGTCCGATAAACTCTTGGTTTATGTAACACCTTGTGACTGCATCGCTGAAAACACACAAATAACCATATCCACCGTCTGGTTTCAATATATTAAATGAACCAGCTTTGAATTCGATTGTTCTTTTAGTCGCGGTATCAGATTGTATCTCAATTGTGTGAAAGCCTGCAGGTAGATAAGTTATCGCGAGTGGGTAAAATGTCACACCTTCAACTATATATTTGACATCTTTGAATTTTGGCATTATCAAAGTTGCATAATCAAAGTTGATCTTCACGGAATCTGTTTGTATGAGATCTATCAAACCCGCCCATGATCTTTCGCCGAGTTTTGCTTCGATCCAGTGAAGATCTCCAGAGACCTTTATCTTCGAAGATCCTCTTGAAATAGCCTTGCCATCGACATACACCATGGCATCGTCGTTGGCCTCGATATTCAAGATCTTTATGTCGGGTTCCAGATAAACTCTCAGCTCGTTCATACCTTGCTTTGGTGTAATTGTAATCTGCTTTGTCTCGTAACCCTGTGCACTTATTTTCATGGTGATTTCTTGCAAGGGAATTTCTGGAAAAACAGCAGGTTGAAGCTTCTTTTGATTTTCAAACTCGACAACCGCATGATCTGGAACCACGTGAATTTTCACAGTGGCGCAAGAAATGAGTGAGAAATCAAAGATTTGTTTCTGCAAATTACTTACTCGAATCTGTTTATTGAGGCTGAAAAAATCATCTGCCTTGAGAGTCAGTGAATAATCTCCAGATGGAAGATCTATCTGTATCGGAGTCTTACCGATCTCTTTTCCATCGATCCAGACAGTTGAAACTGGATTAGAATTTATCAAAACCGTTGGGATTGTAGTGAGTTGATAATTCATCTGCTTTCTTTCAAATGGTGAGATGTTTATCTTATCTTGTATTTCACAATAACCATCTTTTCGAAGAATCAAATTCTGTTCGCCAGGTGGCAGAGTTATTTCAATAGGTGTTCTTCCACATAGATTTCCATTTATAAAGACTTCAGCGTCTTTTGGCTGAGAATCGATCATTAGACTCGCAGCAGGTATTAGATCCACATGATAAGTGGTAGATGCATCTGTTATGAAAATCTGTTTTGGTAAGTAACCTGGCTTTGAGAAAACTACTGTAGCTGGTAATGTGATATCAAAAGAAGCAAAGCCAGATCTATCGGTCACTGCGAGTACTGTTTGTTGATATCGTATCTCCACGTTTGGTGGATTTGTGACTACATTCACCGCAAAACAAGTTGATGCAAAAAGGAGCAAAACTATGAATTTCTGCACTTTTCTATCTCCTCTTTGAATCTTTGTAGGATCTTAAGAAGTTCCATTGAACGTTCTTCTCCCATTGCATCGATTACTCTTCCTATGAATTCGACCCTCTTTTCTATAACACTTCTTACGACACTCTTACCTACTTCTGTGACTGAAATCATGAAGACTCGTTTATCTTTTCCACGAATTCTGGAAACATAACCTATGTTCTCAAGTCTCTGAACGATTCCACTCAACGTACTCTTTGCTATACCGAGGGTCGTACTGAGCTCTGTCATCTTCATTGGACCTTTGAAATATAGTCTCTGCAGTAAATCGAACTGCGCCGCTGTAATGGGATAATTTTTAAGTACAAGTCTTCCTTCAACCTTGACTATGAAGCAGATATCTCTCAATATCTTTTCAAGTTCTTTTTTCAATTCTCCTTCCCCCTTTGATGTATATTGCCACTGTCAATTCACCCTTCGTCTCTTTGAAAATTTCTATGGCCTCACTTATTTTTCCTCTGTACAGTTGTTGGAAAAGTTTAGTCAATTCCCTTGCAATAAAGATATCACAATCTCCCAGAATTTCGAGTGCGTCGTTTAATGTTTTTGTTATTCTCAATGCAGATTCGAAAAACACAAGGAGTAAATTTTCTCCTTTGATCTCTCTGAATAGCCTTCTTCTTTTCTTATCGCGTGGCAAAAATCCGACAAACAACACCTTTGAAGCATCAAAACCACACAAGGCAATTGCACTCGTTAAGGCACTGGGTCCTGGCATGATGTCGATTTGTATTTTCTTTTTCCAACAGGCATCGACCAGTAAACCACCAGGATCAGCCACGGCAGGTGTGCCAGAGTCTGTGACAAGACAGAGTTTTTTACCTTGATTGAGAAGGTTCAAAATCGTGGGCAAATTCTTTGTCTGATTGTGTACTCCATAAGAGATCAGTCGTTTTCCTTCAATATGAAAAAATTTCAAGAGCTTTGTCGTTCTTCTGGTGTCTTCTGCAACGATTATATCTGCCTCTCTGAGCGCACGAATTGCCCTTATCGTTATATCCATCATGTTTCCAATGGGAGTTGAAACAATAGTTAACTTTCCAGCCAAGCGAATTCTTCCTCTCTTTTCAAGGCAAGCTCTATCGTTTTTTGATCTGGGGTGAATGTTTCGGCTTTCCCAAAAGTGATTTCGAATTGTTTCTGCAGGGTTTCTGTGAGTTCTTCTATTGAAATTTCACGATATTCCAAAAGTCCGGCCAATTTATTTTCGAGATCTTGTTGGTTTACTTTCAAACACTTTGCATATTCCTCGGTGTGCTGTCTTAAAACTATTGAGCCGTGTTGCAAAATGCTTTTTTCATTTCTCCTTTGTGCACTGCCAACGATCTTTTTTCCATCTATTGTTATCTCATAAGAAGATGGTGTAGCAAAGCAAGCCGCACTGTTTTCTTTCAATCTTTTGACTGGTTCTATGTGTACTTTGAAGCCAAGTTCATAAAGGGCTTTTGCAATACAACCGCTTATTTTAAGATAACTTTCAAGAATGCTACTTCTTGCTATTGGATGATCAATTGGCAGAACCAAGGCATAAGTCAATTCATCCCAGTGGAGAACTGCTCTACCTCCAGTTGGGCGAACGACACAGTCTATATTTTTTTCTCTCATAAACTCTGTGTCGAGATTGATTCTTTTTTGATGCTTTCCCAAAGACAGAGTAGGTTTTGCCCATGTGTAAAATCTCAGAATGGGTTCTTTACATATTTCTGCTAATATCACATCTAAAGCCATGTTTAACTTGCCTGGCATGTTCCAAGTTTTGATAACTTTCACTGTACCACCTCATAGTGGCTTTTTCAGTATCATCGAGGTTTTTCTTGGAAAGATTTCTCCGGTTTTCTTTATTTTACGAAATCTCAATAATGCTCTTTCTTCACCTGTTTTGAGTGAATACTCAATAATCTTTTCTGTCTCAAGTCCAAGTATTTTGATTGCGTTTTGTGCATTGTTGTATTCATCCTTCCACTTGGGGCCTTTGTAAAAAAATAATTTGCCTCCGACTTTGCAAAATGGAGCGCAAAACTCAACAAGAACCCTGAGTTCCGCCACAGCCCTTGCTGTTACTATATCAAACCTCTCTCTCATTTCAATGCCAAGTTCCTCTGCTCTTGAGCAAATGACTTTCACGTTACCAAGACCGAGTTCGACAATTGTTTGTTCCAGCCAAACAACCTTTTTCTTGATCGACTCAACCAACGTGACCTTCACTGGAAAGACTATTGCATAAACAATACCTGGTATTCCTCCTCCTGTACCAACGTCTAAAACTTCTCCCTCAACGGAATCCAAAGGTAGTAATACATCGACAATGTGTTTGTGGATTGCCTCTTGATAATCTCTAATAGATGTTAAATTCAAGGGTGCTTTTATCAACAGATCGATATATTTTGATAGTTTTTCTTCTTTTTCACTCTCTATTTTTAATCCATACTCTTGAAGAATTTGATGTATCTTATTCATATTCATACTACGAAGAAATTCCTCATTATCTTACTTTTGCCCATATCGTAGGTACAACCTAAGGATATGACAACAGCAAGTTCTGCCGGTAAGCCTACTTGTGCTATTTTTTCACAGGTTTTTTTCACATCATAAGCAATTCTTACAAATTCGTACGAGAGAACTCCTTTTTTGACTTCGACAAGGAGATAACACGATCTTGGATCGCCGTCTTTTGGTCTTCCAACACTTCCGGCATTCATTATCAATTTACCATTCACGCATTTGACCATTGGCAAGTGCGTGTGACCGTTGATTATTACATCGGCTGTGGTTTTTTCAATGAACTTTTTGAGTCTTTCTTGATCGATTTCTGGAGTAACATATTCGAACAATTCATTCAAGGGGCTTCCATGTACTAAAAGAAAATTCACACCCTCAACTTCGAACTCCATTCTGTGTTTCAGTGAACGAAGATGAGATTTAACCTCTTCCGAAGTATTTTGAACGGTCCAATTGATTGAGATTTCACCAACTTCTGTTTCTCTACCGGGGTTGTATTGACATCCGCAGCTGGATCTTGAATAACCGACGCCGTCGTCGTAGTTTCCGGCAACAGTGGGGATATCGATCAATTTTTTGACAGTTTCTTCGGGATCTGGACCATAACCTACAAGGTCTCCAAGACAATAGATTCTATCGACATTTCTCCTTTTGATGTCGTTCATCACAGTTTCAAGTGCCTCAAGATTTGCGTGAATATCTGAAATAAAAGCCAGGAGCATTTTCAAACCTCCTGGCTATATTGTACACTATGGTTTTTAAGAGCTCTTAAAACAAGCTGATCTGTTCTTTCTCTGGTAATCCTTCCAACTCAACTATCTTTTTGAAAATTTCAAGGTGAGATTTATTGACCTTGGTTCGTCTAACTATATCTTCCAAGGAACTGAATGGTTTTTCTTTTCTTGCCACGATAATTGATTCGGCTACGTTATCGCCAAGGTTTGGCAATTTGTTCAATGGGATTCTCAATTTTCCATTTTCTATGATGAAGATCTTGGCGTCTGATTTGTTTATGTTCACCGGTAAGAAGGAATAACCCCTACAAAACATTTCAAGCATCAATTCAAGTGTTGTCTCCTTGGACTTTTCTCTGACATCTTTGTCTATTATCGTTGATAGTTCCGCCAATCTTTTTTTCACAACCTCTGGTCCACCGAGTGCTGCTTCGACATCGAATTCATCACCTTTGAGTGTGAAATAGACGGCATAAAATGCCAGCGGATAATGTACTTTGAAGTACGCAATTCTAAATGCCATACTCACGTAAGCCGTTGCGTGCGCTTTCGGAAATAGATATTTTATTCTCTTACAAGATTCAATATACCATTCAGGTATGCCAAGGTCTTTCAGATCTTTTTCATTTTCCTCGGATATCCCTTTACCCTTTCTAACATTTTCCATGATCTTGAAGGCTTTGGAGGCATTCATACCCTTCTTTATGAGATAGTTCATGATATCGTCACGACAAGCTATGACATCTGACAGAGTGGCTTTCTTTTGTCTTATCCATTCTTGTGCGTTATTCAACCACACGTCTGTTCCATGAGAGAGTCCTGAGATTCTGACCAATTCCGCAAAACTCTTCGGTCGTGTTTCAGATAACATCCCACGAACAAACTGAGTACCGAACTCGGGAATTCCAAGTGTACCGACATCTGTACCTATATCGTCTGGCTTTATACCAAGTGGTTCTAAGGTCGAGAAAATTTTTATTGTTTTTTCATCATCCATTGGGACTTCCATGGGATCAATACCAGTTATATCTTTGAGGAGTTTTACGAAAGTTGGATCATCATGACCGAGCGCATCTATTTTCACAAGGTCATCGTGTATGGATTCATAATCAAAGTGTGTTGTTAGAACCATTGCTTCCTTCGTATTGGCTGGGTATTGTATAGGTGTAAAATCGTAAACTTCGTACTCTTTCGGAATGATCATCAAACCACCAGGATGCTGTCCAGTCGTTCTCTTGACACCAGTTATGGCATTGGCCAGTCTTTCACTTTCTGCTTTTCTGACCTTTTTTGAAGTTTTCTCTTCATAGGCTCTGACAAAACCATAAGCAGTTCTTGAAGCTATCGTATTTATAGTCCCTGCACGATACACATGCTCTTTTCCAAAGAGCTTTTCTATGAATTTATGTGCCTCATCTTGATAATCACCAGAAAAGTTCAAGTCTATGTCTGGTACCTTATCGCCTTCAAAACCCATGAAAGTCTCGAATGGAATGTCTTGTCCATTCCTGTTCAAAAACTCACCACAATTGGGACATCTCTTTGGTGGCAAGTCATAACCAGAACCATAGCCATTGTTCTGTACAAACTCGATATAATGACACTTGGCACAAAAATAGTGTGGAGGCAATGGGTTGACCTCGGTAATACCCATTAAGAATGCAACAAAAGAAGACCCCACTGATCCACGTGATCCAACAACATAACCGTCTTGTAATGATCTGTCGACCATTTTCTTGGCTATTAAATAAAGAACGGCATAACCGTGGTTGATAATTGCATCGAGTTCCTTGTTCAATCTTTTTTCAATCAACTCTGGTAATGGTTCACCATACAGTTGTATGGCTCTGTGTGTTGCAATAGATCTCACCTGATCCTCTGCGCCTTCGATTCTTGGTGTGTGGAGTTTTTTCTCAAGAGGCGTGATTTCCTCCACACTTGAAGCTATTTGATTTGGATACTCTACAACAACTTTAAAGGCCTTTTGTTCATCGTGTAAAATTTCTTTTGCCGCTTCAAGCATCTCTTGTGTTGTTCTCAAATAGGCTGCAGGTTGTTCTGGGATATTATCTTGTTGTGGTGCTTGCAAAACCGATCTGGTTTTCTCGTCCTCTGGATCCAGAAAGTGTACATCGCCAGTCATCACAACCGGTACACCTATTTTTTCACAGATTTCATAGAGTTTCTCATAGATTTCACGGAGTCTCTCGCGTGTTAAACCAAGGTCATTGCTAATTGGAAGAAGGTCTAAAGGCATTATCTCGACAAAATCGTAAAATGCCAGAGTTTCTTCTATTTCACTTTCATTTGCACCGGCTAACATCTCTTGAATTAATTCACCGGTGACACAACCACTACCTATTAACAAACCGTTACGCAATGACTGAAGATCGCTTTTCGGAATCCTTGGGACGCCATGAAAGTACTTTACATGAGCACTGGAAATCAGTTTGTATAGATTTTTCAAACCATCTTTGTTTTGAACGAGTATCGTTGCGTGGAATGGTTTTGATTGTTTTAGTATAGACTCTTTGTGAAGTCCTTCTATCTGTTTAAAGGTTTCTATATTTCTTTCCTTAGCAATTTTCAACAATTCGATGAAAATCTGTGCCGTTACTCTTGCATCTTCCAAAGCCCTGTGATGAGAAAATGTTCCAACCTTAAAGTAATTGGCGAGCTTCTCAAGATTATAACTTGACAGTTTCACAAGTCTTTTTGCGAGAGCCAATGTGTCCACGACTGGTATCTTCCAGTTTATTTTCATGATTTTTTCGATCCAATACCTGAGAAATCTGTAATCGAAATTGGCGTTGTGAGCAACTACAATACTGTCTTTACAGAACTCGAAAAATTTTGGAAGGACCTCCTCTATGGATGGTTGATCTTCGAGCATTTGGTCCGTTATCTTCGTGAATTCAATCGTGAAACTATTGAGCTTTTCCCGCGGTTTTATAAGACTGTGAAAATTTTCTGTTACCTGACCATCTTCAATTGCCACCGCACCTATTTCGATGATCTCCGAGAACATAGGATGAAGGCCTGTTGTTTCGATGTCCAGAACTACAAATCTTTTATTATCAATATTCACATCATCGGTGCCAAGTACTACAGGATCTGAGTCATTGACCAAGTAAGCTTCGACTCCGAATATAGGTTTTATTCCATTTTTTTTACACGCTTCGTAAAAATACGGTATTCCTTGGACCACGCCATGATCTGTAAGAGCAACAGCCTTCCATCCCCAAAGCGAAGCCCTTTCAACGTATTCATTTATATCTAAAACGCTGTCAAGATCGCTCAATTTACTATGAGCATGCAACTCGACTCGCTTTTGTGGCGCATCGTCTATGCGGATCATCGGTTCGATTTTCTCAAAGTTTTTGACATGTAGAATAGGTTCCCCAGATTCATCGTATCTGAGAGTTCCCCCCAAGATCACCCAATCTTTTTCCTGAAGTTCGTTGATCACTTGATCGATAACACTGTTGAAGACAAGGCATGTAATTGAATCCTTTTTATCTGTAAGGTAAATCGTAACAAACCTTTTTTTACCTTCTCTGAGTTCCATTTTGAAGATCTGTCCAGCGATTTTCACGTTGTCAGTATCTTCGGGTAGATCGGATGGAGTGTGATACTGGTTTATTTTTTTCGCCTTTTTCTTCTGTTCTTGCTTTTTTACCATCACCTTTGGTTCTTCAAGCAGTGCTTTTGGTTCTTCGACTTGGACTTCTATCTCCAGATCTTTGCCAAGTAAATGACCAACAACTTGTTTCACTTGCTTCATTTTACTGTTGATTCTATCTTTACCGAATTCCCCAGACACTTTCAATACAACCTTTTGCTGCTGAACGATAGCAGATTGGACGTAAGGAAAACTTCCGTTGAGTTCTTTTCTGAGCATATCAAGGTCTATGTAGTCGTTCGAGGCGATCGATTGAAAAACAATAGAGGTCTCAAAATAATCTTCCAGAGACCTGTAAAGTTCTTTTGTGAGCTTGACTGGTTTATCGGTTCTTATGATCAATGTATTGGTCTGGCTATCATAATCAATGGATTGAACCACACAATCACATGGAAATTGAAACCCTATTTTGCTTGCAAATTCACCAAAGGTTAATTGCAGATCTTCTACCAAGACTCTCTTCATACGCTGAACCTCCGAATGAAATTTCTGGTTACACCATGACAATAAGCAATGGCAAGTGCATCAGCCGCATCATCTGGCTTTGGTATCTGCGATAGATTGAGTAGGATCTTCATCCATTCTTGAACGTCTCTTTTCATAGCCCTACCATCACCAGTTACTGCTTTTTTTATCTCATGTGGTGTGTATTCATAGACTTCTATCTTTCTTTGAGCTGCTGATAACAACACAATTCCTCTTGCCTCACCCACAGATATCGCAGTTGTCACATTTCGAGAAAAAAACAGTTTTTCCATCGCGATTTCATCAGGTTTGAATTCATCGATTAAATCACAAAGGTTTTCATACAAATATTTCAAGCGTAATGCTATGTTTTGCTCTTTTTTTGTTTGTATTACCCCATGAGTTACATGTTCAAAAAGGTTACCACTGGCCCGAAGAATACCATATCCCAAGATACCAAATCCAGGGTCGATACCAAGAATTGTCAAAGTACACACCTCGATTTTTTGGTAGGCAAATCACATTATAGACCTTCCGTTCTTGTCAAGTTGTTACTTGTCCTTTAAAAGTTCTGTGAAGATTCCAAAGTCCTATCTAATGTAACATTGAAGTTAAAACAAAAAAAGGCCACACCTTTTTCCTGGTGTAGCCTTTGAATAAAACCATATCCATGAGATCATTAACCACAAGGATTATTGAGAAAAGTTTCGAAGATCAACCTTAAAATAGAAACTACTAACTGAGAGACCAAATCATCAATTGGGATAAAGATAGATTTCTAACGAGTAATATATCCTTAAGATAATGACTATATTTTTGGTGATACACTCGTTGAGTTTGAATACCAAAAGATTAGACCTATGCCAATATACGATGGGGTATTTTCCCAGGATCCTGGTTGGCGCCTTCCATTATATAGTATACGGAGTTACAAAAATGAAAAAATGACGGAAGTCCTCTTTCGATGGCAATTAGAATACTAAAATAGTAAATAATCAAGTTAAGAACCTTGATTTTGAACTTAGTTGAATCTAAGATTGAAGATCGTCAAACTCGTGATTAAATAACATATGGAGGTATCGATAATGAGAAAACTGGGTATAGTTGGATTTGGTGCAGCTGCCATTGGTTTTATGCAAGGATTAATAGAAAATGGACGAATAAATCATTATCACGTAACGGTCTTTGAAAGAGGCAAAGACCACATGCACAATACAATCTCTGGTGTAAGAATGGACGGGAAGATCTTCATCAGCAGAGGTATGGGTGGAGAACTGGATATTCCCATTGAAATACAGCAGAAAACGGTGATATTCTATTTAACCCACTCGGGATACAAACCCACTTTGAAAGAGAAAACCAACATGGTTGAGTATCTTAAATCTTTTGAAAAGGATGGAAAAAAGATCGAGTATGGTGAATCATTTTCAGATGAAGAAACTTACAGAATCTTTTATGACCATGGATTTGAACCCGTTAAGGCATATTTCTTCCACCTTGGGACAGATGTACTTAAAGAAACCAACAACAATCTTTTTGAATATTTTTCTTCATTCAAAAACATCGAGTTTTCTTTTGATACAACAGTTGAAGATATAGAAATTGGCGATAAGCACAGAGTTTTCACCAACAAAGGTGAATATCTTTTTGATGAAGTTGTAATCGCCGTTGGAAGAAGTGGACACAAATTGATGGACCGACTTAAAGAGAAATATCCCCATCTTGTGAAAGAAAATTATTATGTCGATATTGGTATAAGATATGAATTACCCAACCACGTTATGGAAAAATTTCTCGATATGTACGAAGTGAAGGTCAGATACAAAGCAAGAACGGGTTACATGTGTAGATTATTCTGCCAGAACCCCTCTGGCAAGGTGACTTTAGAGAAGTATGAAGATTTCACCACCGTGAATGGATATTCAGATACACATCATAAAACTGAAAACACGAATTTTGCTGTACTTGTGACCACAAGATTCACAGAACCATTCAAAGATCCCACTGGGTACGGGAAAAACCTTGCAAAGCTTGCAAATATTCTGGCCGGCGACAGCGAAAAGGTGATACTGCAAACCTATGGAGATTTCAAAGAATACAGAAGAACAAAAAGACTCGGAAGAGTGTTACCCACATTGAACGACAACAGCTTTATTTTGGGAGATGCAAATTTGGTCTTTCCTTCAAAGATCAGAGAGTCTCTGGTGGATTTCATCGATAGACTCGATGAAGTCATTAAAGGTGTTGCGTATTTTGATAACTTGCTCTATGCAGTCGAAGTGAAATTCTATTCAAACAAATTCAACAACGATATAATCAAAAATCTTCACGTTATAGGTGATTGTTCTGGTTGGACGAGATCTATTCAATATGCCACCTCTATGGGATATTTGAGAGCATAAAAAAATCAAACGTAGTTTCTATAATATACCCACGGGCAACATCAATCCAAGTATCTTGGTGAATAAAAACCAAATCAAGAGGGTCACCAAAATAGAGTATCCAGTTCCAATGAAAAGGTCTTTGTACTGAAATCGATCCTTTAGTAAAAGATAATTTGCCAAAGCCAGAGCTATCGTTGGAATTGTAAAACCAAACCATCTGAGTACAACAATATAGATAACGAAAACAACTATAAACAACATCACTCTGGTCAAGGCAAATTTGCTTGCTACTCTTTCTTGCTTTTTTCTTTCTTTTGCAAATTGATATATATTGAGAATTAGCCATATTGAAGATAAAATCATAAGGCCAATCGAAAGTATTTTTGGGAAAAAATCTCCACCAAGTGCCGAGCCAAATTTCAGTAAACGAATTTTAAAGGATTCTGAGAATATCAGTATACCCAAAATTAAGAAAGAAATAGCAGCTACAATATTTTTCTTTGAAGTCATGCTTTGCCGACACTCCTTTCTATCCAAAAGACAGTGGCGTGTCATTGAAAACACGCCACTGGTAATTTATCATTTCTTATTCATCATTTCGTTTAGGTTCTTGTATCTAACATCCATAGCCTTCCAGAAATCTTCGAGATCTTTGCCTGTTTTGAAATACGGTACTGCCGCTGCGATCTCAGCAGCTTTCTTCTGAAATTCTGGATCTTCAACTATCTTCGCCATAATTTTGTTGAATTCTTCTACAATCCAAGATGGTGTTTTTGGCGGGAAGAAGAAAGTATTGGTCAACTGGAATATGACATCGGGATATCCCAATTCTTTCGCTGTTGGAACATCAGGCATGAGGGGATTTCTTTCTTCGTCGTGAACTGCCAGAGGCTTAATTTGGCCAGATTTTAGGAATGACCATCCACCAGCAGCGGAAACCATTGTTAAATCAATGTGACCACCAAGTAGAGCTGTTGCTCTCTGAGTATCTCCACCCTCAAATGGTACTGTACGCCATGCCTTCGGTGCTACGGACTCAAATCCTGCATAGACCCAATACGCAACACCACCAGTTCCAAGACCATACACATATTTTCCAGGATTTGCCTTCGCATCTTCAATGGCTTCTTTTACATTTTTCCATGGCATATCAGGTCTTGCAACAGAAACAGTAGAAATTTTCAGTACCACACATGCTGGTGTGAAATGATACCAGTTTAGGTCACAAACTCCAAGATAATAATTTCCCAACATCGCTTCGTGATACCATAAAACAGTATATCCATCGGCACGAGCACTATTTACCTGCCTTGCTGCTATAGCGCCTTCCGCTCCGACTACGTTCGTCACAACCATGTCCTGACCAGTATTCTTTTTCCAATACTCTGCAATCAGCCTGGCTGTCAAATCACTGGCTCCACCTGCTGCATAGGCAACTATAACGTTAACAGGTTTGGTTGGGTATTTCTCCGTTTCAGCAAAGGCTCCCACTGTAAACAAGACAAACAGAATAACAAAAACCAGCAACTTCTTGATCATGAAAACACCTCCTCTAATTTAGGGTTTTTCAACCCTGCTTTTTTGCAACAACGGAGTTTATATAAAGTCCAAACACAAACAAGCAAATTGCCGCAATAACTAAAACCAGTGAGATTGGTCTTGCGACAAGAGGCATCAGACTTCCTCCAGAAAGAGCTAAGCCTTGCCTGAGATTTTTTTCAATTATTGGTCCTAAAACAAAAGCCGTTATAACTGGAACAAGAGGAAAGTTGACTTTCCTTAAAAGATATCCAACTATTCCAAAAACAAGCATGACCCAAATATCAAACATTCGGTTATACAAGCCAAAAGCCCCTACTACCATACATATTGTTATGATGGGTAATAGATAATAAGACTTAATACTCAGAACATTAATGAAAAACTTCATCAACAAAATGCCAAGAAGAACCATCGCCAAATTACCTATCAATTGGGCAGCAAATATTGTGTAAGCATATTGTGGACCGTCCCTAAACAACAATGGTCCCGGGAAAAGACCATGAATCATGAAGCCACCTATCATAACAGCCGTTACGGAATCCCCAGGTATACCAAGGGCAAGCAGTGGAACCAAGGCACCCGGAATAGTTGCATTATTCGCCGTTTCCGAAGCAATTATTCCATCAGGAATACCCGTTCCAAATTTTTCTGGATGTTTGGAACTCGATTTTGCCATGCCATAAGCAATAACACATGAGGTTGCCCCACCAACTGCCGGAAAAACTCCTATGGCAAAACCAATTATCAGTGATCTTATGAAATTGATCGGTTGTTTAATTATTATTCTCAACGCTTCAGCTACTGCGCGAAACCCCATACTGGATTTTCTTGCCTCGATTGGAACAACATTCTGCGTTCTTTTTTCGATAGAAAGAAGTACTTCAGAGATACCAAACATGCCTATTAGTAAAGGAAGTATATCTATGCCCGCTACCAGATCGGGAATGCCAAAAGTCAATCTACCAACACCCGTCAACATGTCTGAACCAATCGTTGCAAGCAAGAGCCCAAAAACTATACCTATAGCATTCTTTAGGATTCCACCTTCCATCATGCCCATACAACCACCAAAGGCAAGTAACCCTAAAGCAAAATACTCAAATGGTCCGAACTTCAGTGCAATCTGAGCAAGTGCATAAGTGGCTATGATCATCAAAAATGCAGCTATGGTACCACCTAAGAAGGATGACATCAAACTCAAAGACATGGCCAAAGATGCCTTACCTTTCTGAGTCATTGGATAAGCTTCAAAGCATGTTGCAATAGAAGATGGTGTACCTGGCATATTGAGCAAACCAGCAGATATAAAACCCCCGGATATACCACCAATATAGATACTTGACAAGAAGATTAATCCACTGGCGGCATTCATTCCAAAAGTAATTGGTAGAGCAAGTGCAACACCCATCGTTGCTGTCAGGCCAGGTATTGCGCCAAAAATCATACCCCAAAGTACACCTATGAAAAGAATGAGTATATTTCCGGGTTGTAAAACCACTGACATTCCAGTCGAGAAGGTTTGTAATAAAGCCTCCATTAAAACACCACCTTCTTTTCTACTCAATTATTGGCAACAATTCTCCTCCACACTTGCAAATAACAAAATCCTGTGGTCCAACAAGAACTTCGGCCATTTTTATTGCTTCATCTAAATTCTTGGCTGGAACAAATCCCAATTTTTTACCGATATCTGAACTTATACCCGGGGATACCAGAATACCTATACCTTTATCTTTTATTACTCTTCCAACATGTACAAGATGCGCTGCTACTATTAAATTTTTCAGTTCGCCTGTTTCAATAAGAAATTTGACATCCTGATATCCTCTATAGCCATACCGTATCATGAGATTTCCAAATTCTGCGCCTACACCTTCTGTGCATGGCGATACAAGTATCAAAACACCATCTTTTTCCAAGACAAGATCTGCCGAATATATCCCCTTGGATGCCTGCCACATTTCGATATCAGCAGGATAAGAATCAGTGATAACTATTTTTGAACTTTTAGCAATTACTCCATAAACTTTTTTTGCGAATTCAGCTGCTTCTTTGAAGGTCGATAATGGGTCACCTGCAAAAACTCTTATGGGTCTACCATTTCGATCAGGAAGGACATTTATTATGAACCTCAATCCAGCCGCGGCGGCAACGGCTTCTATTTCTTCTCGAACGGGATTCTCTACCTTTCCAAGAATCTCTCGCCCTTCAAATTGGGCGCTAAGCCAATGAGTCTGACCTGTGGTTTCTTCACCGGAAATACCCGGTTGAACTATCTTTCCACCACCACTGAATCCAGCAACTCTATGGGGTACAACCATTCCTATACCAATGACAAAATCATGTTCCAAAACGAGTTTGTTGACAACTATCTTAGTCCCTTTAGGTGTTGTCCCAAGTTCAACAACATCTTCTTTGTAGTTATGAAATATTATTTTTATCCTTTTTACGATTGACTCACCACATTTTCTTATCTGTTCTGACAAAGTCATACTCCTGTGTGTTCCAGTGGCCACAAGAATAGTAATTGATGAGTCATCTATTCCACAATAATTGGCAGTATCAATCACCGCCGGTAAAATCCACGACACTGGTGTCTGTCTTGTTATGTCATCAATCAAAAGCAACAGTTTTTTCACACCACGTAATTTATCAACGAGCTTTTCCTGCAGTAATTTTCTTAATTGCAAATCAAATTCATTCAACTCAATTCCAGAAATATGTTGTGGCTCCAAAATAGCTTTGACTCTGTCATCAGGTACTGTAGCTTGAGCAAAGTCATAATACTCTATCTTCATTATTGAATCAACCTCTCTTTTGCAGTTTAGATAGAACTTCTTTGTTGACTATGTGTGCAGGTATGCGTCCTTCAAAAAAATCAACAATAGATTTGGCAGCCATCATGTTCATGCGGTAAACTGCTTCAATTGTATGCGCGCCCATGTGAGGAGTCATCACAACATTTCCGCAAGTAAACAATTCTGAACTTGGATTGAGAGGTTCCTCATTGAAGACATCAAGTGCCGCTCCATTTATCCATCTTTCTTTCAATGCTTTTATCAAACTCTTTTCTTCTATTACTCCTCCTCTTGCGGTGTTTATCAGAAAAGCTGTTTTCTTCATGATTTTTAGCTCGTTTTCTCCTACTAGATTTCTTGTCTTTTCATTTAAGGGTACATGTATTGAGACAAAATCAGAAATTTTGAAAATTTCATCAAAATTGACATATGTTACACCAGTTCTTTCTATATCTTCTTTGCTTACATACGGGTCATATGAAGCAACTTTCATTCCGAGACACAACGCTCTTTTTGCAACTTCTCTAGCTATGGCTCCAAATCCAAGTAGTCCGAGCACCTTATCATGAACTTCCATACCAATTACATTTGGCCATAGATTTTCTTTAACGTTTATATGTGCAAAAACTATATTTCTTGCTAATGAAAAAATGAATCCTATGACTAACTCTGCTACAGACTCAGTATTTGCACCTTGTGCTATAGTTACTGGTATTCCTAATCTTGTAGCTGCTGCAAGATCAATGTTATCGACCCCTACCCCGTGTTTTGATATGATTTTGACATGAGAATTAACAAGCATATTCTCTGTAACCTTTGGAGTACCAATAATTAGAG
Organism: Thermotoga profunda AZM34c06; assembly: GCF_000828675.1. NCBI lineage: Bacteria > Thermotogati > Thermotogota > Thermotogae > Thermotogales > Thermotogaceae > Pseudothermotoga > Pseudothermotoga profunda. The sequence continues at coordinate 117,315 of NZ_AP014510.1, read as the reverse complement.
CATCAACATCACTTATGACACTCGATAAATCTTCTTTGTCAAAAACTATGACTTCAAAACCATGTTTCCTCAAGAAATCAACAGGTTCTTGAGAGTATTTACCAAACGTCCTTGCTGCAACCAAAACCTTTGGCATGACACAGCCTCCTCATCAGCCCGATTTTTATTTTTTCATTGCTATTGAAATTGCCCTTTCAAGTGCAGATGGAATTTTCTCGCCGGGACAACAACCTGGAGCACATATAACTCGAGGATCATTTTTGTACTTCTCAGGAGTGCAATCCCCCAATACGACATAAGGATTCTGAATAAATTCATCAAATCTTTCATCTGTGGCGTTGTATCCAACCATCACACTTATCCTGATTCCGGCTTTTTCCAGTTTGTCCATGGTTCCATCAAGTATCCAGCCTTCCAATGTACCCTTTAACCAGGTTAAACACCCATAACAAGCACCACCTAAAATAATCCTGAAAGGTTTGTATCTGTTTACGATACCCCTAACAGGTTTTTTAAAGTTCGAGTTAATTTTGAATACATTAGTCTCTGATGCTTCAAGTAAGCACAGGGGATTAATATCACCAATTCCCATGTTAAAGGCATTCATAGCAAATTCAATTTCTTGTGGTTGAAAGCCAAACATCTTTCCAATAATTACATCTACAGCAACTGGGTCACTACTGGTCACTATATAGTCAAGCAGAACAGGTTTAACATTCAGTGGTCCCTCTCCTTCTCCTATAACCCCAGCATCTACCAAAACCAGAGATTCTGGAAACAATTTATGCATAACCGCAACTACATGGCTCAGTCTACTTTGATGAACTGATAATCTAAATTCGCGTGGCAGAAAACCAACATAATTTTTTACAGCACACGTTATAGCATCTATATAATGAACCTTGGCTTTAGGTACATTCCAAATGCGATCTACTTTCGTCAACAATTCTGGTACAGGTATCTGTTTTAGAAAAAAATCTTCTGGCGCATTCATTTTGATCACATTTTCTTGATCCAGATCTACAAAGTGCACTTTTTCGCCTTTGAATTTTCTAAGGGCTTGTTCAAGCTGTATCTTTTTAATGACATCTCCTGTAGAAAAACATGTTGCGGAAGATTCGGCTATATAAACTCGTTTTGCTCCATTCTGAACTGCCATTTCAGCCAAAATTTTCACAAGTTCCACATCTGTCGTTGCTCCTTGCTTACTTCCTATAGGACCAACAAAATTGGGTTTAATGAGCACTGTGTCTCCTGGGGTTAGAAAATTTTTGATTCCTCCCATTTTTTGAAAACATTTATTTGCAGTATCCTCCAATGAATTGGAAATCTTTTCTATAACAACAGTAGACATAATTAAACTCCCCCTTCTTTTTCACGAAAGGTCAACATAGCTATCATGGTGAATATCACAATACCCTCGACAATGTACTTTCCACCTGCAGAAACATTGAAAGCTGTCAACAATGCTAGAATATATCTCATTAGCAAACCACCGGTAACTGCTCCCAAAACACTCCCAACTCCACCAGAGAGACTCACTCCTCCCAGAACTGCTGCCGCTATAGAAGCCATGGTATAGTCATCACCCAAAACTAAGCTTGGTATACCAACATAACCCAAAATCAAAATTCCCGCCAAAGATGCAAACATACCTGATAAAACATAGGCAGTTACTCCAGCAAATTTGCAACTTATCCCCATTGCATGAGCTGCTTTTCTGTTAGATCCAAGGAATTTTAACGACCATCCCAATCTGGTCCGTTGCGCCAAGAGAGCGCTTATCAAAACTGCTATACCCCATATGAGAATAGAAACTGGAATGATTCCCCATCTTGCTGTTCCTATATATCTGAGTATTGGTGAAGCGCCACCACGCGGAAAACCCCTGCACCACAAGTACATCAATCCTTGAACTCCTATAGAAGACGCGAGTGTCATAACCAATGGAGGAAGATTCAGCAATTCTACACCTATTCCATTGACAAATCCAAATGCACTTCCAACTATTAAAGAGACCATGACAGCATATATTGTTCGCTCATTTGTTCCCATCATCAATGAAGCAGCAAAAACATCAGTAAATATAAGAATTGATCCAACAGAAAGGTCAATACCTCCTGTGAAAACAACAAAGATCTGACCTAATGCAGCAACTATGAGTGGTGCTGCTTGTTGGATAACCGTGAAAATATGTCGAGGATCGAAATAATTTGGCTGAATTATACCAGAGAAAATTATGAACAACACGAGTATTATTAATGAAAAAGCAAACCTATTCGAAAAAATCCTGCTGATTGGAGAATTCTTCATCTTTTTCCACATCCTCCCACTTAATTGTTGTTAATGGATCTACCACCAAGACGTTCTAATTTAGTTGCAAACGTAATAGCAGAAACTATCATTATAGATTTCAAAACATATTGCCAGTATGGTGTAACACCAAACATATTCAATATATTCGATATGCTGCCTATGATAAAAGTGCCAATAACAGCACAGATTACACCGCCTCTACCACCAGAAAGGCTGATTCCACCTATCGCCGCTGCTCCTATTGAATCCAATACATAGGGTTGACCTACCAATGGATCTCCACATGAAATGCGTGCGGTCATGAGCAAACCACTGGATGCAGCCATGATACTGCTCAAAACGTAGGCGAGTATCAAAGTTTTTCGAACTGGAATTCCTGACAAGGATGCTGCCAACTTATTGCCACCAATAGCATATAGATTCAACCCAAATCTTGTCTTGTATAGGAAGATCGATAATATCGATGCCGAAATAACAAAGAACCACACAAAGATGGGTAGCCCCAAAAAATAGTTACGCATTATGAACTTGACAAATGAATATGGAATAATACCTCCTGGAGCTGGTAATAAATATAACGTCAAGCCTTGAGCAATTATCATAGTAGCCAAAGTTGTCACAAAACTGTTCATCCCAAAAATCGATATCGCAAGACCGTTAATCAAACCTATAACAATACACAATCCATAAACCATGAATATAGAAGGTATAATACCGGAATTTTTCATTGTGTTCGCTGCCACGGCGGTCGCTAAACTCAAAACAGATCCAACAGATAGATCTATGCCTCCTGTTATGATCACAAACATTTGGCCGAGAGTTACTAATCCAAGTGGAGTTATCTGAACTATCAAATTCGTTATATTTCTTGATGTGCGAAATGTGTCAGAAAAAATCAATGCCACACCAAATAACACGACAAAGGCAACAAAAGCTATGAACCAGTTTTCTCGCTTGCTTCGTTTTTTGTCAAGATGCATATCCAATACCTCCTTGAGAAGAATTCTGTGATGTCTCTGTAGAAATACCTGCCGCAAGTGACATGATCTTTTCTTCAGAAAAATCCTTCCAACTACATTCACCTGTTATTTTATGGTCATGAAACGTAATTATTCGATCACATAGTCCAAGCATTTCCATCATGTCGCTACTGGAAACAATTACTCCTATGCCAGTGGATGCTAATTTGCGGAGTATTGAATATATCTCTACTTTCGTTCCGACGTCAACCCCGCGCGTTGGTTCATCAAGTAACAAAATGGAAGGTAGAAAATCCGTACCAAACCATTTTCCAAGAACTACCTTTTGCTGATTTCCTCCGCTAAGATTTATTGCCTTCTGTGTTGGGCTACTTGCCTTTACAGAAAACAACTGTATAACTTTGCGGTATGCAGCTTGAAGCTTACTTTCCGACACAACTTTATCATTTGTTGCCATCAACGCTGCCATACCGATGTTTTCATATACAGAGAGATTCACAGCCAAACCCTCTATTTTTCTGTCAGATGGGACATATATAATGCCGTTTTTTACTGCATCGGCAGGATTTCTAATTTTCATTTGCTTGCCATTGATAATGATCTTTCCAGATTCGATTATTCCTAATCCAGCCAAAGACCTCATGAATTCACGTTGGCCTTGCCCTTCAAGCCCATACAGGCCCAGAATTTCCCCCTTATACAGTACAAGACTAACAGAATCTCTTAGATCCTTTATCGATAATTCATCTATCCTCAAGATTTCCTCCTTGACGTCCTCATTGAAATGTTCCGGAAACATCTTTTTCATTTCTCTACCAACCATAAGACTTGCTAATTTCTCCTGATCCAAGGTTGAGGTCTCGTAGGTACCAACCACTTCACCGTCTTTCAATACTGTAACTACATCACAAATCTCCAAAATTTCAGGAAGTCTGTGAGATACGAATATTACCGTTGCTCCACTATTCCTAAGTCTTTTTATTATCTCAAACAATCTTTCTACTTCGTCAGGAACCAAAGAAGCTGTTGGTTCATCAAGTATGAGTAACTTTGCATCATGAGCAAGGGCTCTCATAATTTCAACAAGTTGCTGTTCACCAACACTTAAATCAACAACAAGAGTATTGGCGGGTCGATTGAGATCAAGCATCTTAGCTAACTTAGTAGCTTCTGAAGCCATTCTATTTCGAGATATGAAAAATTTTCCGGCTTGCGAATCCTCTATGAAGATATTTTCTGCAATCGACAGGAAGGGCACTAAACTGAATTCCTGATGGACTGTTCGGATACCATTGAGAATAGCTTCTCGAGGCGAGGTAAAAAGGATTTCTTTTCCATCAAATATTATCCTACCTGTGTCTGGTTTATATACACCAGACAAGATCTTTATCAATGTTGACTTTCCTGCACCGTTTTCACCTACTAAACCATGCACAGTACCTTTATGACATTGTAGTGAAACATTATTCAAAGCTCTTACTCCAGGAAATTTCTTAGTCACACCGTCCACGCTCAAAATCATATCTTGCATTATCTTTTCACCTCTCACCTAATAGCAGGCGCTCCTATATGAGCGCCTGCAAAACAAATATAAAATGCAACTACTCATTGACCTTTAAGAAGTTCCTTAACCTGTTTTTCAAGCAACAGTGAATTTGCCCAGTAAGTATCTGGAAGATCTGGTTTTACGTATTTGTCAAGGTTTTCATCTGTTATGAGTGGAGTAGGATATATCATCACTTTTGGAACTGGAATACCCATGAGTAAATCTATCAAGGTTTGAAGTCCAACACGAGTTATCCAGGTTGGTTTACTTGGGGCGATACTTGAGAATCCCTTGCTTCTCAACTGTTGCCATTTCTTGAGAAATCCATTTTCATCTTCTCCCGTAACCGGGATAAGCTTGCGACCACTTTCAAGAAGAACATCAACAGCTGCTCTGGACATCGCACCACCACAGGACCAAACTCCGGCAAGATCTGGATGTGCTGCAAGAATATTTTGCATGGCAACTTTACCTGTATCATAAGACCAGCCTGCAAACTCCTGAGCTACGATTTTTATATTGGGATACTTGTCAAAAACAGATTTGGCACCAGCCCATCTATCATCATCAACACCGTGACCTGCTACTCCTCTCAAAGCAGCAACTTTACCTTTTCCATTCAAAGCCTTAACCAACCACTCTGCTCCTGCTTTACCAAATTCGAAGTCATCGGTACTTCTGTAAGCAGCAATTTTGTCTGTGTTTATTTTGTCGTTGATTATCACAACAGGAATACCCATTTCATAAGCCCTTTCGATTATTGGGACAAGAGCAGTTGGTGATACCGGATCAACAACAAGACCGTGAACGCCTTTTGCTAAAAGATCTTCAATATCTGCTATTTGCTTTGCTATTTGATTGTCGGCATTCGTCACATATATTTGTTTAATAATTGGACCAAAAGCCTTCTGCATTTCCTCAAACTCAGCCATGAACTGAGTCCTCCATGATATTCCCATAAAGCTATTACTGAAACCAATCACATATGGTCCTTCTCTTCTGTATTGATTGACAGCAGTCCATTCATCAGAAACGAATGTTCCAAAGATAGAGCAAGAAATCATAAGAAGTATTAATAAACTAATACCCATTTTCTTTAACATACCAATCACCTCCAAACTATCATTGACCCTTGAAGATTTCTTTTATAACTTCATCAGGCAACAATGAACCAAGCCAATAAGAATCTGGTAGATCTTGTCTGACAATCTTGTCGATATCTTTTTCATTAAATACTGGGGTTGGGTAGATTATTTTCTTTGGGACGGGAAATCCAATCAATGCCTGGACAGCATATTCTAAAGCTGCTGCACTGAGCCAAGTGGGTTTGTAAGGAGCTATGCTTGAGAATCCTTTATTGCGGACCTGAATCCACCTTTTAACAAAACCATTCAGTGCTTCTCCTGTCATAGGAATCAATGGTAAACCTGCTTCTAAGAAAGCATCGATGGCTCCGAGTGTCATCTCACCGCCACTTGACCATATTCCATCAATCTTCCCACTATGAGCAGCGATGATATTTTGCGTGGCGATTTTCCCTTTATCATATGACCAGGCGCCATATTCATGAGCTATGATTTTTATGTTTGGATACTTCTGAAACACCGACATAGCTCCATTGAATCTCTCTATTGCTACACCCATACCTGGCAGGCCATCAAGGATTGCAACATTTCCTTTTCCACCGAGTTTTTGTACCAGCCACTCAGCACCTACTTTTCCGAATTCAAAATCGTCTGTGCTTATATAACAAGTGTATTTATCGGTTTCTATTGGATCATTGACTATGATTACTGGTATTCCTTTTTTATAAACTTCCTCTATGATTGGAGCTAATGCGGTAGGAGATTGAGGATCAACAATCAGTGCATCAACACCTCTTGCAACCAGATCCTCAATGTCTGCTATCTGTTTTGCTATGTTGCTATCAGCATTGAGAATAATTACATCCTTTATAAGATTACCTAATCTTTTCGCCTGCTGTTTGAATTCCTCAATATATTCCGTTCTCCAGGAGATTCCTGCGTTGTTAATACTCCAACCGATCACATAAGGAGGTTTCTTTGCATATTGAGCAACATTCGTCCATCCATCAGCAAGGATAATTGTACTTAAAACCAACAACATCAAACATATCAATGTAAACCTCTTTCTCATTTGAATTTTCCTCCCCTCTTTGTCAAGATTGTGTTAAGCAATTCAGCTTATTTCTGCGATAACAGAAACAGGTGCTCCATCGGCATCTTTAATTCGTATAGGTACAGCAAAAACTCTCTTGATAACCTTTCCAACCAATGGTTCCAAATTGACATCTTCGATTATTAGAACTGGTCTCTTTTTTGAAACTTCTGAAGACAGCAACATCTTGTGGGCAGGGAAATTCTCACGATAGCCATCGACAAGTGTATCAACGCTGAGAAAATCAATCATAACAGCTTTCACCATTGGTAATTCCTCACGTATGAAAGCAGCTAATGTTTTATCAAGTGCTGGGAACAAAAATCTGTAAGCAACTGGATCTTTGTCCCTCAATATCGCAAAACCAGTTCGAAACATAAGAAGATCAGCTGAGTCTATCCCCGGCGTGTCCTTAATTTCTGTAACAGAGATTTTCTGTTGTGGTCTTTTGGGTAAATTTATCAACAATGGATGTTCATATACAAAGCTTTCCAATGTTATCTCGTGAATACGTTTGCCTTTGCTGTCAAAATGATATGGAGCATCGACATGCGTCCCATTATGTGTGTAATGATGAAGTACTGAAGTATTACTAACATCCCCCCTTTCCTGTGATAAAATGCTTTCCAATCTTTCTGGCAGACTATCTGGATAGTTTGGTATTGAACTGTGAAGTATGTTCGACAATTCTACATACATTATTCTTTCACCTCCCTTCCCACCAATTCATTTGAGTAAGCCAAGAGGAATAGATTTCATCGTACTTGGAAACCAAGGAACTCTTAGGTTGATAGATACTACTTCCTTCTGTCAATTTTTTTAGCAATCCTTTAGGTGTATCTCTTAAATATAAGAGAGCGGATCCATTAGAGGCGTCGTACCTGTTCTGTCTCACAGTTATAGGTTTGTTAAGCACATTAGCGAGAAATTCGAGCCAATTTGGTATTTGACACAATCCTCCCGTGGCAACAATGCCTGATGTTTCCCCTAAACTGCCTCTTGTTTCATTCAGAACAGTTTCAAATGCCCTTCTTAAGTTGAAAGCAAGCCCTTGTGCAACTGTCTTAGTTGCTTCGTTAAGATTGCTTGTTGGAGAAAGACCCAACAATGCCCCCGTTCGATTTGGTACCCACCGTGGTGATCGCATACCATAAACAGTTGGAATAAAAATCATTCTGCCATGTGTTGAATAAGAGCCATTGAGCATCTCACCTAACAATTTCCCCACTTTGTCGTAATTCCTACCACCAAGAAAATTCTTCGTCCACCATTCAATAAGACAGCCACCGTTTTTCAATGCAAGCCCAATGATGTAAGAATTTTCGTCCACGGCGTAACACCATATCCCGTTTTCGGGCATTTTGTCTTCTATAAGGGGAGCGTTTGATATTCTCCTCACAGCGGCACTGGTTCCCATTGAAATAGTCATCAAATTTCTGTCATCAAGAGTTGCACCAATGCTGGATGCGGCAGCATCCGATATACCACTGACGAACTTGATAGATATCTTTCGTGCATCGAGGTAATCTTTTATTTCTTTTGATGCATCGAACGATTCATATGGTGAAACAAGCTCTGGTAATTTTGTAGAATCAATACCAGATAGGTCTTTTATCAAATCTTTAGCCCAATGCTTTCTTCGAATATCAAAATATCCTGTACCTGAAGCTACAGCAAAATCAACGACAAATTTTCCTGTCAACTTGAAAATCAGAAAATCTTTGATTGATGCAATTTTCGCTGATCTTTCTAACAACTCTGGCTCATTTTTCCTGAACCAAATCAGTTTATAAAGAGGATAAACAGGATCGACAGGACAGCCTGTTCGCTTGTGGATTTCTTTAGAAAGATCGGTTTTTGTAATTTCTTCAGCAACTGAATCGGCTCTTTCATCAATCCAAGGTATCACACCAGTTAATGGGCTCATGTGTTCATCGAGAAGAAGAAGGGTGTGCAACGCGGTATCAAGTACAACTATCAATGAGTTACTCAAGGCGGTCTTGTCTTGCAATGTTTTTATAGCCCTTGTGAGCTGCCTTAGCACCGCTTGGTATACTTCTTGTGCATCCTGATAAACTTGTCGACGATCATCTTGAAAGGTTGGATAATCTTCTGTTGATTGAAGAACAATTTCTTCATTCTCCAGATTCCAAAGTGAAAGTTTTACACTTGATGTCCCAATGTCAAGACCTGCTAAGTAAGTGCTCACACTTAAGTCCCCCAAATCTATCAGAGAGGTAATTTAAGAGCAGAAAGCCTGGTTTTTAATTCATTCATCTTTTCATTGCTAAGTGGTTTGAAAGGTTTTCTCGGATAACCACTATCTATTCCACGTATTTGGAGAATTGCGTGTGCAACTGATATCGCTGATGAGATGTGAAGTAATTCTCTCAATTCCAGTACCAGAGTTTGCAACCTTGCAGCTTCGTTCAAATTATTCATCTGACATGCTTTAGTCAGATCAACAACCGGTTCTGGTAAGGCATTTGCGACACCAGAAATTACTGCCTTAGAACCTAAAGCAAATGCATCAAGTACAAGTGCTTCAGTTCCTATTATGAAATCAAAATCTTCTTTTCCAAGCTCTCTTATGAATTCATAAAAGGTTATAGATGAGAAGCTACTGTCTTTGAGACCCTTGACCCCAATCTCGTATAATTTTCTCAATAGTTTCGGAGTAACAGGATAACCAACTGTCTTGGGATTATTGTAAACATAAACTGGTATATCAACAGCACCCACAAGTTCTGAAAAGAAACCCAGGATATTTTCTTCGGAGTGTGCGTAGTAATATGGACAGACACTCGCAACAGCCGCTGCACCCATTTTCTCGGCGTACTTGGCAATCTCTACTGTTTCTTTGGTGCTTGCACTTCCCACCATGACTATGATTGGAATCTTGCCGTTGACTTCTTGTGAAACCTCTTCGATTACTCTTTCTTTTTCTTCTTGATTCATGAGCGGACCGCTACCATAGGTGCCGCATATGAACAATGCATCAACTTTATCCTTGAGAAATTTTGCTATATTTTTCGTGCGCTTGATATCAAGATTTCCAGTTTCATCGAATGCAGTTAACATAGGTGGAATTACACCCTTGAATCTGTTCAACATCTTGAACACCTCCTATGTGTGCATTGTTGGTATACTGCCATCAAATACTTCAGAAATTTGCTTGTGCATCTTTGCAAAAAGTTCTTCTGAAACAGGTTCAAATGGCAAGCGAGGATACCCATTTTCAAAACCACGTATGCGAAGTAAAGCAAGAACTCCAGTGGTGGATGAACCAGCTTGGTATGCTATTTTTCTAAGTCTCAATATCCTATCGTGCATTGATTTTGCTTGAACTGTTTGGTTAGACATACATGCATCAAAAAACTGCCTTACGATTTCTGGGAAGGCATTGGCTAAACCAGGAATAAAAGCCTGGATATCCAATAGAAAATGGGCTATCATGAACATCGCTTCAGTGCCAAGAACAACATCAAAATCCTTTGAACACGTACGTTTGTAGTCCTCAAGCACCAGTATGTCAAAACTACTGTCTTTTACGCCCTTTACTCCAACAGTCTCCAAATTCTTGAGAAGTTCAGGCGAAATACCATAACCCACAGTTTTGGGGTTGTTGTAGACATACACGGGAATTGAAACACTATCTACAATTTTTGTGAAATGCTTGAGAACTTGTTGATTTGAATAATGATAATAGTATGGTGGTACAGATGCAATGGCTATAGCTCCACATTTCTCAGCGTGTTTTGCGAGCCTTATCGCTTCGGGAGTATTAGTAGTTCCAACATGGACTATCATAGGCACTTTGTTTTGTAATCTTGATGTAAGCTCTTCGACCAATTTCATTCTCTCAGATTCTGTCATCAAAGGACCTCCACCGTAAGTACCACAAACAAACAAACCATGAACATGATTGCTCAAAAATTTTGCCAATTTACAGGTAGCTTGATAGTCTACATTCCCATCTTCATCAAAAAGAGTTAGCAACGGTGGTATTACCCCAAATAGCTTGTCTTTTGTCATAATTCTGCCTCCTTTTTATTCCATCTTTATAACTGGTATACTGGACTAACCACTTTAATAATATACAGTAGATAATGATTTCAAACAAAATATCAAATTCGACAACATTGGACTGAAAACAGGGTAATTTGGTGATTTATAACCAAATTGATTCTAAATCTAATCTGATCTCCAGATTTCACCGAATATCTTTGACTTTCATGTACATAAAGTTACTCAAAGTTTAATGCAAATGACATTCGGAGCATTTTTTCGCTTGCAACAAAAAGAAAATTATCCCGAATGGATTTTGGTATTACTTACGTGGGGAAATTCAGATGAAATTTTGCAGATCAAGTACGAATTTTCTCAGAATGTATATCTTTCAGAATGTATATCTTCTAATGTCTTTTCATCACCTATGTTTTTCAGGTGAGTAACGATCCTTCTGGCAAGTCTTACCAGATGACTCCTCATCACTTCACGAGCCATTGCCTCGTCTGAATTTCTAATTGCCTCAAAAATCTGTGTGTGTTCCTGTTCGGCACTTTTCATGGCATCATCGAGACGAGTTCCTATTTGCATGATACTGAAATATTTTTCACTCAACACCTTCTGTAAACCTTCAAGAATCCTACTCCTTGCAATCTCAGCAATAGTCATGTGAAACGAAAGATCAAGCTCAACACGCTTAGGACTCTCTCTGCTGGATTTTAAATAATCATCTAAAGCTTTTTTCAGGCGATTCAAATCTGTAGACGTCCGTCTTACGGCTGCCAACGCTGCTAATTCACATTCTACAGCCATTCGGGCTTCGACAACTTCTATGACCTCTTGTTCTTTGACAACTATTAGATGTTTCACAGAATTGCGAATCAAGGATAGATTGACATTTTCAGAAATGAAATTACCTTTACCCCACTTCTTTTGAATAATTCCAAGGAGCGATAAAGCAGATATTGCCTCGCGGACAACTACCCTACTTACATTGAACATTTGAGCAAGATCTCTCTCGGAAGGTAATAGTGACCCTGGTTGAAGTTCACCTTTAGAAATACTCGAAATTATTTGATTTACTATTTCATTCGCTGTTTGGACTTTTTCAATCTTATTGAACATAACCTTCCTCCCATGGACTTACTCATACTTCATTCTAAATTGTACACCTCAAAAACAGGAAATGAATGTTGTCTGCAGAATTCTCATATCCACCACTAACAAAAGACTATGAACAGTCTTCAACTTTTTTGCTAACAATCATCGTCTCCATCTTATCCATTCTAAATGGACCTTTACCTTCAGAAAGAAGTCCAAAAGCACTTTTCGATAATTTGAGTTCTTCTCGTATGAAATTCGCGTAGTGATCTTTATTGTACAGTACAAACCTTTAGTTTTCAAGTATTATGATTATTAGGAGGTGAGCAAATGAAAATAGTGAAGTTCAATCTTGTTGATCAAGATAACAGAAAAACAAAGGACACTGATTTGATTGGAAAATATACCGTACTCTATTTCTTTCCGAAGGCTGGTACAACTGGTTGTACAAAAGAAGCACAAGACTTTTCAAAAGCAATTGAATGGTTTGAATCACGCAAAACACAGATCTACGGTATATCTAAGGATAGTCCAGAGGTTTTGAAAAACTTCAAAGAAAAATATCAACTGAAAGTGAATCTCTTGTCTGATGAAAATTGCGAATTTGCCAATTCTTTGAATGTACAAAAAGATGGTAAAATCGTGCGATCTACTTTCATTCTGGATTGTTGGAACAGAATAAGATGGAGTATGTTCAACGTCAAAGTTGATGGACATGTCGAAAAAGTGGAAGAGCAATTAGAGAAAATCATACAACAAGACAAAGCACTCAACGAACTAATAGAGTTAAGAAGAGCCAGAAGGGCATTGAGTGAAGATAAGATTTCAGATGAACAATTAGAAGTTCTCTTAAAAGCAGCACACCTTGCACCATCATGTTCGAACAAGCAACCATGGAGATTTATTGTAGTCAGATCACAGGACACCTTGACTAAACTTCATGAAGCACTTTCTGGTGGCAATTACTGGATGAAAAAGGCCCCTGTTCTAATCGTTGTTCATTCAAAAAAAGATATGGATTGCCAACTTTCAGATAATAGAGATTATTTCTTGTTCGACCTTGGACAGGCTGTGGCATTTTTGCAGATTCAAGCTACCCAAATGGGGTTGGTAGCACACCCCGTTGCTGGTTTTGATCCAATGATCGTCAAGAAAATTCTACCAATACCACAGGAGCACACAGTAATTACTATACTTGCTATTGCATATCCAACGGGAGATCTTTCAAAACTCTCCGAAAAACACCAAGTTGCAGAGTTATCGGAGCGAGATCGACAACCTCTGGAAAATGTAGTGCATGTTCTTTAAATTTTTAAAAACTAAATCATTTTTGATCAAATTTGATCCATAGACTTGGTGGAATTTCTTTCAATTATGTGTGCCGGCAGAATTATATTTCTGACGACATTTTTCTTTGGATTATTCAACTTGTCGATGAGTATACTCGTTGCCATTCTGCCCATCTCCCATCTTGGTTGCGAAACAGTTGTAAGAGGAGGCAATAAATATGGTGCATGTGGTGCGTCATCAAATCCAACTACCGATACATCATCTGGTACTTTCAAACCTTCTTCACAAAGAGCGGTCAAAACACCAAGTACTGTGTAATCATTGACACAAAATATTGCTGAAAAATCTTTCCCGTGTTTTTTCAAATATTTCTTGACCACCGAATAACCTGTCTCTGGTTGAAAACCTCTGATGTTAGATATAAAGACTTCAACATCTGAATGGGACATGACAAATTTTTCTATACCACGTTCCCTCTCAATTGACGCATAAACATTTTTCGGACCTGGTACATAGAGAATTTTCTTGTGGTGTTTTTCATATAGATATTTCATCACATGATAAGCTGCACTGAAGTTATCAATATTCACAGAATCTACTCTCAATTCATTGACATCTGAATCAACTAATACAACAGGAACTCCAGATTGCAAGAATTTCTCCAAAGCGCTATCTTCACTTTTAAGTGTACAGATTATCAAGCCATCGACTTTTCTGTTGAAATATTCATTTAAGTGTTTTTTCTCTCTATCTGGAAAACCACGTGTCAGTGAGACCATTACATCAAAGCTATTCTGATAAGCAAATTCCTCTATACCACTCAGTATCTCACTGTAATGATAGCCGCCAAGATCTGGCATCAAAACGCCAATCGTTCTAAGTAAGGAACCATTTGCTGAATAATTGTATCTTGGTCTGTAACCAAGTTCTCTAATGGATTTCAACACCCTTTTTCTTGTCTCATCGGAGACTCTATCACTACCATTCAACACACGAGAAATTGTTGCAATTGATACACCTGCATGCTTTGCCACATCTTTTATGGTTATCATCAGATTCTTTCCTCCCATGCCTTTAACAAATTCAAGAACGGTTCAGTAGTTCTTGAATTTATAATTTGACCAAAGAGATAATAACTCGGTCTTGGAGTGAAGAGCTTTTGTTTAAAATCGACTCTCACAAGACCAAATCTCATCGAATAACCCATTGGCCATTCAAAGTTGTCTATTATTGACCAGTGCATATAACCCCTCAAATCCATATTTTCTTTTAAACAATCTTCCACTATCTTCAGGTGTGCCAGTAAACTGTATGGTCTGTAGATATCTCGATCATCTGCTACACCATTCTCTGTTACATAAAGAGGTTTTTTATATCTGTCGCGACATGATCTTAGGACATATCCAAGACCTTCTGGATAGATCTCCCACCCATTGTCAGTACTTGGTCTACCATCAAGCGATTTAGAGTTTCTCTGGCAAGATCCTCCAAAGCCAGGAACAAAAGACCAATTTATCTTGATCCTTCCCGAAGATGAGCTCAATACACTTGGAGTTCTTTTCACAATCGCCCTTGTGTAGTAATTAACGCCAAGAAAATCAATTCGATCTATTACTCTATCCAGAAAATACCAATTTTCCAATTCCATCGCATCGTTTCTCGCATCATCACCTTCACACCAGCTTGTTGCATAAATAATTCCCACAGGCTTATTTGTGAACTGTTTCATCGTCTCATAGGCTTTATTGTGTGCAAGTATCTGGTTGTCCAGGGCTTTTTCGTATAGATCAATGTTGAGAAGAGATGGGGGAAAGCCTGATAATCTGCCAAAGTAACCCAATTTTGCAACCACATTGGGCTCGTTCATGGTAGTGAATGCATCCACATCATCAAAAGATTTTGCACAAAAAGTAGCGAATTTCGTAAATTCATGTACAGAACGGTCATCCAACCAGCCAGATCTTGAGAAGTCATTAAACCTGCTAACCCTGATTGGATCGTGTAACCATAAAGGTAATGTGAAGTGGTTCAAATTCACTATCACTTTTAAACCCCTTGATTTTGCATCTTCTATGATTTGCTTATAGTGCTCTACAACCTTCATGTCTGCAATTTGTGAAGGATCTTTTATACCATGAGTTGGATTGGGAAAGATCCTCGACCATTCGATACCAATTCTTATAACATTCATGCCTATTCTTGAGCACAATTCATGCACACGAGCATAGCTATTCCAATAGTCAGCACCTTCCTCAACAAGATCTCTACTCACAACACCATTAGCCTGGTTTTGCAAGTCATGAGTCCAAATATACCAATCTGTGTTTTCATCTTTGGAATTCTCCTTACCCATTTCAAATTGAAATCCAGACATCGCTACACCAAAAAGAAAATCTTGCGGAAACATATACCTACCTCCTTCAGCAAAAACCTTCCAGGAAAAAATATTTGTTGATTAAATCTACATGCAGCTTTATATCACCAACTTTTTTTCTCGAAATAATAGTGTATTTCAGTTGCTCATTGAGAATATCGATTACCTTTGGACTACCACCACTCAAAAGCAGAGTTTTTTGCAGGATTTCTTTGGCTGTTTCATCGACGAGAGTGAGATCATCACTGAGTACAACCATGTTATCCAGTACACCGCAGGTAAAAGCGTAAAGTTGCCTCTCCTGCAAAGTGAGGGCTGTTTTTTGATTTCTCAGTAGTAAACAATCTGGGTCATTTATCCAAAATCTCTTGTGCATGAAATATCTTGTAATAGTATTTCTTAAAGCCCATTTTGCTGCGGGAATGGCTAAATCAGGTATATCATCGCCCCAATATGGTGTCGTATCTGGTCCGATTCTCATGGCATCCACAAAACCAGCAGCCGCAAGTAAAGGACTCCCACAACCAAGTAAGAAAGCATCCCCAATTGCTTTTCTTATAACCTTTAAACCATCTCTTAAAGCTTCAACTGGTGTAACTGCATTCTCTCTCCGACCAGGTATAGCACCAGCGAAAAGAAAATCTATTTTGAAATATTCAAAACCAATTTGCCTGAGCTTGAAAAATATCTCATGCAACCATTGCTTCACTTCATTCTTAGTAAGATCGAGTGCATAGATTTTTTTGTTCCAATTCTTGTAAGCTACTTTTGGCTCTTTATTATCACTCACCATCCAATTTGGATGTTCCATAAACAAATTTGATGTCTCCGAAGCACTAAATGGAGCAAGCCATATACCGACGGTGAAACCCATATTCTTCAGTGTTTTGGCCACTTCTTCCAAGGGCGGGAAGCCTTCTTTGGTCTGTAACCAGTCGCCTATATCTTTTTCGTACCCATCATCGATCTGAAAGACATTTAATCCAAACTGTTTTGCTTTCATGGCATTTTTCAAAATCTCTTCCCAATTCAAATCAAGAAAATAATGATACCAACTGCACCAGCCCACGCTGTTAAAGTTCTTAAGGATTATATTGTTATAGATCTTCACCATATCACCGTATTCTTCAAGTAAAGCAGAAGTATCGGCGCCTTCGAGAATCACAAGGGGTTCAAGTTCAACAAAATCATCAAAGGTACGATTGAAGTATTCTAAATGAGCAACTACCTGCTCATCTTCAATTGTGAAAAAGCCATGCCCTTTCAATGAGCCGAGAAAACCACAAACGTTTTGGTCACTCGCTAAGAAATAATCGCTGACAAACTTCTTTTTGAGAAGTTCTGGAAACAATGAAGCACTGTATTTCCAATTTTCATCTATTTGCAATGGTACAAATTGATCCTTGAAAATCACTCTGCATGGACCCCATGATTGCCAGTTGTTCAACAGAAATTTATTTGCAACTGGAAGTGCCAATAAATCTAATCTTTCAGGTCTTCCTTTCACCTTACCAGATATCTTCCAACCTTTTGAAATTCGCTGGATCTTCAAATTGATATCAAAATTCTTTCGCTGAAAAGAAAACTCACCTTCTCTCAATTTTGTCAAGAGCATCTATTTTGCCTCCTTGTTCTATTAATTTGGTATCTTCTATACGATGACACATAACCCAATGATCTTGTTCCAATTGAACGACTGAAGGTCTTGAACTTTCACATTGTTTTTCTCTTTTTGAACATCTCGAGTAATATTTACATCCATTGGTAATGCTTTCTGTCATATCCACAAAAGATCTACTGTGCATATCCCATCTTTTACTTACCTCTGGCACAGATTCCAAAAGCATCTGAGTATATGGGTGTTGTGGATTGTGGAAGACCTTTTGAGTACTACCAGCTTCAACAATATTCCCTTTGTACATGATGAGAGCATAGTCGCTGATATAGTAAGCTAACGACAAGTCATGGGTGATGAACAAGACAGACATTCTCTCTTCATCGCGGAGTTTGGCCAAAAGATTTAAAACATCGATCCTGGTACTTGCATCCAGCATGCTTATAATTTCATCGGCGATCAATAATTTTGGTTTTATCAGAAGCACTCTTGAAATAAGTATTCGTTGAAGTTGCCCGCCACTGAGTTGATGGGGATATTTACCAAGGATTTGTTCTGGATTTAAGCCAACTGCTATTAACACTTCTTTGATTTTTTCCAACCTTTCATGGGTCTTCATGTGCGGGAAAAATTGGGTGAAAACCGAATAAAAAACCCTATCAATTTTGTATATTGGATTGAAAGATGCAAAAGGATCCTGAAAGATACCCTGGATCTCTTTATAATAATCTCTTCGATCCTTAATGGATTCTGAAATATTCTGACCCTTGAAAATAATCTCACCCGCTGTAGGTCTTAAAAGCCCAAGGATGAGTTTACCGATGGTGGTTTTACCGCTACCACTTTCACCTATCAAGGCAAATATTGTTCCTTCATAGATATCAAAAGAGACATGATCAACTGCCGTGATCTTTTCTCTGCCGAGAATTCCAAGTGGAAACTCTTTTACTAAATCGATCAATGACAACAATTTCAATCCATACCACCTTCTTCGTAGAGCCAGCAGGCGACCTCTTTTTCATCAATCTTGAAAACAGGAGGATCTTCTTCGCATTTTGAAAACGCCATTGGACATCTTTCTTTAAATCTACAGGCATTACCTACATTCAAAAGATTGGGAGGATAACCGTGTATACCCTTCAACTTTGCTTCACCGTATCTGATACCTATTTTTGGTAAAGAAGCTATGAGTGCCTTCGTGTAAGGATGTAGAGGATTATTTATGATTTCTTCTGTATTACTTATCTCTGCAATCTTACCTGCATACATGATCATGATTCTATCGGCTATCTGATAAAGCAAGGACAGATCGTGAGTGATGAAAATCAAAGAGGCCATGAATCTTTTTTCTTTCATCTCATACAAAGTTTGGACTACGGCTTTTTGTGTACTCACATCCAATGCCGATGTTATCTCGTCGGCTATTAGAACTTTGGGGTTCAACAAAGTCGATATAACCATCACCAGTCTTTGGCGCATACCACCCGAAAGCTCTATTGGATACATCTTTAGAACTTTTTTACTCAAATTCACCAACGATAATTTCTCTAAAAGCATTTCCCATTTCTGATCCAATCTTTGTCCGTGTTCTTTGAGTAGATCTTCGATTATCTGTTCGATCCTCTTTGTAGGATTCAATGCATCCATTGCATATTGAGGAATTATGGAGATCTTTTCATATCTCAACTTTCTCATCGATTTTTCATCGAGTCTCATCAAATTAATATTCTCTATGAGGGCTTCTCCACCAGACCATATCAATGGCGGTTTGCGCAACACTAACCCTAAACCGAGCGTGGTCTTTCCACACCCTGATTCTCCAGCGATACCTAATATTTCATTGTCTTTCACCGTAAAAGAGACATCATCTACGGCTTTCGCCAAACCATAAAGCGTTCTATAATAAAGTTTTAGATTTTTCACAGAGAGAATATCCATAAGTAACTACATCTCCCTCAATCTTGGATTGAAAACTTCATCTAATCCTGTGTTCATAATATAGAGAGTTGCGACAATGAGAGTAATCAGTGCTCCTGGTGTTATCGCCCACCACCACATACCAAGCTGGATCGCATTCCACAAAGTTGCCTGTTGCAACATAATACCAAGTGAAGTACCCCTTGTTGGCCCAAGACCTATGAAATCCAATCCAGTCGCAGCAAGTATCGCACCACCAAATTGGAGAATGAAAACCATAAAAACATAAGACATCATATTAGGCATTATTTCATAAAAGATTATTTTCAAAGGTTTTGTAGCTGTAATTCTGGCAAGATCAACAAATTCGCGAGTCTTTAGAGACAATGTTTGTGCTCTAACTGCTCGTGCGGTCCATGGCCAAGCAGTTAATCCTATTATCACGCTTTGTATGAAAACTCCTCTGTAAGGAAGATATGCTGCTATGATTATGAGTAATGCCAAAGTTGGAATAACCATTAAAATATTTGTCAGCATCATCAAAAATTCATCAAACCATCCACCTTTGTAACCAGCCATAAAACCCACAATAAGTCCAACAACTGTCGCCAAACCACCACCAAGAAGACCTACTAAAAGTGAACTCCTTAAACCATAAACAGTCTGTGTAAAAAGATCTTGGCCAAAGGTATTCGTGCCAAGCCAGTGTTGTTTATTGGGTGATTGATAAGGCATGCCCACAAATTCAATAGGACTATATGGTGTTAGCAATGGGCCAAAGATCGAGATAATAGTTAGAAAACCAAGGATACACAAAGCTGTTATGACTTTCTTGTTGCGAAGAAAGAAATAGATAAACTCTTTTAAACTCATCTCATACCTCTCCCGTGTAAGATTTTCTTATCCTTGGGTCTATGATCAAATAGAGTATGTCCACTATGAAATTGGCTATTAAAACACCGAGAATGATGAACAGAAAACATCCCTGTATGAGAAAATAATCTTGGTTTAATATACCTTGCATGAGAATATAACCTATTCCTGGATATGAAAAAACTATTTCAGTTGTCAAAGTTCCAGCAACGGCGGTACCAAGTTGTATTGCAAGACCTGTGACTTGTGGCAGTATTGCATTTCTATATGCATAGCGTCTTATTAGCTTTGAAGATGCACCTAAGGCTTCCATGTATCTTGAATAATTAGCCTCAAGTTCATAGATGATCATATTTCTCATGCCTATTGCCCATCCACCAAGCATTACCAAAACCAAACTACTGAATGGAAGAATCCAGTGATAAAGATAATTCGATACAAAACGCCAACTAAACGATGGTGTCATTGCAAAACTGTATGCACCTGCTATGGGAAATATTTTGAGTACGACACCGAACAACCAAGCAAGCAATATACCAAACCAGAAATAAGGTGCAGCCGTTAGTGTATAGAAAATCGGTAGTGCAATATTATCCAGACGTTTTTTTCTGGCAACAAAGGCACCAAATTTATTACCTATTATAAAGCTCACAATAATCGCTGGAAGAAGCAACAGAATCGTGTATGGGAGTGATCTGAGTATTACTTTTAAAACTGGTTGCGGATAAAGATATATACTTATTCCCAAATCACCTTTCGAGAATGCCTTCCAGAAATTTATGTATTGTTCTATCAACGGCCTATCTAAACCAAAAGCTTGAGTGAAATAACTCTGCAATACCTTTGCAGATTCAGGGAGAGTTGCGAATCTTGATATCAAAAAATGTATCGGGTTACCTGGCATGAATCTCGGTATAGCCCAGTTAATGGTCGCAGCAAAAAAGAACGTTAGAATATAGATCAGTAATTTTTTCAAAAGATATCTTTTCAGAAATATCACCTCAACAAACCCCGCCCTTGTGGGCGGGGCAAAACTCATTTGGCTTTGATATTGAATAAGACTTTGACGCCTCCAAGTTGCCAGTGGCCACCCCAACCGATTGGCCAAGCATAAGGATTGTTAACATCGGGCCAGTTACTCCAAACATCACCTGAGGCTTGGAACCATGCACCGTTGTACCACAAAGGTATAAATGGGAGATCTTTCAACAGTATTTCAGAGATTTGTGCGATGAGTTTTTTCATCTTTGCTTCATCGGTTGACTGGGTTCTGTTGAGTTCGTCCAACAATGTCTCTACTTCCGGATTATGATATTTACCAAAGTTTCCAGAGTATGAATATTCAGATTCGACTGCATCAGGATAGAACACTGCGTTGAAATAAGACCAGATCGTACTTGACACACCTGTGACATAGTTATTGAGAATGATATCGAATTTTCCACCATACAGATCATCGTTGTATTTCGATGCATCAGGATATGCCGGCTCGACATTGATACCCACTTTTCTCAGATCTTCTGCTATCGACTGTATCGAGACCATCCAGTCTGTCCAACCATACGGACATTCAATCGTTAACTTAAAGGCTTTACCTTGTGGATCTTCCCTGAGACCATCTTTGTTAACATCCTTGAAGCCAAGTTCATCTAAGATTGCTTTCGCTTTTTCCGGGTCGTATTTGAAACCGTATTTTTCTGCAACTTCATTTGGATAATACTTCATCCAACCAGCTATTGGCATGATACCAACTGGGTTAGAACTGGTTACCATCTTTTCAAAAGCTCTATCAACTATTTTGTTTGGATCTATCGCGTATGCCATAGCTCTTCTGAATTCGACTATGCTCAGAGGATATTTCCTAACATTTAGAAAGATACCGGTTGTATTCGCAGGAAGCATGTATGGTGGTTCTTTATACCATGTATGAATACCATATGATTTTTGCAACACAGGGATACCTGGTAAGAAAAAGTTACTCCAGTCGAGTTCTCCTTTCATCAACATTCCAACAGCCACATTGTTACTCAAAACTCTGAGTACGACAACTCTCTCTGGTGCTGGATTCAAACCAAGTACCTTTGTACCCCACCAGTTCACGTTCTTTCTGAATACATTTCGATCATCAGCCCAACTCTCAACGTAGTAACAACCTGAACCCAGTGGCTTTTCATTGGCTCCCTGCAAAATATCTGTCTCACTCTTGCCTTCCCAGACATGTTTTGGCACTATCGCAATACTGATCAGTTGCTGCCCCCATTCTTGATAACGTGGATCGGAGAAAATAAAGTCGATCGTTGTACCATCAACTTTTTCAATACGATCTAACCAATTCCATATAGGGCTGTAGTTGATGCCAGAGAATTTCTTACCAAGTTCGAAAGTGAAGATCACATCATCAATTGTTAGTGGTTTACCATCTTGCCATGTGAGATTTTTCCTGAGTATGACCCTAAAGGTGTTTGAATTAATCCATTCACCGCTTTCGGCTAACCATGGCTCAAAACGACCTTGCAATGGATCGTACAAAAAGAGTGTTTCATAAACTAATCCTATGGTGCCCGCAACTGCATTCCATGGTGTGAATGGATTCCAGTTAGATGGAGGTGCCCAGAGACTTCCTCCGATGTACACAGTTTTGTTTCTCTCGAAAACCTCAGCAAAGAGCGCCACTGCTATGAGAGCAACGACCACGACAAGCCATTTTCTCATACAACCATCCCCCTTTCAGTGGTTTTTCTTCACATAATCGATAATTTCATCTAAATATCCAAAAGCGATCGCCACATATGTATCGGCCGCACCATAGTAGATTGATATTCTATTTGTGGATGAATCACAAAGTAGTGCACAAGGGAAGACGACATTCGGTACGAAACCGCAGATTTCATACTCTGCTTCCGGTGTCATTAAATAATTTTTGCATCTGTATAATACCTTTGAGGGCTCCTCTAAATCCAACAGAGCTCCACCAAAACTGTACACATAACCATTGCAAGTAAGAGTTACGCCGTGATATATCAAAAACCATCCTTCATTGGTTTCTATCGGAACGGGACCTGTCCCAATCTTGAGATTTTCCCACCAATTTTGTGAGCTTCTTCCCATTACCCATTTGTGATTCCCCCAATGAATCATGTCAAAACTTTCACTTAAAAAGATGTCGCCAAAAGGTGTATGACCCATATCACTTGGTCTATTGAGCATGATATATTTACCCTTAATCTTTCTTGGGAACAAGACACCATTTCTGTTAAACGGCACAAAGGCATTTGGCAATCGAATAAATGTTTTAAAATCTCTTGTCATCCCAACACCTATTGTTGGACCATGGTCATCGGTACAAAACGT
This sequence comes from Thermotoga profunda AZM34c06, assembly GCF_000828675.1. NCBI lineage: Bacteria > Thermotogati > Thermotogota > Thermotogae > Thermotogales > Thermotogaceae > Pseudothermotoga > Pseudothermotoga profunda. The sequence continues at coordinate 93,766 of NZ_AP014510.1, read as the reverse complement.
TATGTAATAAGTGTCTTCGATCTTAACAAGCCTTGGATCGTATGCATAAAAGGTTGGAAACGGTTCGCCAGATTCAGTAATCCAATTTATCTCCTCTTCTTCAACTTTCCATTTGAAACCATCTTCACTGAATCCAACGTGCAATTGAGGCCTTCCATTTTTGTGATCGATTCTGAAGACTCCCACAAATCCTGTTTCAAAAGTTGTAACAGCAGAGTTGAAGACTCGGCTGCCCTTTTCAACAGGATTTCTACCCAGGATTGGGTTTTTTGTGCTCCTCCACAGAATATTGGTACATCCTTTGGGTCTTTCTTCCCAGGGAATATTTACAATGGGTTCCTGAAGGACTGTCAGACTCAATTGGCATTCCTCCCGATTACCTGTGCAATTTTTCTGAAGATCTTTGCCTCTAAACTATCGTCATTCAGTACTCTAAAACCATCGTAATCTGGAAAATAACCATTCAGATCTTTGTCTCTACCTTCACCTTTTGCAGCCAACATCCAAAACATTGCTCCATCACCACCAAGCTCATAAAACTTCTTGAGCCAGAGTTCATAGATTTGGGATCTATTCTCCACGGTTTTGGGAACACCGAATTCTTCAAGTATCACAGGTTTTGAAAAACTCTTCGCCATTTTAATGTGATCTTCTATCCATTTCAAACCCCACGGTTCAATCTCATTGTTTGGAACTTGCCAGTGTGTTGGATAAAGATGAAAAGTCGCAAAATCTATTGATTCTATACTCAACAATCTCTCCCAATCGACACCTGAAAAACCCGAATAAGTCCACGATGCAAAATTTTTATACGGATAAAAATTTGAATGGCTGTTAAAAAATCCTTCATCACCAACACCAACAAGGTGATTTTGATCTATAGATTTTATGAACTCGCTCATCTCCCTAACCCAATTCAGCAGAGTTCTACCACTTTTGTCTGTTTCACATCTTGGTTCGTTGGCAAGTTCCCAAGCCATAATCGTTGGTTCATCCTTATAAGCGATGTTTGTATAAACATTTATTCTGTTGAGAAGGTATTCGATGTACTTTTTGTATTCCTGTTTGATCTTCTCGTTTGTGTAAAAATCATCATGATGTTTTTCATTGAACCAGTTCACATACTGGTTCATACCTCCAAAATCATCCCAATTATTCACTAAGACTATGATCAACTTTATATCTACGGTTTTTGCTTTCTGGATAATATAATCAAGTCTTTCAAAGCCATTTTTTACTCCAGAGACAGTTTCAGGTATGCCAAAAACACCAATAGAAGGATGCATATAGGTTTTTTTGGATCTGCAATAGGATTCACCATCGAGAAATCCCCATATTCTCAAAACTTCAAGATTCATTTGCGATGCACTAATGAGTAAATCGTCTATAACTTCGTCGCTCGAATAGTGCAGATAATAACAATTCGTACCGAGAAATCTAAATCTCATCCCATTTAAAAGAAACTCTCCATTGGCAGTTGTCACAAAATTTGCAAAGCAGAAAAAACATTCTACCAACAAAAATGTAATAAGCCATTTCACATCAATCACCAAGCATCGGTGTAGTTAAAGATTCAAATGACAACTTTTTCAAAGACCAAGACAGTTGTATGGCAGAATAACCTGGAGAGCCAAACTCCGTTCCAAGTTCGACAACTGTGAAATACAATTCCTGCCAGTCTTCGATTTTGGAAAACTCCCTTGCCTTTCTTATAAAAAACGACCAGTCAAAAGTAAGACTGGCCTTTTCAAGAGATTCTTTCGCAACAAAGGCAAAGTATTCCCAATCCATGTCTGCTCTAAAGAGTGAAAAAATCACATTTCTCTTTATTCCATTCAGAATCAATGGAACATCAAATTCTGCTACCTTGGTTCCAGCAGCGTGCAGATTGGCATGTGCAAACCATATCATGATCTCAATTTCGCCAGCAGAGACTCCCCTTCTGCTTATAGTCTTCGTGAGCCATGTTTCAAAGGCAAAATTATAGGGTTGTTTTTCATCTTTTTTTGTGATCACGTAATCAACTGTTGTTGAAAAATTTTGTAACTGCGATAGCTTTCTTGGGAGATCGATCAAACCGTTATTGGTAGGTCCCAATTTATTCCATGGTTTTGCACCATACCAAATCTCTGGATATGCATGCACCCATCTGTGTGGATTTATCTGGACAATATTTTTCAAATTGATTTCCACGTCAAGCAGATTTTCATCACCAGATTCCATCTTTAGAAAACCATCACAGCGCTCAATGTTCCAAAGATTCGTCTCTATAACGAAATCGATCAGACCATCTTGATTCAAATCGATGTAACCATTGGCAAACTTACCGTGTTCTGGATAAGTTATTTTCATCGCGATCACCGTCGCACAAACCAACATGACCATGATTGTTAAAAAGGGTATCTTTTTCATGATAATCCCTATGAAAGAATGTCATGAAAACATTTTCACTGCAAGTGTAAATTTGTGGAAATAGTAGGGAAAAAATGAAAATACTCTTCGGAAGGTCTTTGTTTCTTTTCAAATCTACTTAGAACTCCTGTATTCACACCAAGTTAACATAAAAATGAAGAAAAATCTCTAAAAAATCACAAAAACAAATTATGAAAAATTTCGCAATAGAAAAGTGGAGGTGAATCTATCAAGATGACCTCCACTTTTAAGAAGATGATCAAACATTAAGGTATCTTCTTATTTCCCAATCTGTGACAGATATAATAAAATCTCTGTATTCCCTTCTTTTTAGTTCTATGAATTTCTTGAAGATATGTTCTCCAAGAATTTCCTTTACAAGATCGGACTTTCTTGCCTCATCGAGTGCTTCTTTGAGTGAACCTGGTAATGAATCAATTCTAAATTGTGCACGTTTTTCTTCAGACATAGCATATATATTTTCTTCAATGGGTAGTGGTGGTTCGATCTTCTTTTCAATTCCATCTAAACCAGCACCCACTATCATGGCAAAGGCAAGATAAGCATTGCAAGATGGATCTGGCGCACGATATTCAATTCTCGTAGATTTGCCACGAGCTGCAGGGACTCTTATCAAGGCAGATCTATTTGCTTTAGACCAAGCTATATTGACAGGCGCTTCATAACCTGGCACAAGTCTTTTGTAACTATTAACAGTGGGGTTCGTAACTGCCGTTATTTCGCGTGCATGCAAGAGAATGCCACCAACAAAATAATTCAGAGTTTTCGAGAGGTTATCGGGTGAATTTACATCATAGAATGCATTCTCTCCATTTTTGAACAAACTCAGATGCGTGTGCATCCCAGATCCATTTATTCCAAAAAATGGTTTAGGCATAAAAGTCACATGCAATTTGTGCTTTACAGCGATAGTTTTAAGAACGAGTTTTACAGTTTGGGTATTATCTGCTGCTCTCAAAACATCGGCATAGCGAAAATCAACTTCATGTTGTGAGGGTGCAACTTCGTGGTGAGATGCTTCGACATCTATTCCCATAGTTTTCAGAGCCACGGCGACTTCACTTCTCAGAGATTCAACCTCATCGAGAGGCAATAGGTCAAAATAACTACCAAAATCCAGTAACTCAGCTTTTGGAAAACCTTTTTCATCTTTTGGTAAGACAAAAAATTCGATCTCAGGACCTGCAAAGGCTTCAAATCCCATCTTTTTTGCTTTTTCTACCACGAGTTTGAGTCGATAGCGCGGATCACCCTCAAAGGGTGTGCCATCTGGTTTGTAAACATCACAGATTATTCTGGCACTCTTTGCCCCGTTCGTTGACCATGGAAGGATCGCAAAAGTTGATAGATCTGGTTTTAGATACATATCGGATTCTTCAATCCTGACAAAACCTTCTACCGATGAACCATCGAACATGATGCCTCTGCTGAATGCCCTTTCCAATTCTGCAGATGGAATCTCAACATTCTTTAGATTTCCATTGATATCAGAAAACTGAAGGCGGATGAATTGAATTTGTTCACTTCTCACCATCTCAAAAATCTGCTCTTGATTCATGAACTTCCCCCCAATCAAAAAATTTATACGATTATCATATAAAACAGGTATTGAAGTAAAGATGATGAGAAAGTTAAGATCAAAAAAAGAGAATATTTCAATTTCTATCTAAAACCATATGCGATTGCCATTTTTAGCATCAATCCTTCTCTAAGCCATGACACTTAAAATAACTATCGATTGTGTGGTAGATAACTTACCACAACATATTGTATGGGTGGTAGATAACTCCCAAAACACGCATTAAATAAATAAAAACAAGGTGGTAGAAAACTCTAAACGCTCATCAGAAGAGTATTAGTGTGCATTCATTTAATATAGAGTCATTTGATCTGAAAATTAATTTTTAAAGTAAAAATCACGCTTATAAGTTTTCTACCACCTTGAAATGAGCTTTTGAAGATGGTTTCGGAAGTTATCTACCACTTATCTACCACTTATCTACCAGGTTATCTACCACCCCTCCCACGAACGATTTCGCTGATTAGAAGAGGATTTTCGATCGTAATGTTACAGAATCTACCACCCCTATATATATAATATATATACTACTAAGATAAGATATACATATAGAATATAGTAAGAAAAGGGGGCGAAAAATATGTTCGCAAGAAATTGGATAAACACAGATTTTCCCCAAGCAAAAGTCAGTGCAACTGTTCAAGAAGTTCTATCTACCATGAGAAAGTACAGAGTCGATTATTGTATTGTGACAGACGAGGAAAACAAATTTGAAGGTTTGGTCTACAAAAACAGCTTAGCGAATTTGCAACTTGATAGTACCATAGGTGACTATGTAATCTTTCCTGATTTTTATGTGTTTGAAGATAGCTACATTGAAGAAGCGGCATTGACTTTTAGGGAATCACAAGAAGCGTGTTTAGCGGTTGTCGACAGCAATCTCGTTGTTAAAGGGGTAATTACTCTTACAGAAATACTTGAAGCATTTGTTGCCATTACAGCGATGGATGAACCTGGCTCGAGAATTCTTCTAAAGTTGGAAGACAAACCCGGTCAATTGAAGAGAGTTTTCGATGTTCTTGCACAAAACAAAATGAATGTTCTTGCTGTGAACACAGTTAAAGAAGATAATTACAGGAGAGTCTCTATAAAGGTTGACGTGTTAGATCCAGAAGAAGTTGCGAAGGTTTTGGAGATTTACGATATCAAATACGACAAAATAGCAAAGGAGGAAGGATTCTGAACATAGTTCTTGCAATCATACAAGGCTTGACGGAGTTTCTGCCGATCTCGAGTTCGGGACATCTTGTTCTATTTTCAAAAATATTGAACATTCAGACGAATATCGCTTTCGCAGCATTGCTTCATCTTGGAACATTAGTTGCAGTCTTTCTGTTTGCGTTCAAGTCATTGATAAGGGCATTCAAAAATTGGAAGATATTTTTGAACTTGATTGTCTCCACAATTCCAGCAGTTATTGTTGGATTTACCCTTAATGAAAAGATCGAGAAAACTTTTGATGATACGAGATTTCTACCGATCTTTTTTTGTATAACAAGTGTGCTATTGCTTGTTGCTTCTATGAAAAATGGCGAAAAAAACCTCGAAGAAATGTCATTTTCTGATGCGTTAACTATTGGCGTTTTCCAAGCGATAGCAGTCTTCCCTGGTATATCAAGGAGTGGCTCGACAATAGCTGCTTGTTTATTGTTGGGATTTAAGAAAGAGGATTCTCTTTCCTATTCATTTCTCCTTGCACTACCAGTGATAGCCGGAGCTGGTGTTTTAGAGGTTTCACAGGTAGATTCAAGATGGTTGTATCTTGGTATCATCTCCTTCTTAGTTGGATTTGCGGCGCTGTTTTTACTCAAAAAAGTTGTTGTGGCCAATAAATTGAGAATTTTTTCTATTTACTGTCTTGTGATAGGTCTTGTTTCGTTTTTTGTGAGGTGAGTTCGTTGAATATTGAAGTTTTGGTCATTGGTGGGACTCTACGAGTGATGCCATATGTGATGGCACCGTATTCAACAGTATCTCTGTTGTACGATGATGAAAAGAAGATAATCATAGATGCTGGAAGTTTCGTGACCTGGGAGGCGCTTGAAAAGGCTTTGAAAATAAAGAATATCTTACCTGAACAGATAACCGATATGATCTTCACACACGTGCACATGGATCACATCTTTTCATCGATCTTTTTCAAAAGCGCCTCAGTTTATGTTCATGAGAAATATAAAACAAGAGATTATTCGTCATTTGGACCAATAGCTGGGCAGTTGTATAGCTTGGTTGTCTCAAATTGGAAGAGTATACATACATTGAAAGGTGGAGAAAGGCTTTTTGATTGTGTTGAAGTTTTTTATACACCTTATCATTCGTCTGATCACATATCCTTGCTCATTGAGACAGAGAATATGGGTAGAATATTCATGCCAGGTGATATTTGTTATTCAAAAGTTGAATACTATGAAGCAGTCAAGGGTTATAAAAATGATGAAGCAGCGATTTTTGTGAGAGAGACTTCCAAAAAGTGTGATTGGGTTGTTTTCACTCATGATGAACCTTTAAAAATTTCGAGGTGATCAACTTGATTGAAGAATTTGTAGATTACAGAGCAAGGTTGAACAAATTGATTAACGAGAAGGGCAATATCCACACAAAGAGATTTATGAATCTTGATTCGCAAGTTTATGAAGAAGGCGCTTTGAGTACGAAGACCAAAGAGATGCTTGGTCTTGTTGCGTCGATGGTCCTCAGGTGTAATGACTGTATCACGTACCATATGATAAGGTTGTTCCAATTAGGTACTACAGACGATGAATTCTTCGAAATCTTCAATGTTGCTCTCATTGTAGGAGGTTCAATAGTCATACCACATCTGAGAAAGGCAGTTGAGGTTCTCGAGGAATTGAGGGAGTACGAGAAAAATGGCAAGACTATTTCTCTTTGATGGTACAGGGTTGGCTTATAGGGCTTACTATGCAGTAGATCAATCACTCTCCACCAGCTCGGGTCTCCCAACAAATGCCACTTATGGTGTTTTGAGGATGTTGGTAAAGTTTCTGAAAGAGTACATCGAGATTGGTGATTGTGTGGCATTTGCGATGGATAAAAAAACGCATACCTATAGACATGAACTGCTGGAAGAATACAAAGCCCAGCGTCCACAGACTCCAGATGCAATGATACAGCAATTACCTTACATAAAGAAAGGTGTAGAAGCCCTTGGAATAAAAGTACTTGAGTATGAAGGCTGCGAAGCAGATGATGTTATAGCGACTCTTGCCAAGAAAGGAGAGGATTTCTTCAAGGAAATTTACATAGTAACGGGCGACAAGGACATACTACAGTTAGTGAATGAAAAAATCAAGGTGTGGCGTCCATTAAAGGGTATTAGTGATCTTGAATTGTATGATTCATCAAAAGTGAAAGAAAAATTTCAGGTAGATCCATCACAGATAATTGACATGCTTTCATTGATGGGTGATGCCGTTGACAACATACCTGGAGTTAAAGGTATAGGGATGAAAACCGCGATAGAGTTGATACAAAAATATGGTAATCTCGAGAACATATATCAGAATATTGATAAAAATAGTCGAATAGGAAAATTGTTAGTTGAAGGTCAAGCGGACGCGTTCAAGAGTAAAAAATTGGTCACTTTAATGAAAGATCTCGATCTTGGAATCGAATGGGAACAACTAAAATACACAGGATACAGAGAAAATGAGTTGATTGAATTTCTAAAACAAATGGAATTTTCAAGTGTGATGAAAGAACTCGGGCTTTATACTCAACAGGATATACAGAGTACATATATCGCTGTAAAAGACGAAAAGATTTTCATGGATCTGATTAACAAGATGAAAAAAAGTCAGTATGTTGTGATAGATCTTGAAACAGATTCTCTATCACCCTTGGATGCAAGAATAGTCGGTTTTTCTATCTCTTTGCCAGATAAAAGTAGTTATTACGTACCGATAGCTCACAAGAACGGTCCGAACATCAAAATGAGTTTAGTACTGGATAATTTAAAACAAATATTAGAACAACCCGGAACAAAGATCATCGGGCAGAATCTCAAGTACGATTATAGTGTATTGAAAATGCATGGAATCAATATAGTTAAGCCTGCTTTTGATACAATGATAGCGGCCTATTTACTCAATCCAGACGAAAAGAGATTTGGCTTAGATGAACTCGCTATGAAATTTCTCAATTACAAGATGATCAGTTTTGATGAACTCGTCAAGAACAATTCGCCTCTATTCAGTTCTTTGAACTTTTCAGATGTATCTATTGAGGATGCAACAAGGTATTCTGCAGAAGATGCAGATGTAACTCGCAGATTGTACGAGATACTCAACGTCAAATTGCACGAGGCTGATTTACTCAATGTGCTTGAAAAGATTGAGATGCCTTTGATACCAGTTTTGGTAGATATGGAACTAACAGGTGTATATATGAACATAGATTACTTGAAAGATCTCTCGACAAAATATGCAAATAAAATGAATGAGCTTTCCAAGCAAATTTTTGAGTATGCAAAAGAATCTTTCAATTTAAATTCGCCCAAACAGGTGGCTTATATATTGTTTGAGAAACTCAAAATCCAAGGTTCCAAAAAGACTTCCACGGGTGATCTTTCAACAAGAGCCGATGTGCTTGAAGAATTGGCCGATGAACATCCCATTGTTCAATTAATTCTTGAATATAGAAAATTTCAAAAGCTGAAATCTACTTATTTGGACGTGTTACCAAGACTCGTTCATCCAAAAACCGGGAGAATCCATACCTCGTTTCACCAAACTGGTACCGCTACAGGAAGGCTGAGTAGTAGTGATCCAAATCTTCAAAACTTACCAACCAGACAAGAAGAAGGTAAGGAAATACGAAGGGCTATAGTTCCTCAGAAAAGTGGCTGGAAGATAATAAGTGCAGACTATTCGCAGATTGAACTGAGAGTTTTGGCACATCTGAGTGGCGATCAGAAATTAATAGAGGCGTTTCAAAAGGAAGAAGATATACACACTTTCACAGCGTCTAAAATCTTTCAGGTTCGAGAAGATCAAGTCACACCACAAATGAGGGCCGTTGGAAAGATGGTCAATTTTTCTGTGATTTACGGAGTATCACCGTATGGATTATCTCAGAGAACTGGTCTTGCGTACGAACAAGCTCAACGTTTTATAAATGAATATTTCTCGTTATATCCATCGGTCAGAGAATATTTTGCAAAGGTCGTCGCATATGCTAAAACGTATGGTCATGTGAAAACGATGTTTGGAAGGAAGAGAGAAGTACCACAATTGAGATCAAAAGATGCATCGATCAGGCAAGAAGGTGAAAGGATAGCTGTGAACACACCAATACAGGGTACCGCGGCGGATATTATGAAACTTGCTATGATAGACTTACATAGTAAAATGAAACAGATGAATTCAAAGATGATACTCCAAGTTCACGATGAACTTGTTTTCGAAGTGCCTGATAATGAAGTCGAACAGATGTTGCAAATCATCAGGCAATCGATGGAAGGTGTGGTAAAATTATCAGTACCATTGAAGGTGGATATAGTGGTATCTGAAAACTGGGAATGAGGAGGTATTCACTTGGATGCAAGGATTTTAAATGCTCTGATCGCTGCGATAGTCAACACGATGGAAGTGTTGATTGGAAAAAAACCAATGATAGGTAAACCCGGCGTTTTGAAAGAAGTCAGACCATTATATGATCTTGTAACGGTCATAGGATTCGCTGGGGGTGTTGAGGGAAATCTAATATATTCTTTCAATCCTCAAACTGCACTACAAGTAGTTTCAAAGATGATGAATATGCCGTACGATTCATTGGATGATCTTGCTATGAGTGCTATAGGAGAACTTGGGAATATGATTGCTGGTGCGCTTGCAATGAATCTTGAGAAGATCAATTGTAAGATAACGATAACTCCACCGACGGTTGTCACCGGTCGCGATTTGAGATTGACTGTCGATGGTCTTGTACTGCAATTGCCAGTTGGAGTAGTCAACGAAGGGGATATTGAAACGATTCTTTCGGTGAAAGGGACGGTTAAGTGCACCAAGGCATAGGTAAGTACAGTATCGTTCTCAATTTCGGTGTCACTGTTGTTTCCAACATCGCCGTTGGAGCCTTTCTTGGTTATTATATCGACAGATGGACAGTTAAGAACGGTGTACTTTTCGTAATCTTCATATTGCTTGGTGTTGCATCAGGTTTGTACAATGGTTTTAAATATCTTTTGAAGGAAGCCGATAAATATGACAGACACGATAAAAAAGATGGTGAAAAACATAGCGATTCTCGGCATAGTTGAGATAGCGGTATTCTGGCTCTTTTTTGGTTATAAAGGAGCTATGGGGGTGTTGTTGGGGACTTGTGGTGCGTGTATTAACATACTGGCTCTTTGGCGTGATGTTAAAAAATGTGTTTCAAGACAAAAAAAGATGTCAGTGATGGGTTACTTGTCGCGGTATACTCTGAGTGGTGCTATTATGGCTCTTTGTGCTGTTACCTTGTCTGTACAGGCTGTTTTTGGGGCATTTTTTGGTTTAATGAATGCTAAATTGGCAGCCTTCTTGTCTTGGAGGTGACCTGGTGAAACTGAGCCTTAGTAAAAAGACAAAGATATTTTTGATCGTGTTTTTGGCAATTTACATAGTTGTGGGAATTTTGAATGTAATTTATCTTTCAAAACAAAGTATGAGTGAAGCGTTCAAGAATGTTGCAAATAGATGGGTCGTAAAGCTTCCATTTGGACAAGGTATCTTTTCAAGGATCAATCCACTCACCATCTTCATGACATGGATTATCATGTTTGTGATAATATTCATTGCATTTGGATTTAGAAAACCAAAATTGATACCCGATAGGAAGCAATCTGCGTTAGAATCACTCATGGAATTTGTTTATCAAATGGTTGAAGATGCCATACCAGATCAGCGTTTTGTAAGACCTACATTCTATCTTGCATGTACACTTTTTATATTCATTGTCTTTTCAAATATCTTGGGTGGTGCCATTCCTGGGATTTCAATTGAAGCGAATGCACAGGGGAATATAGAAAAGATACACCTATTTTCTGATACATGGTTCTCACCCACCGCTGATATAAACACAAATGCATTCCTTGCAGTCTTTGTTTTTTTGATAAGCCAGGTTTTTGCAATCAAGTCGAAAGGTTTTAAAGCATGGGCGAAATCTTGGTTTGAACCTATTCCACTTATGTTCCCAATGAACGTCATAGGAGAGCTCTCAAAACCAATTTCACATTCATTGAGGCTTTTTGGAAATATCGCTGGTGGAGCTTTATTGACTTATCTTCTTGCGTATATGGCAAAGTATCTGTTTTTACCTGTAATACTTTGGGGATTTTTTGGAATCTTTGTGGGTGTAATTCAGGCGCTTGTTTTCACAGTGCTTGCGATTGCTTACATATCATCGGCTTTATCGTGAAAAGGAGGGAATTCTTATGGAGAATGGTCCAACTCTTGCTGAAGCTTTAATTCAAATGGGAAAGTTTATCGGAGCAGGTATATGCATGGGTGCAGGAGCTATCGGTCCTGGTGTAGGTGAAGGGCACGTCGGTGATGGTGCTATGCAGGCGATGGCTCGTCAGCCAGAACTCATAGGTGTCTTGACCACAAGAATGTTGTTGTCACAAGCTGTTTGTGAAACGACAGGTCTTTATTCCTTGCTGATTTCTATACTAATGCTCTTTGTTCTCTAAGGAGGACAGACGATGGGATTTGTTGAACTTAACCTCACGGGTATTATACAACTTTTGAATTTTTTTGTATTACTATTTGCGTTGTACAAACTTTTGTATAAACCATTTACCCAGATAATGGACAAAAGACGTGAAAAAATTGAATCTGAGCTTGCACAGGCTGAGAAAGAGCGAAAAGAAGCTCAAGAAATGAAAAAGGAAGCCGAACAAATTTTGGCAAATGCACGCCAGGTCGCAGAAAAAATCGTATCTGATGCGAAACAAAAAAGTGATGAATTGATTGCTCAAGCGAAAAATCAGGCCCGTGAGGAAGCGGACAGAATTATGAATTCAGCGCGTGCTGAAATTGAAAGAGAAAGACAAAAGGCTTTAGATGAAGTGGAAAAAAGAGCTGGAGAAATTGCCGTTACTCTTGCTATGAAAATTTTGCAGGGAGTGCTCGATGAAAAAGCAAAAAGAGAATACCTTGTGAATGTACTGAAGAAGGGGAAAAGTGAATGAGATATTCCCATATAGCTTCTAAGTACGCCAGGGCCTTGCTCAATGTTGCAATTGAGCTTGGAAAACAAGAAGAATATGGGCAAATGCTTGCTCTTGTTGTTGAACTTTACGAAAAAACAAGATTATTTCTTGACGATCCTACACAAAACTCAACAAAGCAAGTCGAGAAAATAGTCAATTTCATGAATCAGGTGGGCTTAGGTGCTGATAAACCGTTTTGGAGTTTTTTGAAGATAATCTTTGAAAAGAAAAGGCAAGCATCCTTACCAACTATTTTGGAGTACTATAAGAATATGAAAATAGAGTCTCAGATGAAAATACCTGTGATCTTAACGGTCGCTCATGATCTATCAGAGGAAGAAACAAAAGCGATATCGGATTTTGTGAGACACTATACAAAAAGAGAGCCCGTTTTCGAAGTGAGATTCGATCAATCACTTCTTGCAGGTGCAGTAATAGAGTATGAAGGTAGGACTTTCGATGTTTCCATATCTGGAAGGATGAGAAACATAGTTCGTTCTGTCTTTCAGAAGGGGTGATGTAGTTGCGAATTAGCCCAGGTGAGATAACAAGAGTTTTGGAGGAAAGGATCAAGGAGTTCACTGAAGAAATAGATCTTCAGGAAACGGGTAGAGTAGTGCAAGTTGGTGATGGAATAGCACGTGTATATGGTTTGAACAATGTAATGGCCAACGAACTTGTTGAGTTTGTGGAAACAGGTGTTAAAGGTCTTGCATTTAACCTTGAAGAAGATAATGTTGGTGTGATTTTGCTTGGCCCGTATTCTCAGATCAAAGAAGGACATATCGTTCGCAGATTGAAAAAAATCATAGAGGTCCCAGTTGGTGAAGAATTGCTTGGCAGAGTTGTTAATCCGCTCGGAGAACCACTTGATGGCCTTGGACCGGTGAATGCGAAATATACAAGAAGGGTGGAAATAAAAGCACCAGGAGTCATATACAGAAGGCCTGTGAATACACCACTTCAGACAGGTATTAAAGCTATCGATGCGATGATTCCAATAGGTCGGGGCCAGCGTGAGTTGATAATAGGCGATAGGCAAACTGGAAAAACTGCGATAGCAGTCGACACGATCATAAACCAAAAGGGAAAAGGAGTCTACTGTATCTATGTTGCTATTGGACAGAAAATAGCTTCTGTTGCTCGTATTGTTGATAAATTACGCGAGTTCGGCGCGATGGACTATACGACAGTTGTTGTTGCTTCGGCATCAGACCCGGCACCAATTCAATATCTTGCTCCTTATGCCGGTTGTGCCATGGGAGAGTATTTCATGTACAGTTCTCGAGATGCCCTTGTGATATATGACGATTTGTCGAAACATGCAGCGGCATATAGACAACTTTCCTTGCTATTGAGAAGACCACCTGGAAGAGAGGCATATCCTGGTGATATATTCTATCTCCATTCAAGACTTCTTGAAAGAGCAGCAAAACTCGATGAAAAATCCGGTGGAGGTTCTTTAACAGCTCTTCCAATAGTTGAAACGCAGGCTAATGATGTTTCAGCGTATATTCCGACCAACGTCATATCGATAACAGATGGACAAATATATCTTGAACCTGGCCTCTTCTATTCTGGATTTAGGCCTGCGATCAACGTTGGACTTTCTGTATCGCGAGTCGGTGGATCTGCGCAGATAAAAGCGATGAAACAAGTAGCGGGAATGTTGAGAATAGATCTTGCGCAGTTTAGAGAATTGGAAACATTTGCACAGTTTGCTTCTGAGCTTGATCCAGCTACAAGAGCTCAGATCGTTCGTGGTCAGAGATTGCAAGAACTTCTCAAGCAGGACCAGTACAGCCCAATGCCGGTAGAAGAGCAAGTGGTAGTTCTCTATGCTGGTGTCAGAGGATATTTGGATGAACTTTCTGTCGAATCTGTGAAGCGATTTGAAACAGAATTTCTTAAATATATGAGAGTCACACACAGTTCTTTGCTCAAAACAATCGCACAGAAAAAGGAGCTAACGCAAGAGATTGAGGATGAATTGAAGCAAGCCATTCAAGAATTCTTGAAGGGATGGCATGAATAATGAGTAGGGGAAAACTCAGGTCAGTTAAGGCTCGCATACAATCAACGGCATCTTTGATGAAAATAACGCGTGCAATGGAAATGGTTGCACGTGCCAGAGTGAGGAAACTTGAGGAATCTTTTTCAAAAATAAAAAAGTTCGCAGCGGCCGTCGAAGAAATGAGAGAACATATTGATTTTTCTTCATGTGAACATCCATTTATAACTGGCAAGGGTAAACCGGTCCTAATTGTTGTTACTTCAGATATGGGGTTGTGTGGAGCTTTCAACGCTGAAATACTCAGAGAGGCTGAACACAGACTAAAAGATTTTGAGGGTTTGGTGACCATAGGATCTAAAGCAGCAGCGCATTTTTCTAAAAATAATAAGCTCATCAAATCTTATCAAAGAATGTACGATGTACCGACGTTGAATTTTTCGGCGGCTTTGATGGAAGACATTTTAAAAATAACAGGAAATGTTCACGTTATATACGCAAAGTTCATCAATAGACTTGTTCAACGACCTGTATGCTTGCAACTGACACCAGTAATTGGTGGTAAAAAGATTGAGAGATACGAATATGAACCACAAGCAGAAGAGCTTGCAGCCAATTTCGTCAATTTCTATGTTGCAACAAAACTCCACTCAGTGCTTTTTGAAACAAAGGTTAGTGAAATGTACGCACGCCAAAATGCTATGAGAAATGCCACAGAAAATGCAAAAGAGATGATAAGAACACTCACTCTTGAATACAACAAAGCAAGACAGTCGTCGATCACACAAGAGCTCATAGAGATTGTTACTGGTGCGGAAGCTTTGAAGGAACAATGAGGAGGCGATTTTCTTGGCAGGAAAGGGATACATAGTCAGGGTTATAGGGCCTGTTGTTGACGTTAAGTTCAATGAAAAAGAACTCCCTGATATATACAACGCCCTTGAGGTAACCAATCCCCACACTGGTGAAAAACTCATTCTTGAGGTAGAACAATTGATAGGCGATAATATTGTTCGCACAGTTGCGCTTGATTCTACGGATGGCTTGACAAGAGGTTTAGAGGTTATTGATACTGGTAAGCCGATAGTTGCGCCAGTGGGCAGAGGTGTATTGGGCAGGATATTAAATGTTGTTGGTAAGCCAATAGATGAAAATGGAGAGATACAGGCACAAGATTATTGGCCAATTCATAGGCCTGCACCAGCTATTACAGAGCAGAAAACACAGATAGAGATTCTCGAAACGGGTATAAAGGTAATCGATTTACTGGCTCCATTTCCAAAAGGTGGAAAGATAGGTTTCTTTGGTGGTGCTGGTGTGGGCAAGACGGTTCTTGTCATGGAATTGATACGAAATATTGCTATCGAGCAAAAGGGTTTCTCAGTTTTTGCAGGTGTCGGTGAGCGCACAAGAGAAGGAAATGATCTTTGGATTGAGATGCAAGAAGCGGGTGTTTTGGAAAATACTGTTTTGGTTTTTGGACAGATGAACGAACCACCAGGAGCAAGGTTTAGAGTTGGTCTGACCGCACTCACGATTGCAGAATACTTTAGAGATGTTGAAGGAAGAGATGTTTTGTTGTTTATAGACAACATCTTTAGATTTGTTCAAGCTGGTAGTGAAGTTTCAGCTCTGCTTGGAAGAATGCCTTCTGCGGTGGGTTATCAACCAACTCTTGCGACGGATATGGGTGAATTGCAAGAAAGAATCACTTCAACTCAAAAGGGATCTATAACATCGGTTCAAGCGATATATGTTCCGGCCGATGACATAACAGACCCCGCACCTGCAACGACCTTTGCACACCTTGATGCTTCTGTAGTTCTTTCAAGAAAGATCGCAGAGCTTGGGATTTATCCGGCTGTAGATCCTCTTGATTCGACATCCAAGATCCTCGATCCTGCTGTAGTTGGATGGGAACATTACCAGGTTGCAAGAGGTGTTCAGGAGGTACTCCAAAGGTATAAAGATTTGCAGGATATAATAGCGATTTTGGGTATGGAAGAATTGACAGAAGAAGACAAGTTGATAGTTCAAAGAGCAAGAAAAATACAGCGTTTTCTTAGTCAACCGTTTTTTGTAGCTGAGAGATTCACCGGAGCCTCAGGAAAATATGTGCCGATTTCAGAAACAGTTCGAGGATTTAAGGAAATACTCGAAGGTAAACACGATTCATTACCAGAACAAGCCTTTTTCATGGTTGGAACAATTGAGGAGGCTGTTAAGAAGGCAGAAAGATTGAGAGGAAGTGTTGCATGATAGAAGTTGAGATCCTTTCTCCTTCAACTACATGCTGGAGCGGCAAGGCAAAATTACTGGCTTGTAGGACAGTTGAAGGAGCCATGGGAATACTTCCAAAAAGAGCTCCAATAGTTGCTCAACTTGCGATAGATTATGTTCGTGTGGTTACAGAGGACGGTGAAAAAACCTTTGCAACATATGGTGGTTATATGCACTGCGATGGCCAAAAGATTACAATAGTTGCAAGCATTGTTGTACCTGCTGAAGAATTGGATCCTCATGTTTTCAAGGACGCCCAGGAAAGGGCAAAAAGACTTTTGGAATTTCAGGACAGACTCTATAAGAACACAAAAGTTGAAGCAAATCTGAAAGCGAGCAGATAAAAGTGATCTATGTACTTTTGATTGCAGGGATATCTTTGATGATATTCTCAATTTTTGTTTTCAGAAAATCTTCACAGGAATTCTCTAAGACATCTTTGTTTTTGATCGCACTGTGTGCGTTGCTTTTTTTCGCGTCAATTCTGTTATCATTTTTAAAGGGGGGATAATTTATGGATAAGTATTTGACACCATTTCTTGATAGGTCAAAGTTACCGTCGAGAGATTTTTATTCGTATGGTTTGATAATTTTTTTCGTTGGAAGTGTCTTGGGATTGATAGCCTCTATAGTCGTAGTTGCAGCCAATTATTTTATGGCATTATCTGCGTTGCGTTTCTTGGGTCTTACTGAAGGTATGTGCCTTGTTTCTGGTCTTATTTTGATCTTTGTATTGATAAGATGGCGCTCTGTTGTAAAGGAATTGCAACGTAAAATGGTTGAAAAATTTTCAAATTACGCGACAGTTGTCTTAAAAACAGATGAGACACTATTTTATATTGGGATAGCAGTTGCTGCAGCAGGTTTGATTATCAATTTCTTTGTTGTATTTGGATTTGCGGTGATTGTCGTTGGGCTTGCTCTGGCTTACCACTTTTTCCTCAAGTCGCTAAAAAGTGTTGAAGAGGAAGAGATCAAATTTTTCTCTACAACAATGAGCAAAACTATGGAACGATCTATCAAGGTCGATCTTGATACAAATACGCTTTTATATAGTATGATTACTCTCTTTGGTTATTTCATGCTTCATCAAGAAGAATATTTTTCTGCAATTAATGATTATGTTAGGAGCAGGACAGATCTACTCGAGGAGGTGAAGCCATGGATTACAAGTTCACTGTAAGGGGTTTTGATTCTTCACCTGCTGTCGAACAATATCTGGCAAAGAGATTGGAAAAGGTCGACAGAGTTTTAAGAGATAGTGATGTAGTCTCTGCAGAGATAAAAGCAGAGAAAGATGCCGTCAATTATGTACTGAAGGCTAATATAAATTTAAGGGGAACCATAGTTGTAGTTCAAGAGAAAGACCCCGATTTATATGCTGCTATTGATAAAATGTCGGACGCTTTGGAGAAAAAGATCAAGAAGACCAAATCCACTATTCGTGAAAAACATCGTACTCCAGTGGAAAAGATGCCAGAGATGGCAGTTGCTCCGTTGGAAGAAGAATCTGATATATCAGAAACAAAGAGAATACCTCTTTCAATAATGCCTTTGGAAGAAGCGATGTTACAGTTCAAAACGATGAAAAGGCAGTTCTTTGTCTTTCGTAATTCTGATACAAATGAAATAAACATGCTCTATACTCGAAAAGACGGTAAGATAGGTTTATTTGAATTCGTTGATTAGTTGGTGAGAATTTTGTGAATCAATTGGTAATAAATCTACAGGAAAAAAGAGTTAACGGTGCGATACTCTCAGATGGCATCTTGCAGGAGTTTTTCACCGAAGAAAATGAGTTTTTATCGGGAAATATCTATGTAGGTCGTATTGAGAAGATAATAACAGGTTTAAACGCAGCTTTTGTAGATATAGGAGAAAGCAAGAACGCCTTTTTGAAATTGAGCGATCTTTCAAGGCAATATTTAAAGCAAATTCTGGGGACAGAAGCGCTTAAAGAAGGTATGAAGGTCTTGGTTCAAGTGAAGCACGATGCTATAGGCTCGAAAGGCCCGCAGGTTACGGGAAAGATATCTCTTGCCGGCAGGTTTCTGGTTTATTTTCCGCTTTCTCGTGCAAAAGGTGTTTCTAAAAAGGTATTTGATCAAAAAGAACGAGAAAGATTGAAGAAATTGACTAAGAATCTTGCAAAAAACGAAGGAATTGTTGTGAGAACTGCGGCTGAATTTGTCCCAGAAGAGATCATCGTTGAAGAATTTGAAGAACTCAAAAGAGAATGGGCTGAGATTCTCAAAGATTTCAAAAGAGCCAGGAAATCTAAACTCCTTCGCAGCGAACCCACGGTAGCAGATTATATTATCAGAGAGCGTTTAAACAAACAGATCGACGAGATCTATGTCAATGATGAGCTGATCTATGAAAAGGTGAAGGAAGCCTGTAAAGGGATTCCAAAAAAACCATTGGTCAATCTAATTAAGGAAGATTTATTTGATAAATTAGGTATCTACAATCAATTGGGACAGATGCAAGAGAGAACAGTAGATCTGCCGAGTGGAGGGTATATAGCACTCGATTCCACAGAGGCTTTGACGGTATTTGATGTAAATTCAGCAAGCTTTGTGGCTGAGAAGAGCCATGCAGAGTTGGCTTATAAAATAAATGTGGAAGCTGCTCATGAGATAGCCAGGCAATTGCGATTGAGAAATATCGGGGGAATAATAATTATTGATTTCATAGACATGCCCTCGAAAGACTACTATGACAGACTCATGAAAGAATTACAAAATGTGGTTAAGGGTGATTCTGCCCATATCGAGTTGGTTGGGTTCACAAAGCTTGGTCTGTTCGAGATGACCAGAAAAAGAAAATCTCCTTCTATTGACCAGATCATGTTCACGTCCTGCCCTGTTTGTAAAGGAACAGGGAAGGTAATCTCGCCTCTTGTCATAGTTAAAAGAGTTGTAAATGAACTTTCGAAGATAGAAGATATCAATCAATACAGTACAGTGAAGGTATCACTTCATCAACGACTATCTGGTTATGTTGACAAGATAAAGCAATCTCTATCAGAATCAATTGTTAAAAAGGTATCCTTCAGTTTTGATTCTCCAAATCCGGGTGATTTCAATTTAATTTTGAGTAAGAAGACATCTTAAGAACTGCTTTTGCTTGCAGTTATCTGGGATAAATAAGAACCTATGGACTGCATTTTTGCAACAGCTTGTTCCAAGGCTGAGAATCTTGTCCATAGATCTTGTTCTTTCTTCTGAATTCTTTCAATCCAATCGGCTAATTGCTGGGCAAGAACACGTTTTTCTCTGGATATACTTCCATTCAACCCTGCAATCGAGTCTATTTGTCCGCCATATTTTGTCACTTCTCTTAGATATTTTTGAATTTGCTGAGCTAAACCTTCTGAATTTGTCTCGGTATTGCCAAAGAACGCCCAGACAGCTTCTGGATCTTCCTCTATCTTTGCTCTGAGTGTATCTTCATCCAACTCGAGTTTTCCCATTTTCATATTTTCATAGCCATATGAGCCTGTACTTATACCAAGTTCCCACAGATATTTGATATCTCCAGAGACATTTTTTGTGATGTATTCTCTCATCTTATTGAATATGGTTCTCAAGAAAGAGTCGTTCTTCAATACTCCTTGCATTTTCTCTTCATCTGTCATTTCATCTTCCTCTTTATCTGTAACTGCACTTTCAGTTAATCTTGTATATATATAGTCCATCAATTCATTCCAGTTGTTGACAAATTCTTTTACCTGTTCGACGATCGCATCGGTATCATTTGTAACACTCACGGTTTGTACTGAAGACGAAACATCCTTGACTGTGATATTCAAACCATCATAACTAAAATTGTTGGAGGAAGAATAAAGATCTGTCCAGTTCACGCCATCGTTACTAATTTGGATGTGTGCAGAACTTCCAACGTTGAAGACACCGACATCAAGACCGAGTAATTGAGATAAACCCGTTCCATTATCGTCGATTGATATAGTTGTCGAACCAGTAGATGTTGATGTGAGAATTAGTTTGTCTGAATTTGCATCATACCTTGCCGTTACACCGGCATTGCTGTTGTTTATTGCACTAATCAATTGAGTTAAAGTTGTCGTACTACTGAAAGATATACTCACATCGTTGATTTTTATCTCTCCATCAGTTAAAGTTAATCCACGATAGGAGGCAATATCAGATAAAGTCTTATTTGCTGAAATTGCTCCAACGTGTGCCGTACTTTGAATTGAATAAGTTGAACCATTTTGAGTTATTGGAGCATCTGACAGATTGAAAACTTGCATGAAGGTACCACTTGTCTGCCTTATAGCGAATGCTTCGTTACTCTGTATCTTCAGTTTTCCTTCAGAGAATGTCACGTTCCCAGAACCAAAGACTGTTTCAAGCTTTGAAACTATCTCGTCGATTGTATCAGTAGTGTTTATCGAAACCGTATATGTGCTTGAACTTTTTTGGATTTTGATTTCTGAGTTAACTGGTGTATACCTGTATGTGAGATTTGAAAAGGTGGTGGAGCCATTTATGTTGTCTGGACCGATTGTTCTACCACTCAGTAATGAGCTTCGTGTTGCTGCCGAGAGCACTTTAACATAGTATGTTCCATTCACCGCATTTGCATTGGCTGAAACCGTTAGAATCTGAGAGTCTGTTTCAACACTCTTTGCCAAAAGTGAGGACTGAAGCTTGAAAGTACTTAAAAAATTCATAAAACCTTCTAATTTGTCATCAAGTTCTTGATAGACTTTCTGTTTTAGATCTAATTGTTTGTACTTGGTACTCAGGTTATTTGCCTTTTCAACATCAGTTGAAAGCATAGCATCTATAATGGAGGAGGTATCAAGACCAGAGAATAAGCCTCCAAATTGAATTTTGCTCGAAGAGCTTTGATATTTATAATTTATCGTATTGGCTATTGAGGAAAGATCCATATTACTCACGCCCTCTCATCAAAAAGAATTCCTATCAATTCTTGTAAGTTTTTCGCTATCTTTACAGCAACTTCTGGTGGAATCTGTCTTATGATTTCACCAGTATCGATGTTCTTAATCTTGATTATGATCATATTCAGCTCTCTGTCTATCGTAAACTCGGCTTCTGATTTCAGGAAAGTCTTGATCTTTTCAAAAGACTTTTTAAGATCTTCTATTGTATCTTCCACATTTTTGGGTTGGTTTTCTTGACTCTCGTTGACGTGCTTCTCAAAACGTACTGTTTGAGGTCCTGTTGATATTTTTTGAGTACCACTGACATTTATGATCCGATCCATCGGATCGATTTTCATTCTATCACCCCCGAACATCCTTTTTCTATATTATTAATCGTCCGTTTTAATAAATCCTTTAAAATGATATAATCAAGACATGAAGCGTTTTCTTTTAACTACATTCTTGTTGTTGTTTTCTGTGCATGCTTTTACAACGGTGGCATTAAAAATTAACATGATAACTTCGCAGGACACCAAAAAACTCATCGACGATGTAGCAAAGTCGCTACTTTCTTTGTTGCCGGCTGATGTGTATTTACAGTTGAGTGTAGATGGTTCAATCACTTTTACATCACCTCTTGAAATCGAGAAGGAAGAATGGTATGAACTAACTTTCAGTGCAACTTACGATGCCACTCAAGAAAGATTCGATACTGTATGGGTTGAAAACAATCGGCGAGTTTATTCGTGTTCTTATTCTAAAAAGGAACAGAGATTGTACTCAGAGTTCATCAGAGAGTGCTCACATTATCCACTTGAGAAAGCCTCATTGTGGCTTTTGAAAAATAACAGATTCGATAAGTATTTGAGGATTACCTATCATCCTTCAGTTGATGAATATGCGAGCTTCAGCCCTGATGGTAAATATTTTGCTTTCATAACAGACAGATTATCTGGTAACAGGAATATCGCCTTGCTTGATCTGACAGAGGGTAAAATTGATATTCTACCTATCTCTGGAAGCAGTGAATATTTTCCAAGATTTTCTCCAGATGGCAAAAGGATAGCCTTTCAGGGTTCGTTACACGGTTTTTGGAACATTTATGCGATGCCACTTGAAAACTATTCGAAAAATATCTTGTTGATTTCTGCGGGAAACAGTCCGGCGTATTGTCCCAACTGGTACGATGAAAATACTATATTGTACGTTCAGGATACCGAAACATCCAACGCCCTTTATTCGGCAACATTAGCGAGGAAAAGAACAAAAATGAATCTACCAATTCAATTTGATATGGTTTTTTCGCCAGTGGCATATAGAGGCACAGTTTATTTTGTTGGATTGAAAGATTCTGATTTTGGAATATACGCACTAACGCCAGATGGAACAGTCGCTACAATAGAAAACAGCTTTTTCAACGAACACGACCCAGCTATCTCACCGGACGGGAGATACCTTGCTTATTCGTGTAACTCAACGGGATACTACACAATATGGATCAAAGATCTACTTACCCAAGAAAAATGGTGCATCACAAGGGATATTCCACACGATGCCTTCTATCCATCTTTCTCAGCAGATGGTAAATTGATCGCATTCAGTGTGTACGAAGGTAGTTATGAACCAGATATCTGGTTTGCCAAATTCACGCCAGCTTCGTCAAGCCTTCAAGCTGGATCTGTTCCTGGGCAGTGAGCAATTCTTTTGCATTGAGTATGATTAGAAGGTCCTGATCGAGTTTGGCTATACCAAGCAGTATATTCGTTTTTGATTTTGCTACGTCCATTGGTGGTTGCTCAATTTGCTTGTCTGTGATGGTTAGAACTTCATGAACTTGATCGACTAACAACCCAACTTTTCTATCATCTAAGTTGATGACAATGATCTTAGAGGAAGTTTTTCTCTCGGTATCTTTCATTTTGAATTTTTTCTTTAGATTTATAACTGGAATCACGTTTCCTCTTAGATTCATGATACCTTCGACGTAATCTGCAGATTCTGGTACTTTGACGATCTTACCCAATTCAACTATGCTATCCACATTCATGATATCGAGTGCAAATTTTTCTTCGGAAAGTAAGAAACTCACCACTTTCAATTCCACACAAATCACCTCACTCTATTATCAAAAGTGTTTGCTGAGTTTCAACGGTGTCGCCTTCTTTTACAAGGATTTTTGTAACCTTCCCATCGTGTTCACATAGTATGTCATTTTCCATCTTCATCGCTTCGAGTACCAAGAGTTTTTGTCCTCGACTTACTTGCTGTCCTTCACTCACGTGTAATTTGATTATCAAACCTGACATCGGTGACCTGACTTCTATTCCATTTGTGGAGGTCGATGGTTTAGAAACCACTTGTTTTGGTTGCTCAACTTTTTTGGGTTCTTCTTTTGACTTTTCTACAGGTTTTTCCACGGGTTTTTCCACAGGAATATTTATAGGTTGGGGAACTTGAACAGTTGTTGAACCACCGAGTTCCTCAACTTCAACTATGTATTCTTTTCCATTGACTACCACCCTGAACTTGCGCGCCATCCTCTCGCTCCTTTCCAACCACTTTTTCGCCATGTTGTCGTTCTATCTTGCATATCATAAGTTCTGCCAGAATAGACACTTTTTACTATAACAGGTTTTCCTAATATCTCACTGATCACCGCCCCTATTATGGCAATATGACTCTCATCTTCAGGGTTTTCAATTTCAGTATTTGGCTTGACTTCCTTAGTCATGACAGTTTCCTGTTTTGGTGGTTTTTTCTGGCGAAAAATGGAACCCATCAAAATGAAAACCACGTATAGAATCACGAAGATCAAAAACACGACTATGATACCAGTTAAAACAATTGAAGCGATGGACATCAGATCACCTCACAGAGGTATGTTACCATGTTTTTTCTTTGGGTTGGATTTAACCTTTGTTTTGGATATGTCGAGTGTCTTTGAGATCCATTCCCGCGTTTGTCTGGGATCTATCACTGCATCTATGTAACCTCTTGATGCGGCAACATATGGATTTGCGAAAGTGTCACGGTATTGTTGTACCAATTCTTTTCTTTTTTCTTCTGGTTTTGATGCACTTTCGATTTCTTTCCTGAAGATGATATTTGCAGCTCCCTCGGGTCCCATCACCGCAATCTCTGCCGTTGGCCAGGCTGCAACGAAGTCTGCTTCAAGATGTTTACTGCCCATGGCAATGTAAGCACCACCGTATGCTTTCCTCAAAATCACCGTTATTTTCGGCACAACTGCTTCACTGTACGCGTACAGAAGTTTTGCACCATGTCTTATGATTCCTCCATGTTCTTGCTGAATGCCAGGTAGATATCCTGGTGTGTCGACAAAGGTTACTATTGGGATATTGAAGGCATCGAGAAATCTTATAAATCTCGCGGCTTTATCTGATGAATCTATGTCAAGAGAGCCGGCCAAAACAGAGGGTTGGTTTGCAATTACTCCAACGCTCCTACCAGCTATTCTTGCAAAGCCAACTACGATATTTCTTGCATAATGTTTGTGAACTTCAAAAAAGCTGTCTTGGTCCACTACGAGTTTTATTACGTCTCTAACATCATATCCTTTATTTGGTTCAACTGGCACCAATGAAAGTATTTGCTCACCGAGTGAAAGATCATAATCTCCGGGTATATAATCTGGTTCTTCCAAGTTGTTCTGAGGTATATAAGAAAGGAGTGTTTTTATCAAAGAAACCGCATCTTGCTCGCTTGTGGCGAGAAAATGTGCATTACCGCTTTTTGTATTGTGTACATATGCGCCACCAAGATCTTCTTGATTTATGTCTTCACCTGTAACGGCTTTTATCACGTTGGGTCCTGTTATGAACATCTTTGCGTTTTTGTCTATCATGATGACGAAGTCTGTTATAGCCGGTGAATAGACAGCACCACCTGCACATGGACCTGCAATGAGGGTTATTTGTGGTATCAAACCGGACGCGACTGTGTTTCTATAGAAAATTCCACCATAACCGTACAATGAGTCTACACCTTCTTGAATTCTCGCACCACCAGAGTCGTTAATTCCAATGAGAGGTATACCAAGCTCCATTGCAAGATCCATTATTTTCATTACCTTCTTTGCGTGCATTTCACCAAGAGAACCACCCATAACTGTGAAATCTTGAGAGAAGATTGCAACTGGTCTTCCATTGATCTTGCCTATACCTGTAACGACACCATCACAGGGTAAATCTTCCTTGTCCATTCCAAGAAGTGTGGCTCTGTGCTTAACGAATTTATCAGTTTCAACAAAGGAGCCTTCATCGACCAGAAGATTGATTCTCTCACGCGCTGTCAGTTTTCCCTGAGCATGTTGTTTCTCTATTTTTTCAGTGCCACCACCTTGTTCTATCTTTTCGTTCATCTCTTGTAACTTTTTTATCAACTCATCCATCTTTATTCCCCCTCAATGACTACCTTCAACGAGTTCGATCAAAACTCCACCCGTAGTTTTGGGATGAAGGAATAAAACTGTTGTTCCACCAGCACCTGGTTTTGGAGAATCAGAGAGTGGCTGTAAACCATTTTTCTTTGCGAGTTCTACTGCCTGATTGATTCCTTCAACGGTAAAGGCTATATGGTGAATTCCTTCACCTTTCGTCTCAAGAAATTTGTTTATCTCTGACTGTTCATTCATCGGTTCAAGCAATTCTATCTTACTCTCACCAATTTTTATCATATAAACTCTTATCCCTCTCGATGGAAGTTCTTCTATGTGGACATCTTTTAAACCAAGAAAACCTTCGTATAACGAAAGCCTTGCAGAGGCATCTTTCACTGCAATACCTATGTGATCTATTTTTTTTGTAAACACATAAACACCTCCCAATTGGAAAAAATCTGGGGCGTAAAGCCCCGTTTCATGCTACTTTTTCCTTTTCAGATTGCGACTTAGATTCGCTTGGCTGTGAACCATTCTTTTTGTTGTCTGTGCAGTAAAAACCGCTTCCTTTAAAAACGATTCCTACTCTTGAGATTTCGCGTTTCATCTCTTTACCACAAGAATCGCACTTGACAACGGGATTCTCGTTGATCGAGTGAAGAATTGTTTTCTGTGTTCCACAATTATCACATACATACCTGTAAAATGGCATCCTGTCACCTCCCGTGTCTTTTAGTACTTTACAATTCATATCTTAATCCCGACAAGTTGCAAAACTGTTAAAAATGATCAAAATGCGCGTTTGATTATCTGGTACAAGTCGTGTTCATCTAATTTCTTTGGTGATTTCACAACAACACCCTTCATTGTTCTATAGGCAACTTTTGCGATTTTTTCGAGTTGACTTTCTTCAAATCCCAGAGTAGATAACTTTGGATTGAGGTTAAATCTATTCTGGAATTCATAGAGTTTCTCGATGAAAAGTTTAGCAGATTTTTTTATACTGCATTCTTGGAGATTGAAGATCTCTTTGGCAAGAACGGCAAGTCTTTCATAACATTTGTCGAACATGTACTCGAGTAAATATGGCCCTGTTATACACAGTCCAAGTCCATGAGGTAGTTGTGGGTTGAAACCACTCAGCCCATGCTCTATAGCGTGATTTGCTATGACACCGGTGAGAGTTTCAGTAATACCTGCTTCTGTACTCGCCCAGGCAAGATTGGTACGAGCGTAGATGTCGTTTCCGTTTTCGTAAGCAGCTTGAAGGTTTGCAACGATTCTTTTCATAGAATCTATTGCCAACGTGTCTGAATAGACATTTGCGTCTATGTTTAGAAAGGCTTCGAGAGAATGGTAAAAAGCATCCATGGATGTATAGGCTGTCTGATCTTTTGAAAGTGTTACCATTAATGTTGGATCGACTATTGAAATTTTCGGAAAGATGACGTTGTATCCTATACCGACTTTTTCATTTGTTTGAGGATTGGTTATAACGGCAAATGGATCGGCTTCGGTACCTGTTCCATGTGTCGTCGGTATTGCAATCACTGGTAAAGCTTTGTTTGGTTTTTTGCCACCTCCAACTTCTACATAATCCCAGAACTTCCCACCCATTGCTGCCGTTATGGCGATTGCTTTAGCTGAATCTATGGCACTCCCTCCACCAAGACCGATTACAAAATCAACCTTTTCTTTGATTGCAATTTGAGCAGCTTCATCGACATCATCGCTTATTGGGTTTGGTTGAATCTTATCAAAAATGATCACTTTGACGTTTTTTTGCTCGAGTAATTTTATTACCCTGTCCAGTAAACCTGTTTTTTTTGTGCTCTTTTTACCTGTGACAATCATCGCCTTTTCACCGAGCTCTTTAATAGACGACGGAAGTTTCTCAAGCGTACCCTCACCAAATATGATTTTTGTTGGCAAAAAGATGTTGAACATATCTCCACCTCCTATATCAAGATTAAACCTTTTTCAATATAAGCCTTCGCAAGACACAACATTTGCCCCCAGCCAAATGCACATCCAAAGGCTATAGGGAGTTCATTTATTTCAGTCACCAGAACCTTATCTTGTATTTTTACCCATGTTCCCTTGTCCCCGTTGGCTTGGAAACTCATAGTCACATGTGATCTAAAGCCATCTTCGTATTCATACCACCAAAATTCCCAGTTTTTGCATGGCTCAAAAATCATCGTAATACCTTTATCTTCTACTGTTTCACCATGAGTCAATCGGACCCAACGAAAAAATATTCCTCCACCTTCTTTGAGTTCCAATTTCATACCGTCTGTGAACCATGGATCCCAACCGTTGGGATTGACAAAGATTTGCCATACCTTTTCAATTGGTGCGTTAAAGTATTCTATGAATTCCATCTTTGGTATTTCAATCAACTTCAAATCACCTCACATACATAATCGATGCCGATATTGGTTCGAGTATCACTTCTTTTTCTACTTGATACAAGGTTTCAATTCCCGCTTGTTTAGAATCGACAACAACACTCCAATTGCCATCTGGTAATTCAAAATGAACCCGCTCAGTGTTGGCATTGTATAAAACGAGTATCTGATCCCACACGTCGTCATTTGCATGATCTTTTATGAGAAAAGCCACGACTCGTTTTGGTGCACTTAAAAAGGTTATGTGTTTTTTGATTTGTTCGGTCGTTCTCATTCTGAAAGCCGGATGATGTTTTCTCAATTTGATTAGTCCTTTGTGATATTCATAAACATCTATAAATTCAAGTTTTCGATCGTAGTTGAGCGCATTCAAAGAAATAGGAGCGTTGTATGAATTTCCATTGAAATTTTTTGTTCTACAAAAATCCTGACCAGCATGGAGAAAAGGAACACCTTGACTTGTCAGAATGATAGCCGCCGCGAGTTTCTGACAGTTTTTCAACTCTTCAACAGACCACTTTTTTGATTTATCTGATATAGCTGCAAGCATGTTCTTATCCCAAAGCGTATGATTATCGTGACATTCAGCGTAATTTATTGATTCCTCACTGTTTAAGGCAAACCCCTTTATTTTAAGATTATATTCTACACTTCCAACCACTCCTCGTCGTATTTGATATTCCTTTCCATGAGCACCCATAATGAATCCCTTTTTCTTCACATTGAAGACCGAACCCCTAATTGCATCTCTAAATTCATCGTTGAAAACGGCTATTTTCGTTCCTTTTACGTCATCTTTGCCAAATCTTGGTTTTACACCCATTCCTCCCCATGGCTCGCCGTAAAGAATGGCACTTGGGTTAATCGATTTAATTTCTTTTTGAATGGTGAACATTGTCTGTTTGTCCATTACACCCATTTGATCAAATCTAAACCCATCGATGTGGTATTCTTTAGTCCAATAGATCAAAGTGTCCAGAATAAAGCGTCTGACCATGAGCCTTTCACTCGCCACAGTATTTCCCATTCCCGTTTCATCGATATAACCACCTGTTTTATCTATTCTGTAATAATAAAATGGTACCGTTTGGTCAAATGGCGACTGCTCACCTTTGGAAAAAGTATGAGGGAAAACGACATCTATGATCACACCGATACCTTTTTCGTGAAATCTTTGAATCATCTGCTTGACTTCCTTAATTCTACAAATAGGGTCAGATGGGTTTGTACTATAAGATCCCTCTGGCACCATGTAAAGATAAGGGTCATAACCCCAGTTATAGTGATTTTCAAAATCTCTTTGAATATCATCGCCTGTGTAAAAGTCGTTGATTGGTAATAGATGAACATGAGTTACGCCGAGTTCTGTTATGTGTGAAAGGCCAGTATTCACTCCTTGTGGTGTAAAAGTATTGTCTTCTGTCAAACCAAGGTAACTTGATTTTTTTTGAACGCCACTGTTTGTAGAACCAGTCATATCTGCGACATGGATCTCATAGATTATCGCATCTTGATAGTTTTTCAGAGAAACATGGTGATCTTCTTTCCATTTCGATGGATTTGTTTTTTCAAGATCTACAACGACACCATGAGTACTTTGCAAGGAGACAGCTTTTGAATAAAGATCGACTGATTCTCTAATTTTTCCGTAGCTGAAAAATCTGTACCTATAAAACCAGCCTTCCAGATTTCCAATAACTTTTGTGTACCAAACACCATTTTTCAATCTTTGCATTCGAACAATTTTCTCTGGTTGTTCTTCAATTGAAGGATAAAGAAGTAATTCTACCCATTTACTCACCGGTGACCAGACATAAAACTCTGTGTGTTGAGGTGAGAAAAAAGAGCCCAGAGGCCCATCATAATACAAATTATCGAGTACTTCTATACTGTATACCCTGATTTTTTGATCATTGTTGATATGAAGAAAAATATCCTTTGATAGATCTTCTTCTTTCAAAGATTGGTCTATAAAGATATAAAAGAGATTATCATCAATAGGTTTAATATCTATTTTGATTGGCTTTTCATCTACAAAGATTTCTATCTTATCAGACTTTATATCGATCGATTTACCTGTGAAAAATTCGATCACTTTGAAATCTTTTAAACGTGCAAATGGTGAAGTTGCTTCGATGATTTTTCACCTCCTTGGTCATTTGCTTCCAAAATGATTTTACACGATAGATCTGTTCTAAAAACCAGAGTATCCGCATTGAAAATGTATGACTAAAGGCTTATAAAATCACTCTCAAAAGTTAGTCTCAACAAAGTTCTGTTACAGCGATGAATAGTGAAACAAAATGAGTTTTCTATACCAAAGTATCATCAGAAAGGCAAAAACAAGAAATTGTTACAAACAAAAAATCGTATACTATATAATGGACAGCGCTGATCCACCGGTGGATAAAATACCCCCTTCGTATATTGCCATAGGTCTACTCTCTTGGGTTTAATGGTGAAGATTTATCTTGGACACTTTTTTA
Source organism: Thermotoga profunda AZM34c06 (assembly GCF_000828675.1). NCBI lineage: Bacteria > Thermotogati > Thermotogota > Thermotogae > Thermotogales > Thermotogaceae > Pseudothermotoga > Pseudothermotoga profunda. The sequence goes on along the minus strand of NZ_AP014510.1, from coordinate 63,037 downwards.
TTTTAGAATAGGTTGATCATTTGATAAAGACGTGGTATACTTATATCGAAGTTGGATGTTCTAAAAATTACTCTTGACAAATTTTGTTTTTGTGGTATAATATAAGAAGCAGGGTTAAAAACCCTGCTTTTTTGTTTATTATATGTAGTAGCACAAACTAACTTGGGAGGTGTACTGGGTGGAAGGTACTGTATGGTCAATATTACCACCACTTGTTGCAATCGTTCTGTGTTTTGTCACCAAAAATGTTTTGCTATCTCTTTTTCTGGGTATCTTCACTGGAGGATTATTGCTCAACGGTTTTAATCCGATCACAGGGATTGGTTATTCACTCGAAAAGATCATAGAATCAATAGCAGATGAATGGGATGCAAAGTTACTTCTGTTTAATTTGTTCATGGGTGCTGGTATAGCTTTTATATGGCGGCTTGGTGGAAGTAAAGCACTTGCAGACTGGGCAAGAACAAAGATAAAGACGAAAAGATCTGCGAGTGTCTGGGCGTGGCTTTTGGGTGTCATTGTCTTTTTCAACGATTATATCAATGCGGCGATAGTTGGAAATGTGACGAGAGACATTTTTGAACAACACAAGATTTCCAAAGAGAAACTCTCTTATATCCTTGATTCTACTTCTGCACCTGTGGCGACTTTTTTTATCTCTGACTGGATAGCATACCAATTGGCTATGATCCAAAATGGTATGGACGGTGCGGGTATAACAAATATCTCACCTTTAACGGCGTTTTTGGGGAGTATTCCTTTTAATTTTTATTGTATTTTCACTGTAATCTTTGTCGGAATCATTGCGATCACAAATTGGGATTTTGGAAGCATGTTGAAAGCTGAGGTAAGAGCCCAAAGAGAAGGTAAGACATCAAGAGATGGTGCTTCACCAATGTTGAATGTCGACTTTGAGCTCGGAAAACCGATAGAGAAAAGACCAATGATACTTACTTTCGTACTGCCAATCTTGGCATTGATAGTTGTAACGATAATAGGCTTTTATTATACCGGTGCAAAAGTTGGGGGAGAAACTCTCATCGAGAAACTTGGTAATGCAGATGCCGCGACTGCTTTACTCTGGGGTGCTTTTGCGATGACGCTCACTGGTATAACCATTGCCTTGGGTTTTAGATTGATGACCGTTGCAGAAACCATGAAAACAATCTTAGAAGGATTCAAGTTGATGTTGCTCGCATGTGCCATTTTGGTACTTGCTTGGTCGATAGGAACTGTGACAAAAGATATGAACCTTGCAGGATACGTAGTTTCAGTAGTGGGAAAGAGTGTTTCTTTTGCCCTTGTCCCGGCCATCATTTTTATCGTTGGTATGCTGATCTCTTTTGCCACGGGAACCTCTTGGGGAACTATGGCCATACTCACCCCAATCGCTATACCAATTGCTTACAAAATCACCAATGACGCATGGCTTTCAGTTACAGTAATGGCTGGTACAGTTTTTGCCGGTGCGATCTTTGGAGATCATTGTTCACCTATTTCAGATACAACTGTTCTTGCTTCTATTTTCTCGGGGAGTGATCATATTGATCATGTGAATACACAGATACCATATGCACTTGCTTGCGCGTTTGTAGCCCTGATCATGTACTTACTGTATGGTATCTTTAAAATTTCTCCTTTTATATTGCTGACGATTGGTATAGTCTCTTTGATTTTCGTGGCTAAATTGTTGAACAAATTGTCTTTGAAAAAATATGCATAAAAGGTGGGCAATCGCCCACCTTATTTTATTTTTTAATGCTGAAAGATTTCTTACAATTCTGACAGTAGAGAACTTCTTTTGATCTGGTCTTTTTATAGTAGAGATTTTGAGAGCATTCAGGACATTTTTCGTCAGATGGCTCAAGCCAACTTATGAAGTCACAGTTTTGGTTTGTACACTTGAAAAACACCTTTTTGTTCTTGGAGATCTTTTTTTCAACTGCTGAGGAACACTTGGGGCATTTGCCCCTTGCAAAACCAGTGTAATTTCTGCCACAATTTTTGCACTTTAGATATCTTCCAAATTTACCGTCCATTTGCTGTAGCTCTCCACCGCATGAAGGACATGTCATTTGTGGTGAATCTTGTTTTTCGATTTGAAAATACATTTTATCATCCAAAACTGCTGGTGAATCAAGGACCACAGAGTTGGTTTTAGAGCACTTTGGACAGGATAGATATAATCCATACCTTCCAACTTTTAGACGATATTCTTCGGCACAATCACATTTCAAATTCGTTGGGATATCTATCGAAAGCCATTGTTTTTGAGCATCATCTAAATATTTTGAAAATTGTTCATAGAATTCCTTGAGCAGTTTTCTGTAATCTTTTTGTCCTTGTTCTACTTGGTCTAAAGCTTCCTCCATACGTGCTGTAAATTCCAGATCGATTATCTGTGGAAATCTCTTTTCCATGTAATGATTTACCACAAAGCCCATGACCGTTGGAACAAGTTCTTGAGATCTTTTGATGACGTATTTTCTTTCGATGAGAGTTGAGATTATAGTGGCGTATGTACTTGGTCTACCTATGCCTCTTGCCTCAAGTGCTCGGACCATTGTGGCTTCGGAGTATCTGGATGGAGGTTTTGTCTCGTCTTCCTCTATTTGCCATTTGGTGACTGTAACTTCTGAAGGTAAAGTTTCAAACTGTTGTTCTTTTTCTTTTTTAAATAAGATCTCAAAGCCATCGAAGATTCTGTGTTCTATTTTCGCTTCAAACATGTATTTTTCACATTCAAATATTATCGTTGTTTCTTCGTAAATTGCTTCACTCATCTGCGATGCAACAAATCTTTCCCATATGAGTTTATAGAGTTTGGCGTGATCCTTTGACAATTCTTTTTCGGCTTCATCTGGAGTGAGACTGATCTCAACAGGTCTAATTGCTTCATGTGCATCTTGAATATTTTGTCCTTTTTTTTGTGGTGAACTTTGTGTTCCAAGGTATTTATCACCGTAATTGCTCAATATGTATTCTCTTGCCATTTGTTTGGCATAATCTGAGATTCGAGTGGAATCTGTTCTCATGTATGTTATGAAAGCCTTGTGTCCGCTCGGTGTATCGATTCCTTCGTAGAGTTGTTGTGCGATTTGCATAGTCTTGTTCACAGAAAATCCCAATTTATTTGCTGCCTCTTGCTGAAGTGTACTGGTTATGAAAGGTAGTGGTGGCTTTTTGCGTACCTCTCTTTTTTTAACTTGCTTTACCTTTAATTTCTTCACATTTTTTTCTATATCCTGGGCTATTTCTTTGGTGACGTCCTGCATCTGTACTCTCTTTTGATCTATGTGTGTCAAATAGAACTTCAGCGAACCAACATAACCCTGGACTTTCCAGAATTTTTTTGGGATGAATCTGTGTCTTTGAATCTCTCTTTCACAGATAATTTTCAATGCTGCTGATTGCACTCTACCAGCGCTCAGATTTGCCTTGAGCATTTTCCAAAGCAATGGACTTATTTTGTATCCAACTATACGATCGAGTATGCGCCTTGCCAATTGAGCCTGGACCTTTCTCATGTCTATATACCTTGGTGATTTGACTGCTTTTTGTATAGCTTGCGGTGTGATTTCGCTGAAAACAATTCTGTTTTTCTTGTCTAAAATTCCAAGGATGTCCGCAAGATGCCATGCTATCGCTTCGCCTTCTCTATCCATATCCGATGCCAGAAAAACTTCCTTACCCTTTGTTTTTGTGGAAAGTTCCTGTACAACCTTCTCTTTTCCATCGATGATCTTGAACTCCGGTTCAAAATCGTTTTTTATATCTACACCAAATTCTTTTTCAGGCAGATCACGCACATGCCCCTTTGAGGAAATTACATCGTATTCACCTTTGAGAATTTGCTTTATCGTCTTTGCTTTCGCAGGTGATTCGACAATTATGATCTTTTTCATCTTTTCCCTTCCTATCTACTCATTTTGCGTACAGCCAAAAGCATCGACTGGAACGTTTGAGGATCCTTCGCTTCAAAGTATATTCTCACAACCGGTTCGGTTCCTGAGGCTCTTGCAAGTATCCATGCACCAGGTTTATCAAAGAAATACCTCAAGCCGTCGATCGAATCTTGATCGACTATTTTTATGCCTAACAGATAATCTTTTATATTCCTAAATTTTGTCAAAAGTTCTTGTTTTTCTTGTTCATCGGATAACTCAAGATCTATTCTTGTGTTGAAAAATTCACCGTAATTCTTACGAAAATCTTTCCTTATCTGTGAAAGACTTTTTCTTTCGTATGCAATCATCTCGAGTACGAGCATGCATGCCAATATTCCGTCTTTCTCCGGTGTGTGGCCTTGTATGGTAAGACCACCGCTTTCTTCTCCCGCGATAACTACATTCTCCGAGAGAAGCACATTTGCAAGAAATTTGAATCCAACAGGCGTTTCCAAAACTTTTTGCTTGAAGATCTGTGCTACAGAATCGATTGCATGGGATGTGGCAATCGTTCTTGCTACAGGTCCATTGAAGTTTCTATGTGTATACAAATGGTGTGCGAGAAGGGCGATCACTTCATTTGGCTTTACGTACTCACCGTTATCATCGACGATTCCAAATCTATCTGCATCACCATCGGTTGCCACAACGATGTCCCAACCACGATTTTTCACTTTCTCTGCAAGGTCTCTGAGTCTATCTTCATCTGGTTCTGGTCTATCTCCCCCAAAATATGGGTTCCTATAATTGTGGACGACGTCAAATTCACCACAAACGGATTTGCACAGTTCGTCTAAGTAACCTATCGAAGTCCCATAGAGTAAATCTGCGATGACTTTCAAACCAGCAGACTTAATTCTTTCCAAATCTACCTTTTGTGCGATTGCCTTCATATAATCAGTTCTTGGTTCAAAGACTTCGAAGAGTTCTTTAGCGCTCGCCTCGCGAAGACTGATCATGGGTATCTTTTTTTCCTCTATTTTTTCGATTAAAGTTTCTATTTCTTTTGTTACTTCCGGTGATGCGGGTGATCCATCGGCTGGATTGAATTTTATACCACAATATTCAGGTGGATTGTGCGATGCAGTGATATTTATACCACCGGCGAGTTTGTATTGTCTTATTGCAAATGAGACCACAGGTGTAGGAGTGGGATTCTCTGGCATCAAGACCTTTATACCATTCGCTGTTAAAACCTGAGCTACCAATTGAGCGTAGTGCTCTGTCATGAAGCGGGTATCGCGTGCCACGATCAGAGCTTTTCCACCAACTTTTTTGATATATTCAGCAATTGCTTGACTCACTATTTTTACATTGCTAAACGTGAATTGATCGCTTATGATAGCTCTCCAGCCGGACGTACCAAATTTTATCTTCACTGCTCAATCCCCCCAAGCCAGAGACGTCTCTGAAGATGTTTGTCGTACTCACTCCAGAGTTTTTCAGTGCCATTCTTCTTTTCTTTTTCACCTATTGCTCTAAAGCGTGCGAGTTTTGCATCCATGTTTTCAAGCATATGGATTACAAAGGCTTCCGCTGTCTTTGGAACAACCGGTGATCCCCATTCAAGTTCTCCATGATGAGAAAGAATTATGTGCTCAATTTGCATCAACTTGTTCTTATTTAGCGACATCTTGATTGCACGTTCTTTGAACATTTGAGCGCCAAGTACTATATGGCCGATCAACTCTCCTTCATCGGTCACCTCGAATCCCTTCTGAGTTACCCTGTATTCTCTCACTTTTCCGATATCGTGCAGAATAGCGCCGGTGATTAGAATGTCTTTGTTGAGAAACTGTTCGTACACAGTTGAAACTTTCTTGCACAAATTTGCCACATCTACGGTGTGTTCGAGTAGTCCGCCAAGGTAAGCATGGTGGACATTCACTCCGGCAGGAACCTGAATGAAATCTTTGATGAACTGATCATCTTCTGTGAAAAAACTCTGCAACAGTTTTCTCAAATCATCATCTCGTATTTCTTTAATGAATATCGTCAACTTTTCGTACATCTTATCGATGTCTTGAGCTGTTACATCAACAAATCTCTGAAAGTCGTATTCCGAATCGGCCAGACATCTTACAGAGTCTGGTTCTTTATCCAAATTGATTTGAACATGATCTTCAAAATAAACAACCCTTCCTTTTGCCAAAATAACATCGCCTTCATTAATCTTGGTGAAGTTTTTATCGGCATTGTACCAATCGACAGCTCTAACACTTCCGGTTTTATCAGTTAAAGTTACCAACAGAAATTTTTTCTGATCCTTAGCTTCCTGAAGTTTTTTGCTGGAAACTTTTGCTATGATTTCAACGTTTTCGTTCAGTTTTTGGTTTAACTGCTGAATGAAGGGGAGATCTGAGAAAGCATTGATTCCAAGCTCGTTAAAAACATCCTTTGGAATCTTGTCACCGAGTTTCACAATTTTCCACTCCTCTCGTGGTACAAGACAATTTTACAACATAAAAACAATCATCATGTAATTCACACAGATCATTTTCTTATGATACAATAAAAATGGCCAAGTGAATATATCTGCAGGGGAGCTTCTAATCCGAGGCTGAGAGGAGGACGGAAGTCCTCGACCCTTGAACCTGATCCGGGTAATGCCGGCGTAGGGAGCAAGTGAAAAATCAAATTACCCCGCCGGTGGCGGGGTTTTAACTTAGGGGAGGTGGTGTATATGAGAAAGTTGTTATTTATTGTATCATTAATTTTCGCGGTGTCAATACTCTCTCAGGAATTAGTTGTGTATACCTATAGCAGTTTCGCATCGGGAATTGCGCAGAAAGTCTTGCCAATTTTTGAAAGACAAAGCAATGTCAAAGTGAAGGTACTATCTTTTGGAGATGCTGGGAATGTACTCGCAAGGTTGATTCTTGAGAAAGATCAGCCAAAGGCCGATGTTGTGATTGGATTGGATCAACCTTTATTAAGACGTGCGATCTCTGAGGGACTTTTGACACAGTTTGTTCCACAGAACATATCAAAAGTGAAGAACAAAGAACTTTTGGACACACAGGGTTACGGTACACCATTTGATTATGGTGCGATTGCCTTGGTTTACAACACCGAAGATATAGAGAACCCACCGAGATCTTTTAAAGAACTTCTTGATGAGAGATTTAGAAAGAAACTGGTTGTTCAGGATCCTCGTACATCGAGTACGGGACTTTCTTTTATGTTATGGACGGTGGCGGTTTTCGGTGAGGACGGATTTTTGGATTACTGGAAGAATTTAAAGAACAATATTTTGACCATAACGCCGGGATGGGATGAAGCATTCAGTATGCTCGAAACGGGAGAGGCAGATATCATGGTGAGCTATGCAACAGATGGTGCTTATAGTTACCATGAATATGGAAGTCTTAAGTACCTGCCGGTAATCATGGAAGAAGGTGCCTTTGTGCAGATAGAGTACGCAGCCATAGTGAAAGGTACGAAAAATCTCGATCTTGCGAAGAAGTTCATTGAATTTATTTTGAGCGAAGAATTTCAGTCGCAGATACCATTAAACCAATGGATGTACCCAGTTATAGAAATAGAACTTCCACAAGCTTACAAATATGCGCCTAAGATAGATAAAGTGCTGTCATTTGACTATGGCACATTTGACCAAAAAGGTAAAGAGTGGCTTGAAAAATGGGCAGGAGTAATGATAGGTAGATGAAAAGAAAGATAATCTTGGGCTTGGTGCCGATAGTCTTTATCGGCACCTTTTTGATTTATCCACTTGTTTTATTGTTTCTGAGATTTCCAAACGGAGATCTTCACCAAATACTTTTAAAAAACACCACGGTTATAAAATTCACTATCTTTCAAGCATTAATATCGGCTTTTCTGACAATGCTTCTTGGAGTACCAGGCGCTTATTTGATCGCAAGAACAAGACTTCCAAAAACTGTGAAGAGTCTTTTAAAGTCTGCGAGCATGGTGCCTTTTGTACTTCCTGGGATATCGATGGCAATAGGTTTTTTACTCACTTTTGGTAACAATGGAATAGTGAATTGGGTGTTGTCTTTTTTCAATCTAAGGATCAGGATACTATATACATTCACCGCGGTATTAATTGGCCATGTGTTTTATAACTTTCCTCTGTTCATAAGGATCGTTGGTGACGCTTTTGAGAGAATAGATAAAAGTCTTCTTGAAATGGCTAATCTTGAAGGAGCCTCGAAGTTCAAAAGATTTTGGCATGTTGAATTACCCTTAATGACACCCGCTATTGGTTCTGCTTTTGCACTTTCTTATCTATACTGTTTTACCAGTTTTGCCGTTGTTATGATCTTAGGTGGGATCAAATACTCAACTATAGAAGTGAGCATCTATATGTATTTGAGAGTTCTTTTGGATTTTGAAAGTGCGCTGTTTTTGACATTGTTTCAAATGATTTTTGTGGCATTGGCGAGTCTTGTTTTTTTGATATTATCCAATAGAACTGAGGAATTTTTTGGTGAAACGCTCAAGGAGAAAAGACCAAAATGGTCTTATCTTTATGTTGTATTTGTTGGATTATTCGTTTTTTTACCGTTGATTATGGCTTGTTTTGGTGGGTTTATAAGATATGGAAGTGGCTTCACGTTTGAAAATTTCAGAAGGTTGTTCAGTCAAAGTGTTGAATGGATAATAGGAACAAATACGTGGTCTGTGGTTATTTACAGTTTATTGTTGAGTTCGGTAGTTGGGATATGCGTTTGTGCTATTGGGTTGATCAGCTCCTATGCTTCTGTCAGGTTTAAGACATCTTTATCTGCATTAGTGTATTTACCAATAGCAATCTCTCCAGCGACAATGGCTTTTGGTATGATCCTTCTTGGCGGTGTACCCCAGGTACTCAAGTTGGGTGGTATTTACGCATTGATATCTCTACCTTTAGTTCACAGTTCTCTTCAAAATGTTTGGAGAAGTCTTCCAAAGGAGATCGAAGAGGCAAGTAAAATCGATGGTTGTGGTTCTTTGGAGAGATTTTTCAAGATAACACTGCCGATTTTCAAAAAGGAATTGCTGGGAGCTTTTGCTTTTTGCATGGCAATAGCACTCGGAGAAATCACAGCCACTATAATTCTTTCAGATGGTCAGTTAGCTACTTTGTCTGTCGCAACCTATAAACTCTTCAGTACGCGTCATGTAGGTGAAGCACAAGCACTCAATTCAATCTTGATGTGGATTGTGTTGATTTTATTCTTTGTTTCTGAACAAACAGCACATAAAACTTAAAAACAGGTTTATTTGTCAATGTTCTTTTCTGTTTATATGTACAGTGGTCAAGGGTGGATCAATAATACTGGAAAATACCAAATCGTCTACCCCCACAATACTCAACTGCTTTGGAATCTCCATTTTCATTTCTCTTGCGGCATTTATAACTGCGTAGGCAAATATATCGTTGTAACAAAGAACGGCTGTGATATTCTTTGATAAACTTGTTTGCAAAAAATCCTTGAATCTTCTGTACGAATTTTCAAAACCCTCCGAAGAATTTATGATTTGTTCTGATAGTCCAGCTTCCTTCATTGCAGAAGAGTAACCTTTCTGGCGAAATTGGGAGGTGAATTTTTCTGGCAATGAATTGAACATGAGAATTCCTTTGTGTCCCATCTGAATCAGATATTTTGTTGCAATATAACCAATTTTTTCGTCAAATGATTAAAAAACGCCATGATAAATGAAAAAGAAAACCTTAGAAAAACAGTGTATTTGTGGGGTGAATTGATAATGAGATAATGGTTCTAAAATTGGTTCAAGCAAGTATACTATTACCAGGTGGTAAATTGCCAGATTATCCTGTCGAATATAACAACCCAGATTCAAATGTTGAGTTGAAGACAAAAAGAGGTTACCCAAGGCTTGGTGCAACGCCAGATGATACTGGTGTAAATTTTGGTATTTTTTCAAGGAATGGGCGTCGCGTGATCCTTGAACTGTACCAGAATTATTATGATGAAAAACCCTCTCACAGATTCGTACTCGATCCAATTTACAATAGAACAGGTGATATCTGGCACATATATGTCTATGGAGTTGGCCATGGTCAATATTATGGTTGGAGAATAGATGGAGAATATGACCCCAATAACGGGAAAAGATTCAATGTTTATAAACTTTTGACTGACCCATATGCAAAGGCGATATCTGGATCGTATGAATGGGATGAGGACAGTGTATATGGATATGATAGAGATTCTCCTATGAAAGATCTTTCATTCTCAACAATTGATTCTGCACAGAGCCCGACAAAATCCATAGTCATCGATGACTCTAAATACGATTGGACCGGAGATAGAAAACCAATGATCCCATGGAAAGATACGATCATCTATGAAATGCATGTAAGGTTCTTCACCATGAGTCCCACATCTAATGTGAGGTTTCGTGGTACTTTTTTGGGAATACTTGAGAAACTCGATCATTTAAAGGAACTTGGAGTAACTACAATTGAATTGATGCCTGTCTTTGAATTTTGTGCTAATGCCAATACCAATATAAATCCATTGACTGGCAAGAGGCTTATGGATATGTGGGGTTATAATCCATTGGGTTTTTTCGCTGTAACAGGTAACTATTCAGTAGGCATGAAACTTGGTGAACAAGTTTTTCTCTTCAAGGATTTTGTCAAGCAAATGCACAAGAATGGTTTTGAAGTAATTCTCGATGTTGTTTACAATCATACCGGCGAAAGTAATGAACTTGGTCCCACTCTTTCTTTCAGAGGTATAGACAACGAAATCTATTACATGCTCAATCCGAGCAACAAACGCTTCTATTTGAACTATTCTGGCTGTGGAAATACACTCAACTGCAATCACCCAGTTGTAAAGGAAATGATTATAGACAGTCTCAGATATTGGGCGACGGAGATGCACGTGGATGGTTTCCGCTTTGACCTTGCTTCTATTCTTGGAAGGACACCAGATGGCAGGTGGATTGGTGATTTTTCATTACTAAAAGATATTTCAGAAGATGCCATATTACATGATCTAAAGCTCATTGCTGAAGGATGGGATGCTGCAGGCGGATATTTTTTGGGGCAATTCCCTCAAGGTTGGGCAGAATGGAATGGAAGATATAGGGACACGGTGAGAAAATTTGTACGAGGGGACGAAGGTACAGTACAAGATCTTGCCATGAGAATAGCTGGAAGTCAAGATTTGTATGGTTCAAGATCTCCCCACGCGAGTATCAATTTCGTTACATGTCACGATGGTTTTACATTGAGAGATCTTGTCAGTTATAAGTACAAACACAATGAGGCAAATGGTGAAGGTAACAGAGATGGCAGTGATGAAAATTTCAGCAACAATTATGGCGTGGAAGGTGAAACAGATGATCCCAAGATAATTAGTTTGAGAAAACAACAAGTAAAAAACTTCATAGCCATCCTGATGGTATCTCATGGTACTCCAATGATCTTGATGGGTGATGAAATGTACAGAACGCAGAAAGGAAATAACAACGCTTACTGTCATGACGATGAAACTACGTGGCTTGATTGGACTTTAAAAGAAAAGCACAAGGACATTTTTAGGTTTTTCAAGAAGATGATTGATTTTCGAAAATCACATCCAGTCTTGAGAAAACCGCACTTTTTTACAGGATTACCGACACAAACGGGTTTCCCAGACTTGACTTGGCATGGTGTAAGACCCTTTGAGCCGGATTTTTCTTATCATTCTCACTCGATAGCTTTCATGATAAGTGGGGAACCAAGTTCAGTTGAGCAGGACACCGATATATACGTTATTCTAAATCAATGGCGTGAACCTTTGAAATTTGTATTGCCTTACATCCATGGCAAAAACTGGTACAGAGTTGTTGACACATCGAAGGATTGCCCTGAAGATTTTCTCGATGACCCGGAACCCGTTGGATACACATATACAGCTCAGCCAAGAAGCACAGTAATTTTGATTGGCATGTGAATGATAAGCCAAAATTTTATGTTCTATACACTTAATCGATCTCAAGGAGGGAGATTTGGTGAGCATATTCTCATTGTGCATTGGCATTGTTGGTTTGATTTTTCTATTATTCAGAGTTTTCTTTTGGGAATATGTGGTCTTGTGTTCTTTATGCTTTATGATCGCCGTTTTTATAATTCAAAATATCAGGATCAGAAAAATTGTGCAGATCAAACAAGAAAAAATTGATGAAAAAGAGAATAGAGATTTATTTCGTGAGCTTTTCATATCTTCAAATTCATTAAAACAGGATGCTGAGAATCTTGTCGATATATCAAAACAAATGAACGAAAGTTCTGATCTTCTGACAAAAAGATCCAAGAAGATCTCAGAATTGGTTCAATCTTTAACCGCAGCTCTTGAAGAAACTTCATCCGGAGCAGCTGAGATATCTAATGATGCTCAGATGATTGGACAGAATGCGCAAAAAATGTATGAAGAGTTCGAAGAATTTGGTAAGAATATGGCAGATCTAAAATTGAAAATCAACGACCTTGTAACCGAGAATGTGAATGCGAAAAGCAAAATCAAGGACTTGGTTGAAACAATGGATAGACTTGGTCAGGTTTCTGAAGGTATAAGACATATGATAGAAACAATTGAACAGATCTCGGAGCAAACGAATCTTTTGGCACTGAACGCGGCAATAGAAGCCGCAAGAGCTGGAGAACATGGACGGGGATTTGCAGTTGTTGCAGAGGAAGTGAGAAAGCTCGCCCAGCAGTCTCGAGAATCTGCAGAAGAGATAGCACAACAGGTTGGAAGTATTGAATTAGCTATTAAAGAATCCTTAGACAAGAGCAATACAGTAGCTGAATTGGTGGGGAAAACTATAAAGGTCAACGAAGAATTCGCTACAGATTTGATCAAACTCAAAGACAGTGTTAGTCAATTTGAGAAAATAGTGAATGAAATCTCTGATTCTATACAATCACAGATAAGATCTACTAAGGAGATAGAGTCGGCTGTCAACAACAATACAAACGCCGCAGCGGAGATTTTGAATTTTGTCGACGAAACCGATAAAACCGTCCGGTTTTTAAGTGATCTATCTCAAGAACTTTCAAAGAATGGGCAGGTACTTTCTTTAAAATCTTTGAAGTTAAAAAGTCTTACCGGAGCAAGAAAGTGGCTCTCTGAGCAAATAAGAGATCTGGGTAGGTTACTTCAATTACCTGAGTGCCAGAATTTGGATTGGAAAACCTTTGAGCCGCATGCAAAAGAGTTTCTAAAAACGCGTGGAGATATTTATGAACTATTGTTCATGGCTGATGCAAATGGCAATTTCATAACTACTACAGGAGCGAAAGGAAATATAGCAGATAGAGATTATTTTAGATACCTCAAGCAAAACAATACTGTCGAGTGGACGATATCAGATCCCTTACAGTCCCGTGTTTCCGGTAAAATGACATTAAGGTTGGTTTTTGCAATTAGGCAAGATGGAGTATTCAAAGGTATTCTCGCTGCGACTCTTATGCTTAAAAAGCTCGAAGAACAGATAGAGCGCGAGGTATTTTTGGGATGACTTCATGTGAAGATATCGAATGATATATCGTATAATCAAGTTAAAAACCAAGGGGAGGGATAGTGAATGAAAAAGGTATTGTTGTTAATTGCTGTTGTTGTTTGCATTCATGCTTTTGCTTATGTTCCTATCACAGCAGATTATGTGCTATTTCTGAAAGATTTTGAAACACTCAACTCCTTTTTACCACCAAATAACAAGTTGAGTGATCACACAGATGGCTTTGTGTGCTTCTTTGGTAAAATGACGCTGGATCTTTCAGGTTTAGTGGGATTGATCGAAACCGAAGAATTCTCTAATGCTCAAAATCTGTTGGATGTTTCTATCGTTACCAACGATCCTGATTGGTTCAAGAAAAATTTCTCGGAATTTTTGGTAAATCGCGAAGTCATCCAAGTGAACGATTTGTACTATTTCGCATCGGCAATGATGGTTGAAGATGTAAAAGCTATGATCAATGACCAGATACCAAAGATAAAGTTGAATGAAGATGCCGCAATTTATGTAAAGATGCAAACAATTCCCATCGTTGGTATTGTCTTACATCTATTTGGTTTCAATGAAGGCGTGCCAGTTGAAGATGAGATAAGCGTTTCTTTTGATTCAGACACTGCAAGGATCTTTATAAAATCCAACAAATCCCACAGAACTGAATGGGAGGTTAAGCGCGCGCAATCTCAGGTTTTACCAAAGGGATTGAAAACGCTCAAAGATGCACAATTTTCCTTGGTAGTGCCAACTTCGATTTTGAATCAGATCCCTACTGAAGTTATGGAAGAAGTTGGAATAGATTTAGAAAAATTTGAATTCATATTCACTAAATCAACTGGCATTTCTTTGAGTTTTTCAGAAGACACATCTAAATTCGCTCTGTTTTTCGATTTCAAAGAAGAATCATTAGAAGATCTGATTGATTACTTTGACACACTTGGAGCATTTGCCAGAAGAACGGAAGATTTTATCTACCTGAGTTCAGATGAATTTGTCGCAGTGCTTCCAACAAAAGGTGGTATAGCTGAGGTTTTGTCGAAAAATGTTGATGAAAAAGATCTCATTCCTGTCGAAGGTGGAGTACTTGGTAGAATTGTTTTCAAACAAGATAGCATCTTTGCTGATCTATCATTGCATAGAGAAGATTGCTCAGTAGTGTCGGAGGCAAGATTATCAAAGGATCTAATCTCTACTGTTTTGAGTGAAATCTTATCTGAATTCTTACCAAAACCAGAAGAGTTGAATTTGTTGAACGATATAATTGACTCTATTGACTTTAGGTGTTATTACATGTACTCAGATCCGCCAGAAGATATCGATGAACTTGAACAAGATATTTATGAAGAATTATCAGACAGAGTGGTTTATGAGAGAAAAGAGGAAGATGGTAGGTGGTTGGTAAAGATTGGTGTTAAAACTGATCTGGTGGATACAATGACAGAAGATGATGTAATGAACAGCTTGAGTGTTGAGGTTAATGATGTTCAAATCGATAAGGAGAACAGATTTATATATGTGACTAAAACTTATGATAAATATCAACTGCCATCTGCGGAAGATTTGATAACTGACTTTGTGGAGGCCATAAGGCAATATTATGAAGATAATGAAGTAGCTCCAGAAGACTTAAGCGAACTTCTTTTCTGGTACGTCGATTATCCAGAAGAAGTGCTTGATATACTTGAGTATGAACAAGAACCTTCAGGCAAAACTATAACAGTAAAACTTAGTATAACAACAGATGAAGAAATCAATGAATCGCTGATTGAAGAATTGAATCTAAAGGATCTTTTCCACAAAGACGGTGTATTGACCGTGGTCTTTGAACTTCCATAGACTTTATAGAAAATTTATAGAAAAGAGTGGAGAGTGATCTCCACTCTTGCTTTTCTCAAGGTCTTGTCTTTATCTTGCCGATTAGCACGATTGTCATTAACATGTGAACGTGTCGATCAGATTCTGCTAAACTCTTCCTGGAAGTGGTTTTATGTTTTTACCAACAACTATTGAGGAAGTGAAGAAACTCGGCTGGAAAGAACTCGACGTAATACTTGTTACGGGTGATGCATATGTAGATCACCCATCTTTTGGCGTTGCGCTGATAGGACATTATCTTGTCTCAAAAGGATTTAAAGTTGGAATCATAGCACAACCAGATTGGAAGAGCGAAAAGGATATCACGCGCCTTGGTAGACCAAAATTGTTTTTTGGTATAAGTGCTGGAAACGTTGATTCAATGGTGTCGAATTACACGGCTTCGATGAAAAAGAGAAAAATAGATGAGTATTCATCTGGTGGTATCGCCGGTAAAAGACCCGATCGTGCTGTGATTGTTTATTCAAATCTCGTGCGAAGATTTTTCCCAGATGTTCCAATTGTGATTGGTGGGCTTGAGTCAAGTCTAAGGCGCTTTGTACATTACGATTGGTGGTCTGACAGAATTAGAAAATCTATCTTGGTTGATGCCAAGGCAGATCTTCTCGTGTATGGTATGGGAGAGAAAACCGTTCTTGAGATTGCTCAAATACTCAGCAGAACGCGTGATATAGAGAAATGTAAAACCATTCGTGGAGTAGTTTGGTGGAGCTCGAAAAAGCCCATCGATTGTCATGAACTTCCGAGTTTTGATGAGATATGTCTTGATAAAACAAAATACGCAGAATCTACAAGACTGCAGACTATCTTAACAGATCCTTTCAAAAATATTGTGCTGTGTCAAAGACAAGATAGTAGATATATCATCCAAAATCCTCCGCAATTACCACTTGAACAAGAAGAAATTGACAATCTTTATCTACTTCCATTTGAAAGAAAAACCCATCCTTTCTATGAAAAAATAGGATATGTTCCCGCTCTGGATATGATTCAATTCTCAATAACATGTGTGAGAGGTTGTTTTGGCTCGTGTTCATTTTGCGCATTAACACAACATCAGACCACACACGTTGTTTCAAGAAGTGTTGATTCGATCCTTGAAGAAGTTAGAATTTTGACTAAACATCCAGATTTTCATGGCATCATAACAGATGTAGGTGGACCTACGGCAAATATGTATGGTTCAAGTTGTTTTGTCAGAGAAACAAAAGGTCAGTGTGAAAAATTTTGTTTGCATCCAAAGAGCTGTGTGAATGCAAAGACCAATCACGAAAGATATTTAGAACTTTTGGACAAGGTGAGAACTATTAATGGTATAAAACACGTATTTGTTTCATCTGGTATACGACACGATTTGGTTTTGAATGATCCTCATGGTGACTTGTTCATAAAAAAACTCATCGATTTCACCCCAGGACAACTCAAACTTGCCCCTGAACATTCTCATCCAAAAGTTTTAGCGTTGATGAGAAAACCATCTGTAGAACTTTTCTTGGAATTCAAAGAAAAGTTTGAAAAATACGCTAAGAATTCTGGTAAGCAAAGATACGTAGTAGGTTATTTCATAGTTGCACATCCCGGAGAAGGAAAAAGAGAAAACGAACATTTGAGAAAATTCATAGAAGAAAAGTTGAATTATCACCCACAACAAATTCAGATCTTTACACCCTCACCAGGTACGGTCAGCACAGCGATGTATTATTCAGAGATCGATCCATTCACAAAAGAAAAAGTCTTTGTGGAGAGATCTTTGAAGCTGAGAAATGCCGCAAAGGCAAATCTTATGAGTCTTAATTCGGCGAGGTGATGTTGAAATTATTTGCGCTAAGATCTAGAAAATATAAACCCCCTCCAAGTGGAGGGGGTTGTTCTTTTTGTGATGATTATTTTTTTCTATATCTTATGACTTTCACAAGCTCGTACAGGGGTATAGTCATCGAGGCAGCAAAAATGGATACTATCAATTGTTTTCCTGTGAGATTTGTTGTGCCAAAAACATTCTGAAGCCCTGGGACATATATAACCGCAAGTAACAAACCAAATGATGCGAGATTTGCCATTATGAGTTTTGGATTGTTTTTGATACCTACTTTGAACAATGAAAATCTCAGTGATTTTGAATTAAAAGCGTGCATTAATTGTCCTGTACAAAGTGTGAAGAAGACCATCGTTCTGAGCAATTCAATTTGATCATGTTCCATCAAAGCCCAGCCGTAGACAAAGAGCGTCAGAATCGATAGGAGTATTCCTCCGATAAAGATACTTGTCAACACGTCTTTACTCATGATACCTTCTTTTGGATCCCTTGGGGGTCTTCTCATTATATCTGGTTCCGCAGGTTCGACACCCAGTGCCAAAGCCGGAAGTCCATCTGTGACCAGATTCATCCACAGTATTTGAACGGGTATCAAAGGCAATGGTAATCTCAATAATATTGAAATGAATATAGTTGCAACCTCACTGATATTACACGAGAGTAAGTAGTATACGACTTTTCTGATGTTGTCAAAGATTTTTCTTCCTTCTTCTACTGCTGCTACGATGCTTGCAAAATTGTCATCTGTTAAAACCATGTCCGATGCATCCTTTGAGACATCTGTACCAGTTATACCCATTGCAACACCTATGTCGGATTTTTTCAATGCAGGTGCGTCGTTGACACCATCTCCGGTCATTGCAACTACTCTTCCTATTTTTTTCAGAGCCTCGACTATTTTCAATTTGTCATTTGGAGAAACCCTTGCATAAACTTTTACTTTTTCAACTACTTGAACAAGCTGATCGACATCCATTTCGATCAAATCACTACCTGTTAGAACCATGTCGTTGCTGTCAAGGATATTCAGTTCTTTTGCGATCGTTTGAGCAGTTACTTTGTGATCTCCTGTGATCATGATGACTCTAATTCCAGCCGTTTGACATTTCTCGAGGGCTTGTTTTACCTCTGGTCTTGGTGGGTCGATCATACCCATCAATCCAAGGAAGATCATGTCGTTTTCAAGGTTTGAAAAGTCATTGTTCTGCAATTCTTTAAACGCAACCGCTAAAACTCTGAGACCTTCCTGTGCCATCTGTGTGTTGTGTTGAAGAATCAGTTCTTTATCGTGATCGGTGAGTTTTTTGATTTGTCCATCTTCTGTCATGTATCTATCGCAATTTCTTATTACCACATCTGGTGCACCTTTTGTGAAAGATAATGTCTTATCTTGATCTTTGTGAATCGTTGTCATCATCTTTCTGTCGGAATCAAAGGGTATCTCGTGGATACGTGGCATTTTTTCTTCAAGGGTTGCTTTTTCTATTCCAAGATCAAATGCCGCAACTGCCAAAGCGATTTCCGTTGGATCACCTGAAGTTATACGGTTTCCATCTTTCATCGTGATGAAACTATCATTGCACAGTGTTGCACCAGTTAAAAGTAATTGCAGAGATTTTGATTTGTTTTGTTTTGCTTGTTCGTGTTCGAAAAATATAGATGGATGTAGGTAATACTTAACAACGGTCATTTCGTTTTTTGTCAGAGTACCTGTCTTATCAGAACAGATTACATTGACTGAACCCAATGCTTCAACGGCTTGAAGTCTTCTTATTACAGCATTTCTTTTCACCATGTTGTACATGCCAAGTGCCAAAACGATCGTCACAACGGCTGGCAAACCTTCAGGTACCGCTGCAACTGCAAGACTCACAGAAGTGAGAAACATTTCAAGTAATGGATTTCCTTCAAATATACCTACGATAAAGACAATTGCACATATGGCTAAGATTATCACACCTATCTGTTTTCCCAGTTTCTCTAAGTTTTTTTGCAGGGGTGTTTCTTCTTCTTCCATTTCAGATAGCATCTTCGCAATTTTTCCGAGCTCAGTTTCATTACCCGTGGATGTCACGATGGCCTTGCCTCTACCTTTTGCAACTATCGTTCCTGAATAAACCATGTTGAGTCTGTCACCAATGGGTAATTTATCTTTGTCGATCACATCTGTTGTTTTATCCACTGGTTGAGATTCTCCGGTTAGAGCGGCTTCACTCACAGAAAGATTTACAGCTTCAATCAATCTCCCGTCGGCTGGTACATAGTTGCCTGTTTCGAGTAAGACTACATCGCCGGGTACTATCTCTCTTGATGAGATGGTTTGTACCACACCGTCTCTGATCACCTTTGCCATTGGTGCAGCCATTTTTTTGAGCAATTGCAGAGATTTTTCTGCCTTAGATTCTTGAATTGTACTCAATGTAGCATTGAGAAGGACTATGATAATAATCAAAACAGCATCGATACCTTCTCCAACGATTATGGAAACCACGGCGGCTACAAGAAGTATGATGATCAGAAAATCTGTGAATTGAGAAAAAAACATCTGCCAGATGGTTCTTCTTTTCTTTTGAGCTATTTCATTTGGTCCATACTTTTCAAGTCTTTTCTTTGCTTCTTGGTTGGTAAGGCCATTTCCAGGATCGACTTGCATGTCTTTGCAAACATCCTCGGTTTTCATCCTGTAGAAGTCTTTCAAAGCCATCACCCCTTAGAAAGTTTCAGGAAAATTATACTATAAATAGGTGTTCTTATTTGCGCATCGAGCAGTGATTTGGATTTATCATGGTAGGAATTTGAATCTGAAGAATCCCAAGAAGTATTTGTTTTTATCACTAACAGCCCAGGATGGATCGAGTTTGGTGAGTTCGGTGTATCTAACAAACCTGAGTTCACCAGTTCCCGCACCGATTGGTCCTGTATGATACAAAACCCAACCTTGGTGATCTGATATACCAAGGTTACCAACATAGATCATTAAATGATATGGAAATTCAAAATCTTCTGGATGAAAAAAGACCATGATGTCTCCGGGTTTTGCAAAAGTGACTTCCTTTGTCACGAATTTCATACTGTTTTCATACAGAATTCTTGCAACGGCAAAGGTACTGAAGTCAAAACTGTCTTGAAATTTACCTTTCTTTATTCTGAACAATTTCATACCAATAACGGGTATGTTGGGATAATTGTATTTCTCAACGTCTTCGAAAACTGGTCCAGTGTACTTTGATCTTTCAAACCATAAACTGTCGTGTTTTCTAAGGGCTTCTCGTGCGCAATATCTGACCAATCCGGCACAATCTCTTTCATCTTTATTCCACAAAGGGGTGTTATTCTTGAATGTGTCTATCGCTATCCAGATAAACCAGTTTCTGAATCTTTCTGAATCTTTTGAGTCAAGCATCAAAAAATCTGGGTACCCATCTTCGTCACGATCTTCGGTATCTGGTTCGACAAAAAACCTAATCGACTTCGTTCTTTTCAAAAGACCTTTGCTTTCAAAGTAAAGTTCTATTCTCTCCCCTGGTTTTACACGTGGTAAGTACAAACCATTTTCCATCACCTGATAGGTTCTGTTTGAATAAATCTTTGCTCCGATTATTTTTCCTTCAAGAAAAAGATTTTGAATATCTCTTATGGGTTTAAGGTTCACTTGGAGTTCCACTTGGAAACTGAAATCCAGGATCAAAATTAGAGCGATTATCGTTGTGATAGCGAGCCACATAACTTGGTATATCTTCATAACTAACCTCCTGCATAAATCTCTTCAAAGCATCTTTGTGCTCTCCTTTTAAGTCTTCGAGTTTAGAACCTGTAAGGTACAATATCAATCCTTCTTCAAGCCATTTTGGCATGGAATAATTTTTTTCTATCAAGTGGTGAAGTAATTCATGTTCTATCGTGCTCTCAAGTATACCTTTTTGCCTTAGAATGTTGAAAGGCTGGCTTATGATCACACCATTAATGTATATAGCCCCAATATGATATGGTTTGCCAGTTATTTGGTGAAATTCATATATATTGTCGCATTCAATTATTATTGCGTCGATCTTGACGTCGATCTGCAAAGTTTTAGCTATTTTATATATGCGATTTAAAGATAAGCCATACACATTTAGAAGATCATTTAGATTTCTCAACTTCAAACCATACACCGATATCGAGCACATCAGGATCTGACTGACCATAAAGACCTTTATAATACATCGAATAAGCCCTGGCTGGAAGGACTTGGTACTTTCCATTTGCCGTTACCCTCCAAACATAACCCATTCTCTCAGGATAATATGTAGATATGAAGAAAACAATTCTATCTTCGTGAACTTCGCTTGCTGTGTACCATCTATCCCAAGATCTGTACCACATGTAATCGAATTTTGAATAATCTTGTAAAACCTTTTCTCTGTATCTATCCAGAACTTGCGCACAAGATGGGAAGTAATCCTCGACAACGACATAATTGCCTTTTCCAGATTCAAGTGTTATGATAGTTTTGACTATGTCTCCTGAACTTATCGAGATTGGCCAAGTTTCTTCTTTAAAAACGACTTCACATAACTGATTTGTGATTGTTTCGTCATTACCAGAGAAACGAAATCCTCCCTTGAAAACGGCTCTTTTCCCATCCCAATCTAAGATGTGTTCGGCTATGAATGGCAATTCAACAAAATGGTTTTCGGTAAACCAATATGTTTTGTCCAAAGCCCTCAGGAGTATTTCAGATCCAGTGCAACTCAATGTGATAACATCTTCTGGAATATCAACCACAGGTTTGTCATTTATCCACAATTTTTTATCTTTCAGATATACCAATCCACTCTTAGTTAATGCTGCATCCAAGATATCAAAATAGATCTTTGCTGTCTTAGATGATGTATCGTAAATCATGGCAGAATTGTCTTCCAACACGATGAGTATTAAACCATCCAGTGTTCGAATGTATTTGAATTTATATACGATGTAATTCATGGTGAGTTTGAAATCTTCTATCTTCAATTTTGTATTCCTGTATGAGTATTCACCGGATTCATAAGGTAATATGCAGAGTTCATCACTTTTAAATTCATCCAGTAATTTCACTGAGATAGGAACATAGTATTGTGATATCGGTATGAATGCGTCGATAACTGCTTTTTGATCAATCACAGGTATTTCGTATCGTTTGAAAAACTTTCTCTGTATACCCAATCCTTCATTCACCGCGGAAGTAGGTCTTTCATAATAAATAACATGGATTTCTGCAAGTCCATTTCCTTCAACTGTCAAGGCACCTTTAGTGATATCGATTTGACCTTGACCAACCAGCTCGGTTATCTTTCCATCGTTTTTAACTATGATACGTGGCTCACTGATCTGTGGCAGTGACTCAAGTAATGCAAGTACAGCAAAAGAGGTATCTTTTGTTGAGTACCAGAAATAACCATCTTTTTTGCTCATCAGATAATTGATTATTTTTTTCTGGAGCTCTTCATTTCCCTTCCACTTGCTGAGTGCCCTGAGTACTATAGAAGTTAGTTGTACATCGGAGGTAAAAAAGTCATCTTGAGTAGGTATGAATGCAAATCTTTCGTCCTGTTTCAAAAGTTCCAAGGCCTTTTCGAAGGCTTCTTTTGATGATAGAGATAGATATATCCAGTCTATATCTTTCTTTGCTTGATAAATTTTGTGCTCGATTCCATACAGATCAAGGATATATGATCCATATGCCGATGGATGTTCTTTCAAATAGTCTAAACCTTTTTCTATTACAGAATCAGCGATATCAAATCCAGCCTTTCTGGCGTGATAAAGTCCTTCCATAACATAACACGTCATGAAATCATTGCTCTCATCGTTCTGCCACCAACCCCACCCTCCATCGAAATGTTGGTACTTATAGAGTCTCATCAGACCTTTTTCAACTATGTCTTCAAGGTTGTCTATTCTTAAATCCATTCGAACAGCGACAATTGCTGGCAGGAAACTACTCATTGTTTGTTCTGTGCAACCGTATGGATATCTTATCAGTTTTTTTATAGAGCCTTCTAAAAGCGGTACAATACTTGAATAAACCGTCAATTTCGCTTGTTTGTATTCACCGTCTGGTAGATTTATAGTTTTCAAACCATTCATAAATTCGAGTATGTAGAACTCTCTCTCAAAGGCGAATGGTTTCACGGGCACGTTGAGTGCTACCGCGTCTGTCAAACCAAAATTGGCTGATGCAAAGGTCGTTATAGTAGACGGATCAGATTCTTTAAGTGCTCTAACTGTCCAGTAGGATGATCCTGTGCTCTTGGGTTGTACATAGAAATTATCTGTATCTTGTTGCAACGGTACAGGGTTAAATGAGTCTATTTGCCGTGGTTGTGTTGAGATCAACTCAACTGAATTTGGTAGTTCCAACCATAGATTTGTTTTTAAAGTCTCGGAAGTCTGATTGAATACGGTAGCAGATATTTGAACAATGTCTCCTTCTCTGAAAAATGTCGGTAAAATTGGGCGTACATAAAAATCTTTTGTGACGATGAATTTGCCATCTGCTTGTGCCATATTTTTCTGGGAGAACCCATAGGCTGTGGCTATGAAAGTTGTCAGGCTGTCCGGCACCTTGAAGATAACCGTTGCTTTTCCATTATCGGTTCTGAGATTTGGAATCCAGAGAGCGGTATCTGGAAAATATTCTCTGACATTTATCCTGGATTCCACCGCATTCTTCTTGAAGTCTTCAAAAGTCTTTTCCTGGGGGAGATTTGCCATTTGTGATCTAACAAAACCGCTTGTCAGATATGTCCAGAAATTTGAGAATTCCCAATAGACATGGGGATATTCATTGTAAGGGTATATTACATCCTCGATTGAAATTGGTTCTGCTCCAAGCATTGAGTAAATCGCTTCGTCTACGAGTGCCAAGGAGAATGAAAAATCTTCATCCGATGTGATAACCAATTTTGCTTCTTCCTTTGGTTGATAGATATCTTTGTCAAAATGAATTTGGAGATTTTTTATATTGAATTGACGTTCTATTTCAATCTTTTTCGTCTCTGATATTCTTTTACCATCTGACGAATAAGCAAGAAAAACTACAAAAAAATATCTTTCGGACGTTTCTTTTGGTATAGGTAGGTTGATTGATGCATATCCTTGAATTTTTACAAATTGTGTAGCGTATATTCGATCGCCAACTAACGCAATTATTCCAGTTGTTTTCTCTGGTGAAAAGATTTGTGTTAAGACTTGTTCATTGATTTTATAGATTTCTTTATCGGTTATCAGTGCAAATTCTGAGATAGCATAGTCCTGCGACCAGAAATATGAATACACGTACGCATATTTCTTTGCCCTTTGAAAACTCAATTCAATTTTGTATCTGCCTATCTTCTGGGGTAGGAATTCTATCGAAGCTTCTCCGTTGATTACCATGACTTTAGAAGTTTGTCCATCGATCTGGACGGTCATTTCACCGTCTAATGGATTGCCAGCGAGATCCGTTATTTTTGCTTTGATTGAAAGTTTTTCACCCGGTCTTGTGGAAATACTGTCTTCATCCAGAAGTATTTTCACGTTGTCTGCATGAACGTAGACCGTTTTTTCCTGTTCAATTTGTCTTTGGCTTTCGTCGGTTACTATCGTCTTAATTGAATACTTTCCTTGAAAGCCTTCTTCGGGTTTCAAAGATATGCGCAATTGACCATTTTCATCGGTTAACTCATAGCCACGATAAGCAAGAAAGACCTCTCCATCTAAATCAGAATATGCATAGACATAGAAAGCAACATTTGCAGCGGCAACTGGTAATTCATTGAAATATTTCACATTGACCAGAAATTCAATGTTTTCCGTGGATATGTATTCTTCTTTGCTCGTTTGGATCTCAACTTTATATTCAGGCTTTCTATATTCTTCAACTAAGAAACTTTCGAAAAACGTGCTATCATCGTGTGATATTTCGATGTCGTAAAACCCGATCGCCGCGGTTTCGGCAAGTTTTAAGCTGTCCCAAAAACCACCTAACTCATCTGTTGTCAGTGATTTATTGTAGATTTCATTTTCTTTGGGATCTAATATAACAACCTGGACCTTAGTTGCGCCCAAAGCCGTGTAGACGCCTGCATCTTTTTTTAGAAGCTGGCCCTTGAAATTCACCACATCTTTTGGTTTATAGATAGGTCTATCTGTAATAAAAAAGAGTTTTTTGTCTATACCCGAACCTCTGTATGGTATATAAACGTAACTCACCGTGTAAGAATTATCTTTTTTGGCAATAATCATGTCGAAGTCTTCTTTGAATCGAGCTAACCCGTCTTTGTCTGTCTTTGATTTCAGTATTACATTTTGATCCTTCACAAGAAAAAGTTCGACATCTGAGATGATTTCTGAATTTGTTTTCACCGTACAGATGATCGTTTGCTCCACATCTGATAAGTAAAAAAGTCCTATGTCTGTTACAACCAAAATTTGTGAATCGTAGATTTTCTCCTGGTCTCGATCAGAGAGGACCGCCAGGTAAATCCCCACATCTTTTAATCTCACCGAAAAATCTTGCCGTTTTTCTGTCAATTGAAAAGATTTCTGCAGAATCCTTTTACCTGATTTTTCTTTCAATTCTTCATAGGACAAATTTGGAGTTGTGAATAATACCACTGGATCAACGTTCAATCGGTAGACACTCAAAAAGACTTTATCAAGGTCCGATACAAAGAAAAAGATAGTCGCATTTGGCATTTCAAGCACGGTATCATTTGTGAAATATGCATAGCCTGCGAATATAGAAATTCCAAGGAGTACCAAAGCCAAAACTACTTTTCTATACATATCCCATACCCCCTTTGTATTCCATGCACATGAAATTCATATTTTCGTCGTAATTGATCTTTAGATTCCTCGAATCTGTAAACCCAAAGCTCTCCCATTGATACAAAACTTTTGAGAGTTTTTCAACTACTCCAAATATTTCCCATTTGCCTTGCCATACTGCATATCCAGTCTCTTCAACATGATATATTTGTCGATCTTTTTGACATAAAGACCAACATGTCAAATGTAGTAATCTGAACATTTCACTCTCAAAATAATGTTTAACCTTGATTACTCCTGAAAATTCCTTGGACTGTATTTTTGACAATTTTGCAAGATTATCCTGGTTCAAATTTCCAAGCAACCCTTTTGCCTTCAGAAATCTTGTCTCGACAACTTCTCTGGCAATGATAGAATTTGGTGATTTTTCAAAAAGTACGGCAGGCTGTGACTGAGAGAGAAAGACATCTACAGGTACTATTATTTTACCATTGATTTTCAACTGTTTGAACCACTGTAGGGGAATCCTGTCTACTGCCACGGTTACGACAATGGCATCGTAAGGAGCAAATTCTTCACATCCCAATGCGCCGTCTTGATTGATGAAAGAAACATTTCCTATATCAAGACTCTTAGAAGCCCTCACTGCGTGTTCAAAGAATTTTTTGTTCACTTCGACACCAACCACTGATCCATTTTCACCGACTATCTGTGACATCACGCATGCATTATAGCCTGTCCCAGATCCTATTTCTAAAATCTTCATTCCTTTGGAAATGCCGATGGCTTTCATGAAAAGTGCCATCAACGACGGTTGGCTGGAAGTACTGTGGTCATCTCCATCTTTTGATGTTATTACTACATCATCTGAATAAAGTACCTCCATGGGATAATCATATTCGCAGAAAATTTCTCTCGGGATTTTTGTGAAAGCCTCTAAGATCTCTTTGCTGTATTGACCCGTCAATGATATTTGCCTTGCAAGTTTCATTCCCCACGAATCTGCGTGCATCGAAATGCCTCTTATGTATTGTACCACTTGAGTATAAATTTTTTGTCGACAAATCCTGTGTTTGTGATATAATTAACATGGACTTCTGAGGTGAAGGAGATTATCTGACACCGAGGAAGGGGTGATTTGGCGTTAATTTGCCCCCTTTCTCGGTCTTGAGAAAGGGGGTTTTATTTTGGAGAGATTTTACGTGGTGAACATCCTTGTTGAAAACAGGCAAAATGCTTACAAACAGGTCAATGAGCTTCTGCATAATTTCGCAGATGTGATAAGGCTGAGGGTGGGCTATCCAGTACCAGATGAAAACATGGCGATAATTTTACTCGTTGTAAAGGCAGATAACGATACGATGGGTAGTCTATCGGGAAAACTCGGTCAGATCAAAGATGTCAAGGTGAAGACAGTTCCAGTTAAGTGAGGTGAGAAAATGTATATAATCTCCAACAAATTGAAAGAAACAGAATCATTTATTCCACACGAAAAGATTAATGAATTACTTGAAACGACTAAAAACCCAGACAGAAAATTGATAGAACAGATCATTGAAAAATCTCTGAATAAAGAAAGACTTACCCCACAAGAGACTGCGTTTTTGCTCAACGCCGACGATCCCGAACTTGTCCAGATGATATTCAATGCTGCAAAACAATTGAAAGAAAAAATCTATGGAAATAGGATAGTTCTATTTGCGCCACTTTACATAGGAAATGAATGTATAAATGGATGTTTGTACTGTGGCTTTAGGAGTCAAAACAGGCAAATTGTGCGAAAAACCCTTAATGAAGAAGAATTGAGTGAAGAATTGTACGTACTCACTTCGAAAGGTCACAAAAGGCTCATAGTCGTTTTTGGAGAACATCCGATGTACTCACCCAAGTTCATAGCAAATGTAATACAAAAAATATATGCCTTCAAGAACAAGACTGGTGAGATAAGAAGAGTCAATGTGAATGCAGCACCACAGACGGTGAAGGGATATGAAATCATCAAAGAGGTTGGCATTGGTACTTTTCAAATCTTTCAAGAGACCTATCACTTGCCGACATATAAAAAATTACATGTCTATGGTCCAAAATCTTCTTATGTCTACAGATTATTCGGATTGGACAGAGCTATGATTGCAGGAATCGATGATGTCGGTATTGGTGCGTTGTTTGGATTGTACAACTGGAAGTTTGAAGTGATGGGGTTGATATATCATACTAAACACTTGGAAGAAAGATTCGGCGTGGGGCCACATACCATCTCATTTCCAAGGATAGAACCCGCTTTTGGTACGCCATTGGCAAACAATCCACCACATCCTGTGAGCGATTATGATTTTAAAAGACTAATAGCCATCATAAGGTTATCCGTTCCATATACCGGTTTGATTCTCACGGCAAGGGAAAAACCACAGATCAGACGCGAGGCAATTGAACTTGGAGTTTCTCAAATAGATGCCGGTTCAAGCATCGGTGTCGGTTCATATTCACAAATTGATCAAGAAGTTGTCAGAAAGAGCCAATTTGTCTTGGGCGATACCAGAACTCTGGATGATGTCATAAAGGAGCTAATCGAAAATGGCTATATACCTTCCTTTTGTACTGCTTGTTATAGAGCTGGCAGAACTGGTCAGCATTTTATGGAATTTGCTATCCCAGGGTTTGTAAAAGAATTTTGTACACCAAATGCCATATTAACCCTGAAAGAATACTTGGTAGATTATGGTAGTTGCGAGACAAAAAAGGCGGGTGAAATGTTGATAGAAAACGAGCTCTCAAAGATGCCAGAGCAAAGAAGAGAGAATATCAAAAATTTGCTCATGAAAATTGAAGCAGGGATCAGAGATGTCAGAATGTAAGAGAATGATTCAAAAGATGGCAGATGATTTCAAATGTAAAGTGTGGGTATGTAAAAAGATTGGAAAAAGGGTTTCATTCATCCAAGGATTGAAAGCTGGAGTGGAAAGGTTTGAATCGCCAAAGATAATTTTCGAAGACGAAGATTTTGTGATCTTTGCACAGGTTGAAAATGTCTGCCCAGAATTGATTGAAATCGCTCGAGGAGTGATAGATTGTGTACGAAATTCTGCAAAAAATAATGAAACATCCACAGAAGGTTGAAATCGATGAAATTGCATTCATTCTTTCAAAAGAAGAGATTGATGAAAAACTCTTTGCTTTAGCAGATGAGATCAGGCAAAAATACCTTGGAAAGGCTGTGTACATTCGTGGAATCATTGAATTTTCGAATTATTGCAAAAATAACTGTTTGTATTGTGGTATCAGGGCGCAAAACAAAGATATTACAAGGTACAGGATGTCAATAGAGCAGATCATTCAACGTGCAAGGTTGATATCACAGATGGGAATAAAAACAATCGTTTTGCAATCTGGTGAAGATACATATTACAACAGTGACATGATAGCCCAACTCGTAAAAAAGATAAAAGAATTCAATGTTGCAATTACTCTGAGCATTGGTGAAAGGAACTTTGATGAATACAAACTCTGGAAAGATATGGGAGCAGATAGATATCTCATGCGCCATGAAACTGCAGATGAAAAATTGTATGAGAAATTACATCCAAATGATTCGTTCAAAACAAGAGTAGAACATTTAAAGAAGCTCAAGGAGTTGGGTTACGAAGTTGGTGCAGGATCGATGGTTGGACTTCCAGATCAAGATGATCTTTCTTTAGCAAAGGATATTCTATTTGTACGAGATCTCGATGCCGATATGGTAGGAATAGGTCCTTTCATACCGCATCCTTCGACACCATTGAAAAATGCAAAATCTGGAACTTTGAATAAAACATTGAAAATGATAGCCCTTACGAGATTGTTTTTACCAGATACGAATATACCAGCGACAACGGCTCTTGGTACGATTCATCCTCTGGGAAGACAATTGGCACTCAAATGTGGAGCCAATGTCATCATGCCAAATTTCACTCCTTTACCTTATCGTTCACTTTACACTTTGTATCCAAATAAGATTTGTATCTTTGAAAATGACATTGCCTGTGCAGAATGTACAAAGAATCTTGTGATATCTGCTGGTTACTCGGTCAGCAACGATTTTGGATATAGGAGGAGGTTCAATGAATATATCACATGCAGGGTTTAGAAAATATGTGGCAATAGCCGGTCGTAGGAATGTTGGTAAATCTTCTTTGATAAATGCGATTGCCCGCCAGGACATAGCGATTGTAAGTGAAATACCCGGTACAACAACAGACCCTGTTTACAAAACCCTTGAAATACAACCTATAGGTCCTGTTACTTTGATCGACACACCCGGTATAGATGATCAAGGAATCGTCGGTCAAAAACGTGTTGAAAGGGCAAAAAGATCACTCTACAGAGCAGATGCCGCTATTCTTGTTACTGATGACCGACCGTCTTATTATGAACAGATGTTAGTGGATATCCTTAGAGAGCTTGAAATACCCTTTGTGATAGCTGTAAATAAATCCGATCTTCATCTGGATGGTCTTGTGAATTTATACGAGCCATTTGGCGTTCCAATTGTGGAGATTTCAGCAAAAGAAGGAAAAAACATTCACATATTACTCGAAAAACTCTCGCAGATAATTCCTGAAAAAGAAGAAAAGCCATTGGTAGGTCATCTACTCAAAAGGACAAAAACGGCAATTCTTGTTGTTCCAATAGATAAAGCAGCACCAAAAGGTAGATTGATCATGCCACAAGTAGAAGCGATAAGAGAGATTATAGATTTTGGCGGAACGGCTGTTGTGACAAGAGATGTTGAACTTGCTGATACTCTCACAAAGCTTTCAAATAATGTGGATTTAGTTGTCACAGATTCACAAGTTGTGATGAAAATAGAAAAGATCGTACCAGAGAAGATACCCCTGACGACTTTTTCGATACTCGAGGCGGCGAATAAAGGCGATCTAAAATTTTTTATGGAAGGTATTGAAAAACTCAAGTTATTAAGAGACAACGACCAAGTTGCAGTTGTTGAAGCTTGTTCTCATGTACCAACTTGCGATGATATTGGAAGGGTAAAAATACCAAGATGGATAGAACAGAAAATGAAGTTGAGATTAAACTATAAATTCTTTGCCGGTAAGGAATTTCCAGATCTTGAAGAGTTACAAGAATGTCAGTTGATAATACATTGTGGTGGGTGCGTGTTAACCAGGAGTGCATTTATGCGTCGCATGACCTTGGCAAAAAGGTTGAAGATTCCAGTTGTAAACTATGGAATGTTGATATCACACCTGCATGGTGTTTTGGATCGAGTACTCAAGCCTCTTATTCAGTAAAAGGCAGGCAAAAGCCTGCCTTGTTCAATCGTTTAGAATTTTCTGAATTTCATTCATAACGTCGTCAGAAAGTTTTTGTTTGACCTCGATGGCTTTTATGTTTTCGTCAAACTGTTCTATCTTCGACACACCCAGGATGACGCTCGATACGCGTGGATTTTTCAATATCCATGCTATTGCAAGTTGGGACAAAGTGCAATTCAGTTCCTCGGAGATCTTTTTCAATTTCAGGATTTTGGAAAACGTCTTTTCACTCATTAATCCTGTCTCTTCAAATCTCTTTCTGATGAATTCGTATTTTGCAAGTCTTGAGTCTTGTGGTATTCCTTGCAAGTATTTTCCACTGAGCAATCCAGATGCGAGTGGACTGAAGGTTGTCAGACCCATGCCGTATTTTTCATATATCGGTTCATATTCTTTCTCTACTCTTTCTCTTACCAACATGTTGTATTGAGGTTGCTCAACCACTGGAGGTATGCAATTGAGTTGCTTTGCCGTCTGGTGGGCTTTTTCTAATTCTTTCGCACTCCATTCGGATGTCCCCCAGTAAAGTGCTAACCCATTTCGAACGATCTGATCCATGGTCCAGACGACTTCTTCCATTGGTACTTCTGGATCAGGTCTGTGACAATACAGAAGATCTACGTAATTGAGTTGCAGTCTTTTCAAAGATGCCCATGTGCCTTCGAGTAAATGCTTTCTTGAAAGGCCTTTTTCGTTAGGACCATTTCCTCCCCAGAATATCTTGGTTGAGATGACTAAATCAGATCTTCTGTAGGATTTTATGATCTCTCCAAGCATAGATTCAGCCATTCCATTTGCATAAGCCTCTGCCGTATCAATGAAATTGATTCCATTTTGTACGGCTCTTTTGATTAATTCCTTCGCAGCGTCAAAATCGAGTTGATTGCCAAAGGTAATCCACGACCCCAGAGACAATTCACTGATCCTCAAACCCCATTTTCCAACCTTTCTGTATTCCATCTTCATACCTCCTTTGTTTGTTTTGCTAATTATACCAAATTTATCCGAATTTTGAGTGGGATTTCTTTGCATAAAAGTTGATTGTGATATACAATAACAACAGATCGGAGGTGTTTGAACTGACTGACTTTTTTTCCTGGGTTGTTTTTTTGAGTACTCTTGGTACAGTAGCTTTTGCATGGGGGCTTTTTCTTTCTAATACAAATCAAAGAGCTCCCAAGCAAGAAGAATATGAAAAATTCGAAGAAAGAATCCTTGAACTCATGGGGCAGTTCAGGCATATCTCATCTGTTAGATTACAAATGCTTGATAGAAAAATAGAAGAGCTCAAAAAGTTGATCAAAGAAGCCAACACATTGTATGCCTCTTTGTGTAGTCAAGAGACAAAAGTCGCAGAGAGATTTTCTTATCCTGCGAAAACCGAGCCAATATCTGTGGAAGAATCAGAAACCACACAAATTCAGATAAATAATGACAAAGAAAAGCAAATTGAAGAAGTGAAAACGGATACAAATGGTACTTCCATTGAAAGAAAGATTCTATTATTGTATCAAGAAGGAAAGAGTGAACAAGACATCGCAAGAGAATTGAGCATCGGTGTTGGTGAAGTTATGCTGATATTGTCACTTTTCAGGCATCGAAATGACCATTGACAACTATTTCGACGAGTATTTGGACGATCTTGGGGTCTAAAACACTACCAGACATTTCTTTTATCATATTTATTGCTTCCTGTTTGTCATATGCTTTACGGTATGGTCTTGCGCTTGTGAGTGCTTCATATATATCGGCTGCGGCTATTATTCTTGATGGTAATGGAATCTCTTCACCTTTTAGTCCATCTGGGTATCCAAAGCCATCCCATCTTTCGTGATGGTGCCTGACCCATTTGGCTTCTTTGTTTTTGAAACTGCTGACGGTCCTCAATAATTCTTCTGATTTGACAGAGTGGCTTTTTATCGTTTTGAACTCTTCTTCCGATAATTTTTCTGGTTTGTTCAGAATGTAGTCTGGCACACCTATCTTGCCGACGTCATGCAGCAAACACGCTGTTTTGATTCTGTTGCAAAGCTTTTCCGAAAGCCCTAACCTCTTTGCTATCATGTAAGACAACTGAGCTGCCCTTTCACTATGACCACTCGTGTACGAGTCTTTTAGTTCTAAGCTTTTCACCAAAAGTTTTAAGTTTTCGAATTTAGATTGTTGATATTCACCACGAAATAGATTGCCTAATTGGAGCGCAAGTAGAATTACTAAAACTAAAGGAACAGCTGTTAAGCCCATTAAGTGATAAAGTACGTAAGCAACCGAAGCCAAAGGGAGAACAGTTATTGAATTCAACAAAGGAGTTTTCATGGTTTGGGCGAAACTGTTTATAAATGTTGCCTTTACAACCAAGCTGAATCCAATCGAAAAGAAAAAGGCGTTGATTATCATGTACGTGAAGGATATAACCAGAACCACCCAGACGTTTCTTGATATCTGAGAAGATTTTAGGAGTGAAAACACAAATGATATGAAAATTGTGTTCAAACCAACTTGAGATACGTTGAAAATATATTTGAATACATCCTTACCTTTTACTATAAATAAACCTACTATTAGAACTGATGCGGAGGCAATTATAGCAGCTTCAAGGGTTGAAAATATACTGGCAGCAAGAATATTGATTACTAACCCACTTGTTACTCTGATATTGTGACCGGAGAACTTTGAGACAGAAAAGCCTATCATCTCAAAAATAATCCCAAGAGCAAGGAAAATTAAACACTCACGATTTAGTAGCAGAGGATTGGTATTAGATAAAGATATACTGATTGCAATTATCGCCAGAATGAATATGACAAAGAGAAAAATAGCAAAGATTCTGAATGCTCTTGTCAATCTATATCACTCCGCTCTTACGCCGGGGTGCAGAGTTTACCAAAGTTCGATATTTCCAACTGCAGAAATCAAAAGTGCGAGGAAGCTTCCAGTGAGAATCAATATTTTCCACAGTTTTTTCACAACAATCCCCCCTATGTCTCAGATTGAGACTCCGCTTTTAATCTTCGCTCCCCCGCTTCGCTCTATTGAGATTGCACCCCGGCAGAGTTATGCTAAACACTTGTTAATCTTCTCTATTATATCATCCACACCTTGCTTTGTTATCGCAGAATAAGCAATTACATCTGTATTGAACTGCTGTTTGATCACCTCTACTTTTTTTAAGATATCTGCTTTACTCAGTTTATCTACTTTGCTTAAAACAACAAGAACAGGTATTCCAAAATACTGGCTCCACTCAATGAACATTTTATCATTTTCTTGTGGAAAAAGTCTACTATCAAGCAAAAGCACACTTAACCTAATTTGATTTTTTCTTTTTTCAAAATATGTTTCAATTAAATGTTTCCAATATATTCTTTCAGATTTCGATGTTTTAGCGTATCCATAACCAGGCAAATCCACAAAATAGTGCTTTCTATTAACTTCATAAAAATTGATCGATCGGGTCTTGCCAGGTCTCTTACTGACCTTTGCCAGTTTCTTATTAAATAATACGTTAAGCAAACTTGATTTTCCTACATTTGATCGACCCACGAAACACACTTCGCCATATAAGGGTCTTGGAAAGTCTTTTTCATGATAAGCACTGATGACAAACTCAACTGTTTTCACAAACATATTTTTTCTACCACCTCATCAATACTATTAATAAGAATAAACTCCATTTTGTTTTTGATCTGAGGCGGTATCTTCGAAAGATCTTTCTCGTTGGATTTCGGCAATAAGATCCTGTTTATTCCATACCTGTGTGCGGCAAGGACTTTTTCTTTTATTCCACCAACGGCGAGTATTTTACCCCTGAGAGTTATTTCTCCTGTTATAGCTGTATCATTTCTGATCTTTTTTTTCAAAGCCGATGATATCATCGCGACAGTCATTGTTACACCCGCAGAAGGTCCATCTTTCGGGACAGCCCCTTCAGGAAGATTTATGTGAATATCACTCTCTTGAAATAGTTTCTTACATTTCTCGCCACAAAATGACCTTGCAACGCTCAATGCAATTCTCGCTGATTCTTTCATAACCTCTCCGAGCCTTCCTGTGAGAATTAATTCTCCTTTACCGGGCATTATCAAAGTCTCCACGATCATTACAGTTCCACCGTATTCAGTCCAAGCAAGACCATGTACTGCTCCGATTTCGGGTTTTGTGAGTATTACATCATTTTGGATGATCTCCTGCCCTAAGTATTGTTCTATGTCTTTACTATTTATTAATATGGATTTTTCGCCTTCTTCTATCTTGAGAACAGCCTTTCTCATGAGTCTTTGGAGAGATCTTGTGAGTTGTCTTACACCTGCTTCTCTTGTATAGGAATGAATGATTTTCTTCACAGCACTCTGGGAAATTTTCAGCAGTTGTTCGTTGAGTGCAAATTCCGACATGAGTTTGGGTATGATGTATGATTTTGCTATTGCGAGTTTTTCGTGATCTGTGTATCCTTCTAACCAAATGACTTCCATCCTATCGAGTAAAGCCGGTGGAATTGTGTGTGTAACATTTGCAGTGGTTATGAATAAAACGTTAGATAGATCAAACGGTACTTCCAGATAATGATCGACAAATTCTTTATTCTGTTCGGGATCAAGAACTTCAAGTAAAGCAGCAGCTGGATCTCCTTGAAAACTCACAGCTAATTTGTCAATTTCATCCAGTAAAAGCACAGGGTTCTTGCTCTGGACGTTTCTAATGAGCTGAAGGATTCTACCTGGCATTGCGCCTATATAGGTTCTTCTGTGACCTTTAATTTCCGCTTCATCTCTGAGCCCGCCAAGGGACATGTGGGCAAATTTTCTATCCAGTGCTTGCGCTACGGCTCTTGCGAGCGATGTCTTTCCGACACCAGGTGGTCCGACAAAGCACAATATGGGAGCTCTCACCGATTTGCTTCTCTTTCTGACGGCGAGAAATTCAAGGATTCTTTCCTTTGCTTCTTCAAGTCCATAGTGACTCTTCTCAAGGATTTCCTTGGCTTGATTCATGTCTTCTCTGTCTTGTGTTGAGTTATTCCATGGCAGATTGATCAACCAATCGACGTATGTCCTTATAACAGTAGCTTCAGCCGAGTATGGAGACATCTTTTCCAATCTCTCTATTTCTGACAAAGCTTTCTTTCTTACAAAATCTGGCAACTGAGATCTTTCAAGATTTATTCGAAGTTGAGCTGCTTCGGAATCTTTTTCTCCAAGTTCTTCAGTGATGGCCTTTAATTTTTCTCTTAAGAAAAATTCTTTTTGGCTTTCTTCTATTCTCTTTTTGACTTTTGTATCAAGTTGTCTTTCTATTTCGAGAATCTCATTTTCGTGCAACAAAATCTGTAGGAGTAATTCAAGCCTCCTACCAGGATGAAGTTCTTCAAGTAACATTTGACGTTGTTCCAATGAAATCGGTAGTAATGAAGCTATATAATCTGCAAATCTGTTTGCTTCAACTGTTTCAGAGACAGCAGATAATGTCTCCTGAGAATATCTTTGGGTATAGAGCGCGTATTTTGAGAAACTTTCTCTAACGCTTCGCATCAGTGCTTCTATTTTCTTGGTTTTTTTGTAGTTAGTCTTTAAAATCTCAAGTCTTGCTATTAATGGTTCTTGTTGAACTATTTCATAAGCTCTTGCCCTTTCAATTCCTTCAAGTAAAACTCTGAAAGTGCCATCTGGGAGCTGGATCACCTGAAGAACTTTCGAGATCGTCCCAATTTGATACAATTGTTCAAAGGTTGGTTCTTCAACGGATGGATCTTTTTGACTTGTCACAAAGACAAATTGTTGATAAGAGTCTATGGAATGTTCCAAAGCCATGAGTGTTTTTTCTCTGGCTACGTGAATTGGTATAACTGTTTGAGGAAAGATGATCATGCCGTTTCTCAGGTGAATCAAAGGAAGGAGTTTTGGAAGCTCAGGGGTTTGAAGAGATTCCTTTGCGAGTTTCTCCAGTTTCTCAAATTTTTTTACCATTCAACCACCTCGAAACAATTTTTTGAACCAAATCACTTTCTGATTCTATTTGAATTATTCGACCATTTTCGCAGAAATCAAAAAATATCTTCAAACAATCTTTAGGCCAAAAATTTTCAAGTCGGTCAGCCCATTCTACTATCAGTATTGCGTTGGGATCTTCAGCGATCTCTTCAAGATCCATTACAAATTCTTTATCAAAGCCTTCTAAACGATAAAGATCGACATGGTACACCATCGAATGCCCTTTATAAACATTTATCAACGAAAAAGTTGGGCTTCTAACTTGCCCTTTTTCTATTCCTAAATCTTGCGCCATATCGCTCACAAAAGTAGTCTTCCCAGAGCCGAGATTACCGTAGAATAGCACTATCTGTGGTGGTTTTAATTCTTTTGCAACTATTGAAGCCAATTCAGCCATTTGGAGTCTTTCAAGGCAGCCAAAATCATACCTCATACTTCTCGATTTTCCTTGATTTTTTTGAGAATGTCAATCAATTCGTTGTGAAGCAAGCCGTTGCTGAAAAGATAGTTCCCACTTTCAAGAGTTGCTTCTTTTCCCGATAGATCTGTTATCATTCCACCGGATTCTGGAATGATCACAAATAGTGGAGCTACATCCCAAGCGTTAGCTCTTTTAGCGACGAAGAAATCAAACCTTCCACACGCTACATATGCTCCAGCCAGTATAGCACTACCCGTCATTCTCATACGCCTTACTTTCTTTTCAATGGCATTTATGAAAGGTCCTGTGAAACCTACATAAAATCCAACGTTTCCTATACTATCTTTCAGCAAAGAGTTTTTTGAGACATGTATTCTCTCACCATTTACGTAGGCTCCTTGTCCTTTAATTGCGTAATATGTCTCTGACATGAGTGGATCATGTGCGACACCAATGATAACTTCATTTCTTTCGGCATAGGCAATTCCTACAGCAAAAGATGGCAATCCATGAACATAATTCATGGTACCATCTATTGGATCTATAATCCAAATTTTATCTCCCTTTTCAAAAAGTCCCTCCTCTGCCAAAATCGCTTCATCTGGGAAATGCTCTCTGATTTCACGAACTATCATCTGTTGTGCTTGCTTATCGCAGTCAGTTACCAGATCTTGAAATGAACTTTTCTCAGTTACATTCAACGCGTGACCCCAATATTGCATTAGATAAAATCCTATCTTTCGAGCTAATTTTATAGTAAAATCAAGTCTATCCATAATTTAGACCTCCCTATGAAATAAGGGGTCCATCGAGGACCCCTTTTCTGGTGGGTGCGGCAGGGATTGAACCTACGGCCTCTTCCTCGTCAAGGAAGCGCTCTTCCACTGAGCTACGCACCCTCATTTAAAATTTTACCACACCAACTCCGTAAGTTCAAGAGTTTTTCCAAATAAATCCATATTTGTCATTATTTGTTTTTGTAAAAGTGCGAAATACAGTTGAATAGGTTATTGTAGAACTATTAAAAGTTAAACCAAACAAAGTTCCAAGATAAAGATGAATACTGAAAGAACATAGAGTTTTTATATCAAAATCACAATACAAGGGCAAAGGGATTGTATTGTTAAGGATGTAACATCGTATACTATATAATGGAAGGTGCCAACCAGGATCCTGGGAAAATACCTAATCGTATATTGAGATAGGTCTAATCTCTCAACAGAAAATTTGCCCACTCAAGATCAAAATTATCTATATTCTTTTGCCAATACAGCAAACGTTGATAGTAATTGTCTATTCTCTGGACAATCGGTTCATAAAAGTTTTCTTTTCCATACTTCAAAACAAGCGCAGTCAGTTCGTAAATCGGCAAACCCAAAGCATGTTTTTTTGTGTGTACCGTAGCTCCAGCATGACCAATTGCGCGACACAAGTAACTGTATTCTCTATCTTTAGTCTCAATTTCTTTTGCGAGTTCATGTACTGCTAAAATAACCTGTCTTGCTACAGGCATTTTTATTTTACCCATAGCCCACTTGCTACAAAATTCCAAACATATCCGCGGTCTTTGTTCATTGGGATATTTTGCTTCAAATTGTTCCAAAATAGTTTTTGCACAATCCAATGACCACATGATGAGTGTTTTGTGTTTTTGTAATTGGATTAATCCTATCAGGTCTTGTAGGCATCGACTGTCTCGAGAAAATAGTATTTTTCTCCCCTTTTTTATTCTCATATCCACATCTGAAAACAGTATTTTGATATCTCCAACCTTTCTCATTTTTTGAGAACCTCCTTCAGTTTTTTCTACGTTATATTTTTGCATTTTTTGATGTGTTTTCAACGCAGATTTTTGTGGTGATCTATTTGGCTCTTGACATGAGAATAGATATTTTGGTATAATGTGGTCAATAAAAATTCTTGGAGGATTTCGTGTGAAGCGTGAGATATTTCTAAATCAAAAGGTGGCTCAATTTTCATACGCTTATTGGTGGTTTAGGGGAATGCCCTCTTCCGAGATTCCCCTAATACCACTTGGTACATAAACAGGGGAATCTACAAAAAAAGGTAAAGGAAGAGGGCATCCAAAAAGGATGCCCTCTTTTTTTAAAAACTCACTTTTGGGGGTGTTGGTATGAAAAGGTTGATAGCCGCTGTAGTTTTGGTTCTTTCTGTTATTAGTTTTGGTGCTGTTAGAGTTGGCATAACTCAAATTGTGGATCATCCAGCATTAAACGCAGTTTTCGATGGAATCGTCAAAGCCCTTGAGGATTCAGGATTCAAGGTTGGTCAAGATGTCATTATTGATAGGCAAAACGCACAAGGAAGTATGCAAAATGCTGTGACAATTGCAAAAAAGTTTGCGACAGAAAAAGTTGATTTTGTGGTAGCTATTGCGACTCCATCGGCTCAAGCTTGTGTTCAGGCAATCAGCGATAGACCTGTGATTTTTTCTGCCGTTACCGATCCTGTGGGCGCTGGTTTGATCAAACAGCTTGGAAAGAATGATTCAAATGTTGTTGGAGTTTCAGATATGGTCCCAGTGGCAACTCAACTTAGGTTGATTAAAAAAATCTTTCCAAACGCTAAGAAAGTCGGTGTAATCTACAATCCTGGTGAAGCCAATTCTGTCACTTTGACTAATATCGCCAAATCTGCCGCACCATCTCTTGAGATGACTGTGGTTGACATTCCAGGAACTTCTCCAAGTGAAATGATAACAGCTCTCAACAGTATAGGTCCCAATGTAGATGTTCTATACATAGGAACTGACAACACCGCTGCTTCTTCGATTGAGGCTATTGGAAGTGCGGCTTTGAGATTGAAAAAGCCAATAGTCGCAGCTGACATAGACATAGCACGTGGTGGTGGCGTGGTTGGCTTTGGCTTTAATTACTTCCAGGTTGGTGTGGAAACGGGCCAGTTACTGGTTGCTTTGCTCAAAGGAGCGAAAGCAAGTGATCTTGAATCTCATGTAGTCGGACCGGATTCGCTTGTTTTATACATAAATCTCGATATTGCCAAACAACTCAATGTTGAGATACCATCTGACCTTCTCGAGAGAGCCAATATCGTAGTCAAAGATGGTAAAGAGGTGTCTAAATGATTCCGATAATTGAGCAGGGACTTTTGCTATCTTTGGCCGCCATGGGTGTATATATATCATTCCGCCTCGTTGATCTTCCTGATTTGACGCCGGATGGCTCCTATGTCCTTGGAGGAGCCGTCGCGGTCGTCCTCCTTCATTCCGGTCATGGGTGGGTCTTTTCAACCTTTATAGCTGTACTTGCCGCCGGTGCTGCCGGCGCTGTTGTTGCATTTATAACGACAAGATTCAGAATCAATTCTTTACTCGCTTCAATTATGGTTATGACGGGTCTTTATTCTTTGAGTATTAGAGTTATGAATGCGCCAAATTTGCCTGTACCAAAGTTCGATACAGGAAAGATCATGAGTTATGAGCAGATAGTCGGAAAAACACCCTTAGATGACATACTTGGTGGATCACCAAGCGCAAGCTTTGAAGCCAGTGGATTAAGGGCTGTGAAGATTCCATTCACCAATCTCGGTGATGGTCATGATCTTGTTATCATCTGCGCGATCGTTTTCTTGTCGATTGTCGTAGTTTCACTCTTTCTCAGGACTGAATTTGGTACGATGCTTCGAGGGTATGGTAGAAATCGCTTTGCTGTGAAGGTTTTAGGTGTCAATCCCGATTTATTTGCCTATGTTGGATTGATCATGTGCAATATCTTTGCAGGGTTCTCTGGCGCTTTATTTTCAATGTATAGTGGTTTTGCAGATGTGAATATGGGTATAGGAACGGTTGTCGTTTGTCTCGCAGCTGTGATTCTTGGAGAGATTGTATTTGGTTCGCACGAACCAATGTATGGTGTTATTTTTCCAATTGTTGGAGCATTGCTATATCAATTCTTATTAACATTTGCAATGAAGTATGGATATCGCATCGGTTTTAAACCAAGTGACATGAAATTACTCACCGCACTGTTTGTTGTAGCTGTGATTGCTGTAAGAAGATTCAAGAAAAGCGAGGTGACCATATGATAGATATTGAGAATGTGACAGTTATCTACAATAAAGGAACACTCGATGAAAAAATCGCTTTGAAAAATGTTTCTCTCAAGGTAAATGACGGGGAATTTCTGGTCGTTGTTGGATCGAATGGTGCGGGAAAGTCTACGCTTTTGAAGTTACTCGTTGGTGATGTGAAACCAATTCAGGGCACTTGTAAGATCCTTGGAATGCCAGTTGTGTCTGAGAAAATATTCAAAAAGACAAGCATAGTTTGCCAAGATCCAAACCAAGGTGTGTTTCCAAATCTAACGGTAGAAGAAAATCTCATACTCGCGAGTAAAAAGGGTATAAGAGGTTTTGGCTTTGGCAGAATTCACTCGAAAAGTATAGATCTTTTGAAATCCACAGGAATGGGTCTTGAAGAGACTCTGAAGAGAAAGGCATCCAAGTTGTCCGGCGGTCAAAAGCAAGCACTTGCAATAGTGATGGCTGTCTCTTCGAATCCCAAGTTATTACTTTTAGATGAGCACACGGCAGCGCTCGATCCAAAGAGCACGGAAAAGATAATGGAGTTGACCGATAAGATAAACAGAGATCTTGGCACTACGATCGTCATGATCACCCATGATATGATGCTTGCAGAGCAATTCGGTAGCAGTGTTATAGTGATGGAGGATGGAAAAATTTGCACAAAAATAGACAAATCGCAACAAAAAATAATGGCCTCCCAACTGAAAGCCATGATAAGATCTACAGTGTTTACAACAACATAGAGTGTTAATTCTTACTCAGTTGAGAGGTGATTTTGTGGATTCTCAGATACTTGTTAAGGCTGCAGAGTCCTTCGGAACTCCTATCTATGTTTATGATCTTCCCTTTATTCACCATAGACTTTCTATTCTAAAAGAGATGTTCAAAGATTTTGATTTTCGTCTCGCCTATGCTGTGAAGGCGAATTTCAACAAGGATATTCTCAGTGTTCTTGAGAAGAAAAACATCATGGTTGATGTTGTCTCTTTTGGGGAATATAAACAAGTTCGATCGGTTGGTTTTACACCAGATAGAATAATCGTCAATGGTAATTGCAAAAAGAGAGAAGAGCTACAACAATATGTAAATGATGGTGTCTTTTCCATAAATCTCGATAGTTATGAAGAGCTCTTAAGACTTGAAAAAATCCTCTCAAAACCAACGAGAGTATCAATCAGAGTTAATCCAGATGTCGATGCAAAGACGCATCGTCATATCGCGACGGGTCTGAAGGAAAATAAATTCGGCGTTGATTTTGATACAGCAACCAAGATGATCGAACGAATAAAATCCAACAAAATGCTTGATCTCATAGGTCTTCACTGCCATATAGGCTCGCAGATAACCGAAGTAGAGCCATATTTAGAAGCGGTTGTCTCTATAAAATATTTTGCGAAATCGATGGATTTGGAGTTGAGTGTGTTGAATCTTGGTGGCGGCTGGGGTATAGATTATGGCAATGGCAAAGTTCTTGACTTAGAAGAATACAAAAAGAAAATTTTCCCACTTTTGAAAGAATTTGGCTCAACGATTGTCTTGGAACTTGGTCGATGGATCGTCGCTCCTTCAGCTTACTTAGTAGCGAAGGTTGAATATATAAAGAGAACTTCCAGCAAGATTTTCATAATGCTTGATACAGGTATGACCCATCTCATAAGACCTGCACTCTATGGAGCAAAGCATAGAATAATACCATTGTATGATGTAAAGAACAGAAAGAAAATCAAGGCAGATGTCGTTGGACCAATTTGTGAAAGTGCCGACACTTTCAGAAAATCATATACCATGGCAGAACCAAAGGAAGGTGAATTCGTAGCCATATGCGATGTTGGAGCTTATGGTTATGCCATGGCATCTGATTACAATCTAATACCTAAACCAAAAGAGATCATATGGGACGGCGAAAAATTGTCTATATCTTCTTGATCTTCACAGCTGTTCCGTAAGCAAGCACTTCAGCAGCAGATTGCATGATTGAAGAACTACCAAAACGAATACTCACGATGGCATCTGCTCCAAGCTTCTCCGCTTCGGCTATCATTCTTTGCATGGCAATATTTCTCGCTTCTGTCAAAAGTTCTGTGTAAGATTTGATTTCTCCACCTGCAAGTGTCTTAAAAGCTGCGGCTATATCTTTACCAAGGTGTTTTGAATGAACTGTATTACCCATGACAAGTCCTAATGTTTCAACAATTTCATACCCTTCAATCTTTTCGGTTGTTGTTA
Organism: Thermotoga profunda AZM34c06; assembly: GCF_000828675.1. Lineage (NCBI taxonomy): Bacteria > Thermotogati > Thermotogota > Thermotogae > Thermotogales > Thermotogaceae > Pseudothermotoga > Pseudothermotoga profunda. Next base: position 19,136 of record NZ_AP014510.1, on the reverse strand, counting down.
ATATCAATATAATCACCTCCGTGATTTATTCTACATGATTTGAAAGGTATGTTTTCTTTTCAGTGGCTTAAATAGCAAAAAGAATCTGGCTTAATGCCAGATTCTTTATTATCTTAATGCTTATACTCAGATCAGACCTTCATTCATTCTCGCCAATAATACATCCTTTACACCGTTGATATGATCTTCGATGACTTTTTCTGCTTTCACGACGTTTTGTTCGCATATCGTTTTGTATATTGACAGATGTTCCTCATAAGATTTATTCATTCTTCCAGGGTAAGAAAGCGAAAGAATTCTCACTCTATAAAGTTTTTCACTCAATGAGTTCATGATTTTACACAGTTCTTCATTGCCAGAACCATTTAAGATAGCTTTATGAAACTCAGAATTGTGATTTGTCAAGGCATGCAAATCATTTGTTTCAACTGCTTCTTTCATTTTGTTGATAATCTGTGCTAAAACTGAACTGTCTGACTTTCTTTCAATAAACAATCGAATGGCGAGTTTCTCAAGGTACATCCTTAAAAAAAGCAGGTCCTCGATCTCTTTTTTGCTCCATTTTTTTACTGTAAACCCTTTGTGCGGTTCGACTGAGACTAATCCTTGTGCTGCCAAATGGTGCAACGCTTCTCTAACTGGAGTTATGCTGACTCCAAGTTGTTTCGCTACCGCATCTATTACGATTCGTTCCCCTGGCATATAATGTCCTTTTAATATGTATTCCTTAACTGTTTCAAGAACTTCTTCCCTCAATGATCTTCGAACTGTGTTTTGCATCGTGAACCTCCTTTAAGGATTATACCTCAGCTGTCTTTCTTTTCTTTATAGCTGCTGAAATCAAAGGATAGAACAATGACAGAGCAGCTAAAACAAGTAAAGTTATTGAGATACCAGAGCTGAAAAACACAGAGAAGTCTCCATTGGAAAGCATCAAAGACTGCCTAAAAGATTGCTCGAATTTTCTACCAACAACGCTTGCCAAAATCAAAGGAGCGGTAGGTATATCGAGTTTTCTCATTGCATAACCCAAAATTCCAAAGAGTATTAGCAAGTAAAAATCAACGACGCTGAGATTGATTGCATAAACACCAATGAAACAAAGAGCTGTTATCAACGGATAGAGTATCTTTGGTGGTACAGCAAGGATTCTGACCAACAATCCAGCAAGTGGCAAATTGATAATAGCACATATAATATTCCCAACAAACAAGCTTGCCACGAGTCCCCAACCGATTTCGGGATAGTGTTCAAAGAGTAATGGTCCGGGTTGTAATCCATAAATCATTAATGCACCAAGCATCACGGCTGCTGTGCCAGATCCCGGTATACCCAGTGTGAAGGTCGGAAGAATTGCACCGATAGAACAGGCATTGTTTGCCGCCTCGGGTGCTGCTAAACCCTCTATTGCACCTTTCCCGAACTTTTCCGGTTCCTTGGAAAACTTTTTTTCAGTGTTGTAAGACATCAAGGCGGCAATAGTTCCACCAGCACCAGGGAGTATCCCAATGAAAAATCCTATTGGTGTTGCTCTTAAAATTGGTACAATACTTCTCTTCCATTGATCTTTGGTGATCCATATTTTTCCGAATTTCTTTTTTATAGGTTGTATCATATCTTTTATCCCTATTTTTTCTAAATTTTTGAATACTTCTCCTAAACCATAGATACCTATAATAACGACAACAAAATCTATACCACCCTGTAATTCCATGACACCGAATGTGAATCTTGAAACACCTGATTGTGGATCCAAGCCTACCACAGATATCATCAAACCAATCAGCATGGAAAGAAGTCCTTTCAAAAGTTTACCCTCAGACATCGATGCGGTGGCAGTTAAAGCAAGGACCATTAATGCAAAATATTCGGGTGGTCCAAAAAGTAATGCGATTTTTGCCAACGGAAGTGCGAGTGCAACGAAGGCAATTGATGATATCAAGCCGCCTATGAAAGATGCAATAGCTGAGATGGCTAAAGCTGCCTCAGCCTCACCCTTTAGGGTCATTGGGTATCCATCAAAACACGAGGCTACTGCTGAACCATCTCCTGGTATGTTCAACAAAATAGAACTGCGGGATCCACCAAACATGGCGCCGTAAAAGATAGCGCACATAGTTATCAAGGCTGTTTCAGGCTTCATGACAAAGGTCAGAGGCAAGAGTAAGGCTATGCCTGTAGCTGGTCCGAGTCCTGGTAACATCCCAATTACTGTGCCCAGGAAACCTCCTAATGTTATCCAGAACAAATTAACAGGAGTAAGCACAACTTGAAAGCCATAGAATAGATATTGTAGAGTGTTCATAGATCATCACTCCTACGGTAGGCTTATCAAAAAAACCTTCTCGAACAGATACCAAACTCCAAAGGTATAGAGTACAGATATAGACAAATTCAAAATCCATTTCTTTACGCCATTGAGTATGAACAAGAAAACTATCAGAAAAATGAGTGTAGATGGCACAAAACCTAAACGACTGAATAAAAGAGCATAGATCAGGGATATACCAATGCCCAATAGTAGTTGTTTGTAGTTCAATTTGCCTTTCTTTAATTCAATTTCTGCTTGTTCTGACGTCTTTCTTATGGCTTGAAGAAAAATGATCAAACCGATGATTGCTGTTAATATGCCAAACGCGAATGGAAAATATATTGGACCCATGGGGTTCCCGACGGGTGCTCTTGGTAGGTTTAGTGTTACGACAGTATATATTATTCCAAAGACTAAGACCGTAATTCCAAGCCATTTGTCTTTTTGCTTCATTGCTTTTCCCTCCAAAGACCGTGGGACATAAGTCCCACGGCATAGTTCATTCGCCCTTGTACAATCCAATTTCTTTTAGTACTATTTTGTAGTCCTCGTTGACCTTTGCTAAATACTGAGCGAATTCCTCGCTTGGCATGAACGCTTTAGTCCAGTTGTACTTATTTACCATCTTATCCCATTCAGGCGTCTGAACCATCTTGTTGAGCGTGTCAACCCAATATTTTACTGCGTACTCTGGCATTTCTGGTGCTCCAAACAAACCTCTCCAGTTGATGAATTCAGCATCTATTCCTTCTTCTCTCAATGTTGGAGCATTTGCCAATATTCCTCCAACTCTTTGAGGAGCAGTGATGGCAAGAACTTTAACGGCTCCTGTCTGAAGTGCAGTCGTGACTTCAGCAAGACCCGTTGATAACACATCGATGTGTCCACCGAGTAGTGCTGCCATGTGTTCTCCTTCTTGGAAAGAAACATATGTGATATCTTTCAAATTTTCTACTCCTGCGGCTTTTGCAGCGATCAAAAATTGAATATGATCCATAGAACCAAAGGAAGAAATACCACCGACTTTGACACTTTTTGGGTCTTTTTTCAAAGCCTCCATGACTTCAGCTATGCTGTTATATTTTGACTTCTTAGAGACCGCGAATGCGCCATAGTCATGTATCAACATCGCAAGGGGTGTCAAATTTTTATATGAATACTGTGTCTGCCCGGTGAGGTTTATCAGCAACAACGGTGGTGAAAAAACGATGATATTGTATGGATCACCCTTTTTTGTTTGCATATGCGCGAGTGCAACTCCACCGCCTCCACCAGGCATGTTGTTGACTACTATTGGTTGGGTTACAAGATTTGTTTCTTTCAGGACTTGTGCAACAACTCTTATTGTTGTGTCCCACCCTCCGCCAGGACCAGCCGGTGCTATGAAGTTCAATGGCTTTGACGGGTAAGTTTCTGCAAAGAAGTGTGTAGCAAGAACGAGTATCAGGACAAAGATACCCAAAAACCTCAGTTTCATACCAACACCTCCCTATGAAGTATTTGAAAGAGATTTATCAAGTTGTTTAAATATATGATATCATATATGACATGATATATTATATATGTTAAAAGTTTGAGGAGTCAAGTCACCTTAGATATGGTTTTAAAGGAGGGGTGTAAAAATGGTCGAAACAAGGTCGATGATCAAGGCAAAGAAACTCAGAGAATATCTCAAAAACGACGGGAAACTCACACTAAGAGTTTGCGCTTATGACGCGTTGTCGGCGGTGTTAATACAAAAGGCTGGATTTGAAGTTGTTGGTACAACAGGGTATGGTATTTCGGCTTCACTAATTGGTCAACCGGATATCGGATTAGTTGGTTATGCTGAAATGTTAGAGAGAGTTAGAACGATTGTAAATGCAACTGATCTTCCTGTAGATGCAGATATAGACACAGGTTATGGAAATGCGTTGAATGTGTATTGGACGGTTAAAAACTTTGCAAAGATTGGCGTAGCAGGAGTTCGCCTCGAAGATCAAGTCTGGCCAAAGAGATGTGGTCATATGGAAGGTAAAAGCATCATTTCGGTAGATGAAATGGTTAACAAGATAAAAGCAGCGGTTGATGCTAAGAACGAAGAAAATCCAGAACTTGTAATCGGTGCAAGAACTGATGCGAGGTCAATCGAAGGTTTTGAGGGATCTCTCGAAAGAGCCATGGCCTATGCGCAAGCAGGTGCGGATTATGTATACGTCGAAGCACCACAATCTCTTGAGGAAGTGAAAGAATTAGTGCACAAGGTATCTAAACCTATATCTTTTAACATCATACCAGGTGGTAAGACACCGTTATTTGATTTTGATGAATTAGTGAAAATTGGTGTAAGGTATATTTCAATACCTATGGTTTGTCTCTACCCAGCAACTAAAGCCATGATGGAATCTTTGCAAGCATTAAAAGAGAGGAATTTCAAAAAAGTTATCGATCTTGGTGTTAGTTGGTCTGAGTTCAACGAAATTGTTGGATTTGGAAAATGGCGTGAGTTAGAAAAGAAGTACTCAAAATGAATTTAAAAATGGGGGATTTATCCCCCATTTTTGCGTTGCCCAATTTGAACAATTATGTATTTAATTTGAAAGCAAGCTTTTGATCCATTGCACAATATCTTCGATAATTTTAGAATCGACATTCCCAGGTTGTTGATATTCAGCTGGTGTGGATGGTCCTTTACCAGGGATAAATAGATGATTGAGATCTTCATAAACCTTGAATGCAACATTTCTCTTGCCTTTAAGAACTTCATGCCATATTCCAAAATCTTTCATTGTCACTTGATAATCGCGTGCGCCTTGCATTATCAGAATGGGTACGGTTAATGATTTTGCCAACTCCACTGGATTATAATCTAAAAGATCATACCAATAAGCTTTGGATGAACCAAGAACTACTTCATTGTCTTTTAGTTGACGTTTCTGGATGCGTTCCAATTGCTCTCTCATATCCAAGAGTTGTTTTGATTCGCTTTCATCGATTTTTCCATCTAAGGAAAAGATATATTCGAGTTGATCTAAGGCATTCAGAATGTACAAACCTCTCGCGGTTGGTGCTAAAAGGATAATACCTGCTAATTTTTCTGATCTTGCTGCAATTCTTGGTGCCATGGTTGCTCCAAGACTATGCCCAAGGATGAATATCTTATCTTTATCTATTTTTTCAAAATTTTTGAGTAGATCTATCGCAGCCAGTGCATCGTCCACAGTTTCATCATTAACTGTGAAGGTATCGATCATTTTCACGCATTCTTCTGGATAGACTTTTGTGCGTTTATCGTATCTTAATACAGCGATACCATTACTTGCAAGTCCCCAGGCGATGTCCTTAAATGGTTTGTTTGGCCCGATGGTTTCGTCTTTGTCGTTTGGTCCAGAACCGTGGACAAGAATTACCGCAGCGAAGGGACCGTTACCTTCGGGTAGTGTTAAAACTGCGGGTAATTCCCATTGTTTGTTTTTTATCACACAGTCAATCTCTTTGAATTTTTCTGCTTTGACGTAATTTGGTATTGTGTAGGTTCTTTCTTCGATATATGGTAGAAACTGTAATCCCGCGATCTTTTCTTGTTGATCAAAGACGATTTTGGCATCTAATTTCATTTTTTCAAAATCGCATCCAACGAATACCACGTTGTACCCTTGTTCTGTGGTGCTTTTTACTCTGAGAATCTGTTTGAAATTTCCAACTTGTGAATTCAAGGTTTTCCAGAAAGATTCAAGAGTGAGCTTCGACTGCTTCAAGGCATCCAACATGACTTGTGAGACCATTTGTTGAGCTTTATCAAACTCTCCAGTTGAAAGATACTGAATAAAGGCTACAGCCGTTTGTTCATAATTTGATGCAAAAAGCAACGTTGAACTCACCATCATAAGAATCACAAACGATTTTTTCATATCTTCACCCTCTCTCAGTATTCTTTCCTCAAGAATGTGATATAACTCAAGAAAAAGACAATTACAGATATTGCTATCAACCCAAGTGTGTACTTTATGTCTAAATGACCTGTCTGGAATATTTTGCTACCAAGTACATATGCATAAGTGTTCAAGAACCTTGTGAATTTTATGATACCCATTGCCGTGGTTATTGCTAAGAGTCCCACAGAGATCAAAATTGGCTTCACTTGATCATTTGAGATAATTGAGAAAAACATCGTAATTGCAAACCAGAAAGTTGCACCCACCAATGTATGGATTAGAAAGGCGATTAAAAACTTGTAATTTAGCTTCTCACCTGCTAATGGTGAATATATCGCGGGAAGAAGCGATAAAATGGTCATGAGAAAAATAGTTATTAGCATTCCTAAAAGTGACTTTGAAAAGAATATTTTCTTCCTGTTCTTTCTTGCCAAGAGAAATTCTATCGTTCCATTCTCGGTTTCTCTTGCAAAAAGTGGGAAAGCCATTATTATTGCTAAAATTGGTACCATTTGTCCTAAGTTCTTTCCAAACCATTGGCTGTAGATATAAAAATTCCAATCGCTCAGATTGTTTATGAACTCTTTTGGCATCAATTTTTCAAGAAATTTGGGCACGTTCTCCATTTGAGAATACTGTTTTAATATTTCAACGGTTATACCCTGAAAGGGAGCTAAAACAAAAAATAATCCCACACCTATAATTAAAATTACAAAAGTTCTCAATTTCATATCATAAAACTCTTTATTGAACATTACTTCACCCCCTTTACTATTGCTTCAAAGATCACATCAAATGTTGCTGGTTCCGTTGATGTCTTTGCAAATTCCCTTTTCACAACATAGATATCTTCATTTTCAGTGCTTTTATAATGAAATCCATTGACTTTTTCACCTTTTGGGACCACGCAAAGAACGTATTTTTCCTTTAAATCATCAAGATGATCCATCTCAACAATCTTTCCATTGACCATTATTGCAACTGTATCTGCGATTTTTTCGACTTCTGCGAGAATGTGACTTGTGTAAAAGACAGTACTTCCGTTGTAAGAAAGTTGTCTGATCATCTCGAGGATCTTATTTCTCATGATGGGATCCAATCCCCAGGTTGGTTCGTCCATGAAATAGATCTCTGCCTTCTGAGACAACACAATAGCCATATAGGTTTGTGTAAGCATTCCATGTGACAGATTTGCTATTTTTTCTTTGAGAGATATCTGAAAATCCTGTAATATATCAAATGCTCTTTGTTTATCAAAATTATCTGTGATCATGGATGAAATCTCGATCATTTTTTGAACGGTTAGGTACCTATACAGTTCTTTCGTTTCTGGTAGGTATGCAAAGGAGCCGTTAAGGATTATTTTGCCTGAATCTGGTTTTCTCAAGCCAAGGATGCATTTTATGGTAGTTGTCTTTCCAGCACCATTTGGCCCCAATAAAGCGAAGATACAACCCTGTTCAATTTCAAAACTGATATTGTCGACTGCTTTCTTATTCCTGTAAGATTTTGAGAGACCTTCAACTTTTAGTACCATTATCATCCCTCCGATAGACTTCTCTTAGCCTTTCTATCAATAATTGTTGATCTATACCGACCTTTTTACATTCCAAGACGCTGTGATCAAATTGGGCTAAGAGCTGTTTCAAGAAGTCCTGCTCATTTAGTTCACCTACAACATAGCCTTCACCTCTAACAGGTTTTAATACACCCTCATTTGTAAGTTCTCTGTAGGCCCTTGCGACTGTGTTTATATTCACCTGAAGGGTTTCCGCAAGATTTCTTATTGAGGGAACAAATTCGTCTTTCTTCAATTCACCTGACTTGATCATTGCTTTTATCTTTTCCATGATTTGTTTGTATACAGGTACATGTGAACCAAAATCTATTGAAAACCACATGTGCTTACCCCCGTCTACTGTACTACCACAATAGTACAGTATGATAATTAAAAAATAATTACACTAAAGTAAATACTCGCTTGATCACTTTATGTATTGTTGATCGAATATATCTGAAATGACTCATTGTTGGTTAGAATAGAAAATATACCGCAAACAAATGATTTTGTGAAGAAAAAATTGTTGATCGATATACCTTGAGATGATAAAGAAAGGATGAGTATATGAGTTTCAGCGTTGTCATTGCGGGTATTGGTATTTCGATGATCTTTGGTTTTTCTTTTCTTTTTACCAAAAATGCACTTGATTTTGTATCGCCGATGAATTTTCTGGTTTATCGCTTTTTTGTTGCTTCTGGGGTCTTTTTGCTATTGCTGAGTTTTAAAATAATCAAAATTGAAAGAAAACCCTACTGGAAGCTTTGGAAGTTAGTTCTTTTTCAACCAATACTTTATTTCATCTTCGAAACCTATGGTGTTGATAAAATAAATTCTTCGGAAGCTGGTATGATCATTGCTCTAATACCAATTGTTGTCAACGTGTTATCGGTGTTTATTTTAAAGGAAAAGGCAGACTCATTACACTATGTTTTGATATCAATTGGATTTCTTGGTGTACTTTTGATCGTTGGTTTTAACCTCTCGGTGGAAAATCTTTTTGGAAAAGTTCTGATGCTTCTGGCAGTTCTTTCTGGTAGTATGTACACAATTCTCTCAAGAAAGTTATCAAAGGAGTTCAAGCCACAGGAAATCACCTTTTTTATGATGATCAGTGGTTTTTTGTTCTTCGGTTTGATTAATCTTTTCATGAATCAATTCAAAATAGTCTTCAACTTCCAAGTCTTTACGAGTGCTCTGTACCTTGGCGTACTCTCTTCTGCCGGTGCATTCTTTTTATTGAATTACATGGTGAAAAAAGTTTCACCTACTTTGACAACTGTTTTTTCAAATTTGACAACAGTTGTCTCTGTGATTGCAGGTGTGATTTTTAGAAGAGAAATAATAGAAATTCAACAAATAATCGGGATGATGTTGATTTTATCATCACTTTTTATGATAACTCTCAGAGGACACAGGGCTGTAAAATCTGTCGAAAATACTCTTAAATGATGATGGACTATGGAGCAATTGGCTGAGGATAAATTTGAATGCCGTTTCTCTCGAAAATCACAGCAAGAAAGATCTTGTCTTTGTCTGCTTCGGTCTTCAATGTGATGAATGGGATTATGTAGGGACTCAGTTGTTGATTTGATTGGTTTTTGAACATCAGGTGTAAAAGATAGACCTTGTCTACATCATCTGGTTTCATACCAAGATCAAAAGAATAAATAGGTGTTGAGGCTTTGGTTTCGTAGAGTTGGATTCCCAGGTATTCAATCTTATTACCTAAGGTAGAAATGGTGTTTCTAAGTTGAGCAGTGAATTCCGATTTTTTTGCCTGTGCTTCAGATCCAGAAGCCCAAACCTTTACATAGTCATCAACCGCCGTTGGGCTTGTTATCAGAGTTTCCAACTTGACAGTGAGTCCTTCTGCAAGATCTTCTATTGTTGTTTGTTGAGCCTGCTGTTCAGCACATGAAAAGAGTAAGAACAATAAAGGCACCACCAAAAAAAGACCAATTTTTTTCATCTCAATCCCTCCACTTTGATCTTATCCAATAAAATTGAAAATTTCTACCTGTATCATATCACAACACAGGTTTCTTTTTTCATCTTCAATTTTATCAGGAAACGCAATAAAGGTGAGTTCCTCTATTATTTAAAAGATCATTCAACCGTGATTTTCTTATATCCAAATAGTTCCTTTTCTAAATGTTAGCTAAGCTAACCGCGTCTTTGTTTAGTCATCATCAGTGAATTGGTAATATACGCATATTATCATAGTTCAAAAATTTGTTCTATCCACAATATTTGGTAATTGAAATATCATTTTTTACCATTGAGAAATTCAAGCAAATAGAGAAGTATTTCACAAATTGGCGCTGATTTTGTTAGAAGCTTTTAATCGACTAAGAAAACAGGCTTATTTGTTTTTATTGGAATAATTACGATAAAATAAAAACGATAAAATAAAATGGATTAAGATAAAAGCCATATCTCAATGCGAGGAGGGTGAAAACATGCTAAGGGTTTTGGGTGCTGCTTTTTCAAGGTTTGCAAAGAGGTACTTACCAGATGCGCTGATATTTGCTTTTTTGTTAACCTTGATCACGTTCGTGTTGGGTATGATTGTACAACAAAAAAGTCCCATGGAAATGATTCGTTACATGGGTGATGGTTTTTGGAGTTTACTATCTTTTGCAATGCAGATGTGTTTAGTACTCATGACGGGGCACATACTCGCTTCAACCAAACCAATGGCGGCTGTTCTCAAATCAATTGCGAAGACGGCAAACACACCTTTTAAGGCTGTTGCACTGGCTTGTGTTGTAATGATCATCACGAGTTATTTGAATTGGGGTTTTGGTTTGATTTTCTCCTCATTGTTAGCCATTGAAATTGCAAAAAATATGAAAGGCAAAAAGCTACATTATCCACTTCTTGTTGCATCGGCATACTCGGGATTTTTGGTATGGCACGCCGGACTTTCGGCTTCGGCACCGTTGCTTGTTAATACAAAAGGACACTTTCTTGAGAAAACTATTGGATTAGTCCCCGTTTCACAGACAATCTTCGCACCAATTGGTTATGTACCAGTTATTATATTGCTCTTTACATTACCATTCATCATGGCTGGAATGCACCCAAAGAAAGATGAAGAAATAATCGAGGTCAACCCAGAAGCTTTTGCAGAAGCAAAGAAGCCTGTTAAGAAAAACTGGTCAGAGATGACTCCTGCAGAAAAAATGGAATACAGTCCTATTCTCTCTATGATCATTGGTATCATTGGGTTGGTATACATTTTCTATTATTTCATTTTCAAAAAAGGCTCGCTTGACTTGAACATAGTCAACTTCATATTCTTAATGCTCGGCATCTTGCTACATGGTACCCCAAAGAATTTCATAAACGCAGCGATAGAAGCTGGAAAAACTGTGTGGGCAATTGTAGTACAATTTCCATTTTACGCTGGAATCATGGGTATGATGATAAATTCTGGCCTTGCTGCCACGATTGCTAACTGGTTTGCTTCTTTCTCAACGGCAAAGACATTGCCTTTGTTCACTTATTGGAGCGCAGGTTTGATCAATTTGTTTGTTCCATCGGGTGGTGGGCAGTGGTCTGTGCAGGGTCCCATTATGGTACAAGCGGCACAAAAGATCGGTGCTTCTGTACCAAAGGTGATTATGGGCGTTGCTTGGGGTGATGCGTGGACTAACATGATTCAGCCTTTCTGGGCATTACCATTACTTTCGGTTGCAAAACTCGATATCAGAGACATCATGGGATATTGTGTTATGGCACTTTTGTGGAGTGGTATCGTTACGAGTTTGTTGTTCTTGATCTTGTAAATCAATAATTTTGCAAGGAGGTGTGTGAATTGAGAAAAGTTTACATTGTTGGAGCAAAAAGAACTGCAATAGGAACCTTTCAGGGAACTTTGAAAGATATCCCAGCAGTTCAACTTGCAGTTGCGGCAGCAAAAGCAGCCATGGAACAGGCTAATGTGAAACCAGAATGGGTATATGAAACCATAATTGGTAATATACTCATGGCTGGACAAGGTATGGGACCAGGAAGACAGGTGAGTATTTATTCAGGAATTCCAGCAGAAAAACCAGGGTATACGGTGAATATGCTCTGTGGCTCTGGTATGAAAGCTATCATGATTGGTGCAGTGGATATCATGGCTGGTCAGGCTGAGATTGTCTTGGCTGGTGGTATGGAGAGCATGAACACAGCACCGTATTTATTACCAAAGGCCAGGTTCGGTTACAGACTTGGAAATGGCGAGATAGTAGATCATATGGTCTTTGATGGTTTGACAGATGTTTTCAACATGTATCACATGGGTGTTACAGCAGAAAATCTTGTAGAGAAATATGGCATATCGAGAGAAGAACAGGATCTTTTTGCCTACAAGAGTCAGATGAAAGCAAAAAAAGCTATCGAAACAGGAAGGTTTAAAGATGAAATCGTACCCTTTGTGATAAAAGACAAAAAAGGTGATAAAGTCTTTGATACTGATGAACATCCGAGATTTGACACAACGCTTGAAGCGCTCGCAAAATTAAAACCTGCATTCAAAAAAGATGGAACAGTAACCGCAGGAAATGCTTCTGGAATAAACGATGGGGCTTCTGCGACAGTACTTGCCAGTGAGGATGCTGTGAAAAAGTATGGTTTGAAACCTCTGGCTGAAATTGTAGCTTTTGCACAGCATGGTGTTGATCCATCCATAATGGGAATAGGCCCTGTTGGAGCAATTTCAAAAGCTCTAAAATATGCAAATCTTAAACTCACCGATATTCAACTCATAGAACTCAACGAAGCCTTTGCCGCACAAAGCATAGCTGTTCTGAGAGATTTGAAAAAAGAACATGGTGTCACAGATGATTGGCTTGAAGAAAGGGTCAATGTGAATGGTGGTGCTATAGCACTCGGGCATCCAATTGGTGCGAGTGGAAATAGGATAACCGTGACATTACTCTATGAGATGAAGAAAAGAGGAGTTGAACTTGGACTTGCGAGTTTGTGCATAGGTGGAGGAATGGGAACGGCGATAATCATCAGGAATATTGCATAGGAGGTGTTCTGAAGACATGAAAAACAAAGTCATAACTGTTGAACAAGCCATAGAGATGATACCAGACGGAGCCACGCTGATGATCGGTGGGTTTCTTGGAGATGGTACACCTGAATTACTCGTTGATGCTCTCATAAAAAGTGGCAAAAGAAATTTCACCATCATCGCTAATGATACGGCTTTTCCAGATAAGGGTATAGGAAAGATGATTGTCAATAAAATGGCAAAAAAAGTGATCGTTTCGCACATCGGTACTAATCCAGAAACACAAAAGCAGATGATTGAAGGAACCATAGAAGTAGAATTAGTACCACAAGGTACATTGGCTGAAAGAGTTCGTGCCGGTGGATTTGGCCTTGGAGGTATCTTGACACCTACTGGTGTCGGTACGGTTGTTGAAAATGGTAAACAAAAGGTTGTTATCGATGGTAAAGAATATCTCATTGAGCCAGCTCTTAAAGCTGATTTTGCCCTGATAAAAGCTCAAAAAGCTGATTTTTATGGAAATCTTTTCTTCAATTTTACATCGAGAAACTTCAACCCATTGATGGCATTTGCTGGAAAGATCACGATAGTTGAAGTTGAAGAACTCGTTCCAGTTGGAGGACTTTCACCAAATGAGATCCATACACCGCACGCAGTCGTAGATTACATTGTGAGGGGGAATGCCAAATGATACAGGATCAAAATCTTGCAAAAGTTGTAATTGCTAAAAGAGTAGCACTTGAATTGAAGGATGGAGATGTTGTGAATCTTGGTATAGGCATTCCAACCTTGGTGGCAAACTATTTACCTCCTAAGGTAGAGATTTTCTTGCAGTCTGAGAATGGAATCTTAGGTATGGGTCCAGCTCCAATGAATGGATATGAACATCCCAATTTGACAAATGCTGGCGGGATGCCAATAACATTCTTACCTGGAGCTTGTGCGTTTGATTCAGCAACCTCTTTTGGTTTAATCAGAGGTGGACATGTCGATGCAACAGTACTCGGTGCTTTGCAAGTGGACGAAGAAGGTCACCTTGCAAACTGGATGATACCTGGCAAGATGGTGCCGGGTATGGGTGGTGCAATGGACCTTGTCACTGGTGCAAAGAAAGTCATAGTCGCGATGCAACACGTTGCAAAAGGTAATGCACCAAAGATCATCAAAAAATGTACGTTGCCTTTGACATCGGTCAGACGTGTTGATTTGATCGTTACAGACATGGCGGTCATCGAAGTGACAGACAAAGGACTTGTACTTAAGGAAGTTGCTCCACAAACAACCGTTGAGGAAGTTATTCAGTTCACTGAAGCAAAATTGATAGTTCCCGATCAAGTCCCAGTGATGCCTATAACTCTATAAAGTTAAAGCGGGCGAGAGCCCGCTTTTTATTTTTCCATTTCACTTGGGTTGGGTGTTTTTATCACAAGGAATGTCGCGTTTTCATCACCATTGTTTTTGATAGACATTGGTGTTTGATATTCAATCGGTAATAAATCGCCCTCTTTGAGTTTTGCAGTCATATTGTTCAGTGTAACAGTTATACTCCCTTTTAAGACAAGCAAATGAACATTTGAATTGGCTTTGTGTTCGGGAACGCTTTGTCCTGGCTTTAGGGCGATTTGCATTATCAGAAGATGTTTTTGATCTACAATTTTTCTTCTACCCATTTGCTCATCGCTATAAGGTATGTTTTCAAGAAGGTTCATATCCTTCCCTCCATAAAAATCCTCATTTTGATTTTTTGGTGAACCAAATCACAACTTCATGCCCTCAAAGTTTTCTTTTATCACAGTCAGCAATTTCACAGTCTCATTAACACTATCCAGAACGACCTTCAACTGTGCAAAGAAGTTTTGGATTGAAGAACTTATTTCTTCTGCTGTTGCAGAGCTCTCTTCAGATATTGCGAGCAAGTTTTGTATGCTGTTGGTGATGCTGTTGAGTTTACCGGCCTGGTCGTTCAGGGTTTCTATGAGTGTGTTGAGTTTTTGTGAAATAGATGATATGACATTACTGGATTCTTTATTTCTTTCGGAACTTTCGAGCAATCTTCTTGATTGTTCTTTCATCTCACTGAATTCAGATTGTATAGTTTTCCCGAGTTTTTCGATACCAGAAGTGATCGAGCCAAGAAATTCTGAGATCTTTGCAGCAGATGCTCTACTCTCTTCGGCAAGTTTTCTTATTTCGTCTGCGACAACTGCAAAACCTCTTCCTGCTTCTCCGCTTCGTGCCGCTTCTATTGCCGCATTCAATGCCAAAAGATTTGTTTGCTCTGCGATGCTTGAAACAGTAGAAGCTACTTCCATGATAAGGCTTGCTTGATTTTGAAGTTCTTTTCCTTCTTCTACCAGCATTGAGAATCTCTCGCTCATCTTGACGATACCATCTGCAGATTGCTCCACGTTGTTTGCGGAGTTTACTATCAAAGAAACAGCTTCGTTTAAAGAGTTGATTATCTGAGTCTGTTCAGAGATAATCGAAGTTATCGTCTCAACATTTGAACTGACGGCATTTGATATTCTCTCTGTGTCATTACTTATTTGAACAGCGGTGTTGGCTATCTCATTCGAGAGTGAACCCATTGTATCGAGTTGTTCTCTCATTGCATTGACCGCGGTTATGACTTTTTCAGAATACGAATTTATCTCCTGAACATCTCCAGATATTGCCAGAAAGACTTCTTTAATATTATCAACAGCTCTTGCAAGTGATTGCGAAAGATCTGAGAATTCCTTTATTCCATCTATTGATGTTGGATTATCGAGATCTTTCTTTGCAACTGACTGAATAGCGTCGTCTACAGCTCTGACACCTTTTTTAAATCCATTCATACCTATGAAAGAGAGTACAAAGACACCGATTGCACTTATAAATGACTTAACATAAATATTTGAAGGAATGAACATAAAAGAAAGCAAGGTTATAGCGAATGTGTAGATTGGTAACATTAAAACATAAACTGGCACTAATGACTTGATAAATCCAACTCCAAGACCTATCACGGTCTTTATCTTTTCAAAGTTTCCGTAACTCTTGGTAGCTTCAACTTCGATTTCAAAATAATTCTGCCCATCTGTAGTACCTTCAGAAACGATCTTGTATTTTATGGGATCGTTGAAAAACTCTGAGGCCGAATCCATCAAACCAAGGAAATATTTCTTGAAATTTCTACGCGATTGATATCTGATAACGGCTTTAGTGTTGCTTTTGAGTTTGAAGAAAACCCTTGGAGGTGTAGCGCCTTTGATTCTTTTTGTGAGAACTCTGTGCACCGCATCCATTGCTGACATGAAGGAGAGAAAACCTGACTTTTTGAAATACTCTGGGTAATGTTCAAAGAAAGTTTTGAGATTTTCTCTTCCCGTTTTGTACCACAGATCATCATAATTCAAACCCTTTATGGAGGCAAGGTCTTTTGAGATTTCTATTGGGATATTATCTGACAGATCATCGATGGGACTGTAGACTTTATCGGGATCAAGACCGTGTTTTTCTCTCAGTTTTCTTATGATGTCAGAACCAAAAAGTTTACTCCAGGTCTGAAACCAGGCATTTACAACAAAGCCCTTCACAGATTATCCCTCCTCAGTCGAAGAAAAACTCATTGTGTGTTTGATCTCATCGAAATTCAAACCGAACAATTCCTCAAGTGCATTGCGAAAGATCAAATCTTCTGTTGAAAGTCCGTTTTTAACAAGTTCTTTCAATTTGTCATATACTATTTTATCCAATTTTTTATTCATCACATCTTTCTCGATAACTGAAAGGGCATCTTTAACTTCCATTCTCTCTCTGTATGGCCTATGTTCTACTAACGCAGAAAATACATCACAGACTTGGATTATTTTCTGATAGATCGAAGTCTGGTTTTCCTTCAACCCAGTTGGATAACCTGTCCCATCTAATCTTTCGTGGTGAGAAGCAGAAATTTTTGCGATGTTCGTGAGCCCCGAATTTTCCAGAATTCTGTAAGTATCTACGACGTGTCTTTTCATTATGATGAATTCTCTTTCATCCAGTCTTTCTTTTTTATGTAAAATATTCAAAGGTGTTTTGAGCTTTCCCAAGTCATGCAAGAGTGCGGCTACGCTCATCAATCTGGCATCTTCTTCTGTCATCATTTCTAAAGCGATCGCCTTGGCAAATTTTGCGACAACAAAGGTGTGATTTCTCGTATAAGGACTTCTCAAATCAAGTAGTGTTGCCAAAACGCGCGCAGCGTGTTCAAATTCCTCCAAGGTTAATGATTTTTGAGAGTTGAATCTGTTTTCATCGTCGAGTAATTCGCATATTAATTTATAATCTTGCAAGATCTCTAATGAAGTTACCTTAATTTCCTCTAATATACCAAAACTTTTTTGAACAGATTCTATCATTTCTTCAAGTAAATCGACTGTCATTTCTCCTTGTTCGTGCTTCATGTAAACCAGGGATATGGTATCTGCAGTTTTGATACAGTTTGCAAGATAGATAGCCTGACTATCTGCTTCGGGGATTTTTTGATATGGGGTGTGATGATAGAGTATGCCTTTTGCGCATGATGGACATAGAGGTTTTATTAAAGAACTAATTTTATAAGATAAAAGTGGATGTTGATCTGCTTTATCAAAGGTTAAGACTATTTTTTCAAGATCTGGTACCTTCCTAAACATATCTACAAAGAGCTCGTAATTTTCAACTGATGCCTTTATAACAAGTCCCACATCGTGTAACACCCCAGCAAGATAGGCACAATCGAGATCTATGGGAAGATTCAATGTATCTACCAGTTTTCTCGTTAGCTTTGCAACCTGAAGGGAGTGTCTTATGAAGTTTTTGTACTCCAGATGGTTCATTTGGTTGAATATTTTCACAAATGATTCAAGTGGTATATCGGTGGTTAATTTCACACGATTCACCTCAGTTTTTGATCGGTATACAAATAAATGATACCACAAAAAACATTTAGTGGTTTTTCTTGATATGTTGTGAGTGGGTTATAAAGGTAATGAGTTGAAATTAGATTTAAACAGATTGATTTGAAACTTTGTCTGTTAAATATTTAATCACTTGGTCAATCTGGTTTTTCACAGCGATGTTTCCGCTGACAACTAATTCTTCTACTTTCTGTATTGTGTGTGAAACGGTTGGGTGTGATCTATTGAACAATTCTGCAACTTGTCTGAGTGAAAGCCCAAAGTGATTTTTTGCGATGAACATCCCTATCTGTCTTGCGTTCGTGACGGTTTGCTTTCTACCTTTACCAAGAACTTCTTGTTGGGTCACTCCAAAGATTTTACACAATGCATCGATGAGTTTTTCCTCTGGAAGAGTTTTTTTCGCTTGAAGAGATGCTACAGAAAGCAATTCTGTTGCCTTCTGGACATCTACTATTTCGTTCGAAATCTGTTGGTACATTATGAGCTTTATCAGTGCTCCACGTAGTCTTCTCAAATTGTCTGAGAAATGGTTTGCAACTAATCTTAGGACGTCCTCTTTCAATTGAGTTCCTTCAAGTTGAACCATTTTATTTGCTATTTTAAAGCAGGTTTCTTCATCTGGTTTTTCTATCTTGGCAACGACACCCATTTGAAATCTTGATATGAGTCTGTCTTGGAATTTTTCAAGTTGCTGAGGATCGCGATCAGAACAGACAACGATTTGTTTACCTGAATTGTACAGCTCATTGAAAGTATGGAATAGTTCTGTTTGTATCCCGGATTTTCCGATCAAGAACTGCACATCATCGAGCAATAAAATATCGATTTTATTTCGGAATCTTTCTCTGAATTCCTGTACTTTGTTCTTTTTGATTGAGTCAACGAGTTCATTCAAGAATCTCTCACTGGTCAGATATATTACTCTCAAGTCGGGTTCATTTTTGAACAAATAATGGCCAATTGCCTGTACTAAATGTGTTTTTCCAAGACCAACTCCACCATACAAAAACAAAGGATTGTACTTTCCTGGGTTTTTGGCTACTTCGAGTGAAGTGCTGTAAGCAAACATATTATTTGGTCCAACGACGAAGTTTTCAAAAGTTAGAATGGGATTTAAAGGTGTGAGGACCAAAGGTCTTTTTTTCACCAGAGGCTCATCTTGCTTGGATTCTTCCTGAGATTGAGTTGGAGCGTAATCTATCTGGAAACTCACATGTTTTCCAAACACTTCACGCAATGTCTTTGATATCAGAGAGCCATATTTCTTTTCAAGCCAATCTCTGATGAACAAATTCCCGACTTGGAAGACCACATGATCTGTATCTATTTCTTTAATATCGAATGTTCCAAACCAACTTTCCCACACTCTTCGATTCAATTTGGATTTTAATGATTCGATTATTTTCTCTCTCAT